>JAGOVA010000126.1 GCA_018061005.1 Sterolibacterium sp. | reverse complement strand
GTATGGTGCGGCAGACCTGGGCATCGCGGGCAAGGACGTCCTGATCGAGCAGGGGGGGGCGGGTTTGTATCAGCCACTCGACCTGAAAATTGCCCGCTGCCGGATGAGTGTAGCGGCTCCAGTGGGTTTTGATTATGTCCAGGCAGTCAGGAGTGGGGCGCGTCTGCGTATTGCCACCAAGTATTTGACGACGGCGCGTGAACATTTCGCGGCCAAAGGGGTGCATGTCGATCTCATCAAACTTTATGGTTCGATGGAGTTGGCGCCGCTGGTGGGTCTGGCGGATGCCATTGTCGATCTGGTATCGACCGGCGGAACCCTGCGTGCCAACAATCTGGTCGAGGTCGAGGAAATCATGCCGATTTCATCACGGCTGATCGTCAATCAGGCTGCCTTGAAGATGAAAGGTGATCTGCTGCAGCCGGTGATGGACGCGTTTACCGGAGCTGTGGGATGAGCTGTTTTCCCTTGCGCCGCCTGACGACTCAGGATGCAGACTTTCCCAGGCAGCTGACGGCGTTGCTGGCCTTCGAAAGCGCAACGGA
This sequence comes from Sterolibacterium sp., assembly GCA_018061005.1. Classification (GTDB taxonomy): domain Bacteria; phylum Pseudomonadota; class Gammaproteobacteria; order Burkholderiales; family Rhodocyclaceae; genus Sterolibacterium. Next base: position 2,269 of record JAGOVA010000126.1, on the reverse strand, counting down.
CGATGCCATCGAGCGGCAGGTGGAGGAAATCCTGCGGCGTGTGCGTGCGGAGGGTGATGCTGCCGTGCTTGAGTACACTCGTCGTTTCGATCATCTCGAAGTGTCTGAGGTGGCCGCTCTTGAGCTACCGGGGCAGGAACTGGCCGCTGCATTTGCTGCCCTGCCGCCAGCGCAACGGACGGCGCTGGAACAGGCTGCCAGCCGGATCCGTCTGTTCCATGAGCGGCAAAAGGCCAGCTCGTGGGAATACGAGGAGGCCGGAGGTGTTCGCCTGGGACAGAAAATCACGCCGCTGGATCGCGTCGGGTTGTATGTACCAGGCGGCAAGGCCAGCTATCCGTCCTCCGTCCTGATGAATGCACTGCCGGCCAAGGTAGCCGGAGTACGCGAACTCATCATGGTGACGCCTATTCCTCATGGCCAGAAAAATCCACTGGTGCTGGCGGCGGCTTACCTGGCCGGAGTGGATCGCCTGCTGACCATCGGTGGGGCGCAGGCGATTGCCGCCCTGGCTTATGGCACCCAGACCATCCCTCAGGTCGACAAGATCGTCGGGCCGGGCAATGCCTATGTTGCCGCGGCCAAACGCCGGGTATTTGGTACCGTTGGCATCGACATGGTGGCGGGGCCTTCCGAAATCCTGATCATTGCAGATGCCAGTGCCCATCCGGACTGGATTGCGATGGACATGTTTGCCCAGGCGGAACATGATGAACTGGCGCAGTCCATTCTGTTGACGCCGGAGATGGCGCTGATCGATAAAGTGGCGGCCAGCATGGAACGCTTGTTGTCTGATATGCCGCGTCGGGCAGTCATCGAGGCATCGCTGGCACAGCGTGGGGCGCTCGTGCAGACGCGCGATCTGGCGGAAGCCTGCATGCTTGCCAATCGCATCGCCCCCGAGCATCTGGAGCTTGCCGTTGCCGACCCACGCAGTCTGCTGGATTGTATCCATCATGCGGGTGCCATTTTTCTTGGGCATTACACCAGCGAATCCTTGGGAGATTACTGCGCTGGCCCCAATCATGTCCTGCCGACTTCAGGTAGCGCGCGGTTTTCTAGCCCTTTGGGGGTTTATGACTTCCAGAAACGCAGCAGCCTGATTGAATTTTCCGCGAAGGGTGCCCGGGTGCTGGGCCAGGTTGCCGCGACTCTGGCACATGGCGAAGGGCTGACGGCGCACGCCCGGGCTGCCGAGCTGCGCATGCAGGACACGCGTGTCGTCTGGGATGAGTCGTATGGCGTGGGGGTCGCCAGCCTCGACATCCAGCACCGAACCCTGATCGACATGGTCAATCATCTGAGGGATTTTCTGGCATCGGAGGCGGCCCTGGACGGGGTGGATGCGACGTTCGATGAGATCATGACGATATTGAGCAATTACACGCGGCAGCATTTCACTGAAGAAGAGGCCTACATGCGGGCCACCGGGTACGATGGTCTGGCGACACACATCCAGGAACATGCTGCCTTTATCGGCAAGATTGATGAATTCAGGCAATCCGTGCGAGAGGGGCAGCGTTTGACTCTCACCGAAGTCCGGGCACTGCAGGAATACCTAGGACACTGGGTCTTGAATCATATCGCCAAATCCGATCAGCGTTATCGCAATCATGTCCGGCAGTCTGCGGCCGGCGCGTGATGGTGCGGATGGTGTGAAAAAGCCGTGCGGTGTACTCAAGGTGAACTTTGGGGGATCCCGCGAAATACGGAACGCGAATACGGAAGTCAAGAAAATCCGGGGTGGCTGTCGTTGCCACTGCAACTGCGTAACCGCAGCTGGAGATGCCTGCAATTTTCAGGCGGTGATGTGCAGCGCCCCGCGGGTGGCCGCTCTGGTTTCTGATACCCCGGCAATTTGCTGATATTGCTGGATGCCACGATGTGTTGGTGCGTGAGCCAGGCCGGGGATGTCGCTGCTGCCTCCGGGTTCCGGTTTGGATCGGGGGGCGCGGGCACCTGGCCCTGGCTCCAAGCCTGAGGATGTCTGTGTCGCATCTTCACGTTGCTGGCGCAAGACCTCCTGCATCGCCTGCTGTCCCATTTGTCGGGCTTGTGCTGCGACGGTACGATCCTGAGGGGAGGGCTCGGCCGGTGCCAGGGCGGCAGCGACGATGGTACGGGCGCGTGCCTGAGTTTCTTCCGGGTTGCGGCCGGGGGAAACGTCGATCCGGACTTCCCCACCTACGGCGTAGGACACGCCATCCGGGCCACGCTGAAAGGTGTAGGTGGCACCCGACATCGCCAGTCCGCCACTGGCAGCCAAATG
>JAGOVA010000125.1 GCA_018061005.1 Sterolibacterium sp. | reverse complement strand
TGCCTGGGTCATCGCGCATGTGGCGCAGGACACCCCGGCCTTGCCGGATGCCGCCCTTGAATTCACCCTCGATGGCGATGTCGGGCTGCGCGCCATCGAACGTGAGCTGGCCGCACTCGAAACCAGCAGCGATGCCGATCATGATGGTCATCGGGTGGGCGAACTGTATGGCCGGCTGGGTGACATCGATGGCTACTCGGCGCGTGCGCGGGCGGCAGCGTTGCTGCACGGGCTGGGGTTTTCCGATGCGGATTTCACCCGTCCGGTGGCTGATTTTTCCGGCGGCTGGCGGGTGCGACTGAATCTGGCGCGTGCCTTGATGTGTCGCTCCGATCTCTTGCTGCTCGACGAACCGACCAATCACCTCGATCTCGATGCGGTGCTGTGGCTGGAAGACTGGCTGAAAAGTTATCAGGGTACCTTGCTGATGATTTCGCACGACCGCGACTTTCTCGATGCGGTGGCCGACCATACCCTGAGCCTGGAAAGCCAGCGTCTCAAGCTCTACAGTGGCGGCTACAGCGACTTTGAACGTCAGCGTGCGGCTCATCTGGCTTTGCAACAATCCATGTTTGAAAAGCAGCAACGCGAGCGCGCCCACCTGCACAGCTACATCGAACGCTTTCGTGCCAAGGCCACCAAGGCGCGGCAGGCGCAAAGCCGGATCAAGGCACTGGCGCGCATGGAAGAAGTCAGTGCCGCGCACGTCGATACCCCCTTCACCTTCCGCTTCCGCGATGCCGGGCTGGCACCCGACCCGCTGCTGGTAATCGACAAGGCCGCGGCGGGTTACGGCGAGCGCAGCATCCTCGGCAACGTCAGCCTGACCCTGCGCCCCGGTCAGCGTCTGGCACTGCTGGGCAAAAATGGCGCGGGCAAATCCACGCTGGTGAAACTGCTTTCGGGTGAGCTTTCCCCGCAGACCGGCACGCGTGTGGCCGCCAAAGATCTCAAGATTGGCTATTTCGCCCAGCATCAGCTCGAACAGTTGCGCCCGGATGAGTCGCCGTTGCAGCACATGATCCGCCTCGATCCGAAAACGCGTGAAATGGAGTTGCGCAGCTATCTGGGCGGCTTTGATTTTCGCGGCGACATGGCTACCGAGCCGTGTGGCCGCTTTTCGGGTGGCGAGAAATCACGTCTGGCGCTGGCCATCCTGATCTGGCAGAAACCCAATCTGCTGTTGCTCGACGAGCCGACCAATCACCTCGATCTCGAAATGCGCGAGGCACTCAACCTTGCCCTGCAGGAATATGAAGGCTGTGTGGTGCTGGTGTCGCATGACCGCCATCTGTTGAAAAGCACCGCCGATGAATTGTGGCTGGTTGCCGATGGACGTGCCCAGGCGTTTGATGGCGATCTCGACGATTACGCCAAATGGCTGGCTACGCAGCGGGCGCGGGATGGGAGCGTGAATGGGGCGGTAGCGGCACGCGTCGACACGCCCGCCGTCACGACACTGTCGGCACCGGCAACAGCTGCAGCAACGGGTAACGGTCGACGTGCGGATACCCAGGCAGCGCAGCGCGTGGTGCAGGCCTTGCAGAAAGAGATCGGCAAGCTCGAAAAACAGCTGGCCACCTGGCAGGAGGAGTTGCGACTGATTGAACAACGTCTGGCCGATCCGGCACTCTATAGCCCGGGGAACAACCCGGCGCAGACGCAGTCATTGCAGGCGCGTCGTGAAGAACTGGGGCAGAGCATGGCACAGGCCGAGGAACGCTGGCTGCAGTTGCAGGCAGATATTGACGCTGCCTGAGACGCCGTGAAATCCCGTGGAACCCGCATGGGGGCATGCGGTGTTCAGCGTACAAGCGTACATCAAGGCCGATGCAGGCCGAGGCCAAGATCGCTACATCAGGATATACCGGATGTGCAGGACAGGATGTGCAGGAATTTGGCGCGCCTGAGACGATTCGAACGTCCGACCCCTGCCTTCGGAGGGGGGAATATACCCCATTTCAGGCCAGACGGCATCAGCTAATCAGATCAGCAATCAACCTGTAAAGCCTTAACTGGTGCGGGTTTGCGCTTAAATCATTCAGGTGCGGCAGTTTTCCGGGTGATGTATCATGCCGATTACAACGTTCACACTTTGTTCACACGATACAGCATCCGATGGCTGATTTTAACCCCGATGATCTGCTGACGGCGAGAGGGCGCGCAAAGCTGAAGCCCCGCCCGCAGAATGCCCCCTATTTTCGGATGCTATCGAAGGGCCAGCATATAGGATTCAGGCCATCGGAAAGCGGCGGGCCAGGTGCATGGGTGCTGCGGTATCGACACCCTGACACCAGCAAGGTCGAGCATGTTGCTCTAGGTGCATTCGCAACCTATGACGAAGCCAAGGCCGAGGCCGAAAGCCTGCTGAGTAAGATTATCAAGGGCGTGGATGTCAAGGCAAAGCCAACGGTCAAACAAGCCTGTCAGGAATATATCGAGCATAAGCGCCAGCGGGCTGGCGACACTAAGGCCGAGGAATACCGCGAACGGCTGGAACGGTATATGTTCTTTGCTGACGACGTTGATACCAGCAAGGTCGATTCAGACGACCCGAGGCGCATAGGCGCCATTCAGTTGGCAAAGCTACGGCGTCAGGATGTCGAGACATGGTTTGCATCAATCAGTAAAGGCAGAGCGCCCGCAACCGCTAACCGATACTTTAACGACCTACGGGCGGCGCTGAATCTGGCGCTAAAGAATAGTCTTGTTGCCAGTGATGCCGCATGGCAGATTGACAAGCACAGCAACGCGGAGCGGGCGAGGGTTGATGCCTACCTGACGAAGCGCGAACGTAAGCTGATTATCGACAGCCTGAATC
>JAGOVA010000024.1 GCA_018061005.1 Sterolibacterium sp. | reverse complement strand
GCATTCCACGCTCGGCTACGCCTCGCCAGCTAACTTCTTGAAGCAATGGGTCAACGCTCAGCATGAGCAACAGAAAGCGGCATAATGCCGATCAGTTGGAAAACGAAAAACAAAGGGAAGCTCACCACGTCAGCCACACCGCAATCGCATCAAGACCACAAATATTACAAGCACATGCAAGGCCATTGGCTCAAACGGACTATTGCCAGTTACGCATATCCAGACAAGAATATGCCGCTTGAACTTACAGAAATTTGGGGCGACCAATGAAACTCAACCAACTTGCATTCGCAGCCTACCTCAGCATGGCCACCATGCTCGCCGCGCCTGCGGCTGAAGCAGCAGCGTACTCGCTCGGCAGCATTGGCAGCGTCGGCATCTCGCAGGATGTCGCCCTTCCGGAGTCGGGTCTCTTTTCTGACTCCTTCAGTTTCAGCCTTACGCCCCCGGCCAATGGCGCACAACTGGGCATGACCACATTCTTCTGGGGCACATCGCCCCTGGATGTTCCGAATGTCACTTTCACCCTGGACGGCCAAGCAATCAACGCCACCTGGTCGCTTGATCCGGATGCCACCAACGTGGCCTTCGGCCACACCTTTCTCGGCCTGGCACCCCACATCGCACACACGCTCGTGATCTCGGGTTCCGAATCCAGCAACCTCGGACAATCCTATAGCCTGCAGATCGCTGCGGTTCCCGAACCCAGTGAATACGCCATGATGATGGCCGGCCTTGCCCTGGTGGGGATGATTGCCCGCCGCAAACGCAGCCATTGAACTGAAGCAAACTGAAGCGGAAAGATGACCATGACAACCACCAAAACTTCTTTGCTGCTTGCCACCCTGCTGGCTTGCACCCTATCGGCCGCGCCTGCGATGGCAGCTAAGCCAGCACAAAAGCAAAATTCCATCCATGTCGATGCAGGCAACTTCCTCAAGACCTTCGAGTTTGTGACATCCACAGACTACGACAAAACGCGTGCCAGCCTCTACACCTCGGGACTAACCGCCAACATCAACGCCCTGACGCTCGACATTACCAGCCTGGCTGGCGTTGATCTGCTGAGCCCGCACATTGCAGGCATGAACAAATCAGGAAACCTGACGGCCACGTTTGCCGACAAAGCCAACCTGCTCGACCTCGCCGCCAACACGCACTATCGCGCTGTAATTACCGGCCATGCCCAACCGGGTGGTGGCACGCTCACCTTGGGGGGCACTTACCTCACCCAGATCACCCCGGTGCCGGAACCCGAGAGTTATGCGATGCTCATCGCTGGCCTGGGTCTCATGGGCTTCGTGGTCAGCCGCCGCCGCAACGAAAAGTTCTAAAAAAGCACCACCCCATGAAGGGACTCCGCGTAAGCTGAGTCCCTTTTTGTTTTCGCGCACGTCCGCTGCTCATTGGTAGCGGCACAAACCCCAACGAACGCCCCAACGAGCCACGCCACACCACGCTTCGATAGCGGCCATAACCCAAGCCACCCACAAGCCATCCCATGAAACTCCCCGCTCGTGCAACACAGCGTTTTGGCGCAGCCGCTGCCGTCATACTGACGCTGGCATTATTCGGCATCGGCGGCCAGCCCCAGGCTGGCCAGGTATTTCAGGGCGTGTTTCATTGGCTGGCGCACCTTGGTGCCTACGCCGTCATCGCGGTAGCGTTTTGCTACGCCCTACCTAGGCAGCACTGGCTCATCGCCGCCGCGATAGTCGCGGCGATTGGCATCGCCCACGAATACTATGAGATCGAAGCCCACGCCCACAGTTTCGAGTCTCTCGATGCACTGGTCAATGCGATTGGCAGCGCGTGTGGCGCATATATCACCAACCGATTCACTCGTCGGCGCGATACGGCAACGATCCCAAAAGCGGATTGACAAACACCGCCTCCGCGTACTGTTTCACACTTCAACTGGCACCAAACAAGCGGGGCAGCATTTCTGCTGCCCCGCTCTGATTTCAATCGCAGCGCTCTCGCGCCCGGCTGTCGAATCAGGAAGCCGAACGACGCCGACGCGCCACGGCACCCACCAAACCAAGACCGGCCAACAGCATGGCATACGACTCAGGTTCAGGCACAGGCGACGCACTCATCCAGACGCTATATGAGCCGCCTTTGCTCTCAACGCCATGCCCCGAAAAACTCAAGGTATGCACACCCGAAGCGAGTTGAAGATCCGCACCTGCCGTCTCAAACTTACCCGTTGAGGTAATGGCCAACGCATTCCCGTCCAACCAGCCAGCGAAATTGATAATGTCCGTCTTACCCTTCAGGTAATAGGTGTTTGCAAAATAGCTATAGTCAGAAAGGCTGGGCAAATTAAAGGTGATCGTATCCAGAAACTTCCCTTTGATGGCCGTATGCTCAAACGTCCAATCGCCACCGACCACACCCGCACTGAAGGTCTGGTTGCCTGAGCCCGTTGCAGTCAAATCTGCTGCAAAAGTGGAGCCACAAGCGGCCACGAGTGCCAGGCTGGTAGCCAGCTTCTTCAAAAAAAGTTTCATGAAATGCCTCGTATATGACTTATAACGCACCCGGACGATGCTTAACGTAACGTACCGCCGGACAAACAGCACGAATTATCCAACAGCACCATCCGGTGCAGCAATAGTCTATTGGAGCTATTCAGGGTGCCCAAGCCAAGCTGATGTCCGCCTTCGCAAGAATGACGGGAATAGATGGGACGGACTGGGCTGTGCAGGATGCCGATGCCAAGTGACGTTCATTGCGAACCGGAAGCAAAGAGGCGAGCACAAAGAGGAAGAGGGTCGCACAAAAGCAAACGGGGCAGTCTGTGAAGACTGCCCCGTCAGGACATTTTTGGTAGGCGCGATTGGACTCGAACCAACGACCCCCACCATGTCAAGGTGGTGCTCTAACCAGCTGAGCTACGCGCCTGAAGAGCAAAGAATTCTAGCAAGACATTTGCCAACATGCAATATAAAATTAAACATTTCACCCATGATCGTTGCTCTGCGCGCAAACACCTCGATATGTGTTTGACCTGAATGCAGGGTATGCGTTATTTTCTCGCCTTTTGTCTGGCCAGATGCTGGCTCGCCAAACACCTTATCGTACTTCATGGTCAAACCTGCACGCCCCGCCCTCCCGACAACGTTTGAAGCCGCACTGGCCGAGCTCGAGGCCATTGTGCGCGCCATGGAAGATGGCCAGTTGCCGCTGGAAGAGTCTTTGACGACTTACGAACGCGGGACTTCATTATTGAAGTACTGCCAGGAAGCGTTGAACACCGCTGATCAAAAACTCAAAATCCTCGAAGGCGGCACGCTGCGCGCGTTTGCCCCTGACGAGGAATCTGCATCTTCTGCCTCTTGACCTCCCGGCCTTCCGCAATTATGGATTTTTCTGTCTGGATGGATGCCATGCAGCAGCGCAGTGAACAAACACTGGATCGCTTGCTGCCCGCTGCTCATTTGGCACCGCAGCGCCTGCATCAGGCCATGCGTTACGCCACACTGGGGGGCGGCAAACGTGTACGCCCCCTGCTTTGCCACGCCGCCGGTATGCTTGCCGGTGCGACTCCTGAACATCTGGATATTGCCGCAGCCTCGCTGGAACTGATTCACGTCTATTCACTGGTGCATGACGATCTGCCCTGTATGGATGACGATGTTTTGCGCCGTGGCAAGCCGACCTGTCATGTCGAATTTGACGAAGCCACCGCGATGCTGGTGGGCGACGCCCTGCAATCGCTGGCCTTTCAGGTGCTGGCGGAACACCCGCTGTGCGATGACGACTGCACACAGGGAGGCACACAGGTGGGCACGTCTGCGGCCACACGCCAGCTCGACATGCTGCGCCTGCTTGCCCATGCCGCTGGCTCGCGGGGCATGGCCGGGGGACAGGCCATCGACCTGGCGGCCATTGATCAGCCACTCACACTGGCTGAACTCGAATTCATGCACATCCACAAAACCGGCGCGCTGATCCGCGCTGCCGTGCTGCTCGGTGCAAACTGCGGCGCGGGGCTGACCACTGAGGCTTACCGCCGTCTTGACCATTACGCCAAAATTGCCGGCCTGCTGTTTCAGGTGGTGGATGACATTCTCGACAGCGAAGCCGATACCGCCACGCTGGGCAAAACGGCCGGCAAAGATGCCGCACACAACAAACCCACCTATGTCAGCCTGCTCGGCCTGCCCCAGGCGCGTGAAAAGGCGGCTGAACTACGCGCCACCGCCCAGGCGGTATTAACCGAATTTGGCACACCGGCACGCCGCCTCGTCGAGCTGACCGACTTCATTTGCGACAGAAAATTCTGACCCCCCCCCTCTGACGCCCTTCTGACGCTCATTACTCAAGCGCATCATCGCCTCATGCCCAGCACGCCTCTCCTCGATACCATCACCAGCCCGGCCGACCTGCGCCGCCTGCCTGCCCACGAACTCCCCCAGATCGCGCAGGAATTACGCGCCTTCCTGATCGAATCGGTTGCCCGAACCGGCGGCCATCTCTCCTCAAATCTGGGTACGGTCGAGCTGACCATCGCATTGCATCATGTCTTCAACACCCCGGAAGACCGCCTGGTGTGGGATGTGGGGCATCAGACCTACGTCCACAAAATCCTCACCGGACGCCGCGATGGCATGGCGCGATTACGGATGCAGGATGGGATATCCGGCTTTCCGCGACGCAACGAAAGCCCTTACGATACCTTTGGCGTCGGCCATTCATCGACGTCCATCTCAGCCGCGCTGGGCATGGCCGTGGCCGCTCGCAACAAAGGCGAAAACCGGCGTGTTGTGGCCATTATCGGTGACGGTGCCATGTCTGCCGGGCAGGCCTTTGAGGCACTCAATAACGCCGGGGTCATCGACGCCAATCTGCTGGTGGTGCTCAACGACAACGACATGTCGATCTCTCCCCCGGTGGGCGCGCTCAACAAATATCTGGCGCGCCTGCTCTCCGGGCAAACCTTCAATGCCGCCCGCCGCGCCGGTGAAAAAGTACTGTCCATCGTTCCTTCGGTGCTGGAACTGGCACGGCGTGCCGAAGAGCATGTCAAAGGAATGGTTGTTCCCGGCACACTGTTTGAAGAGTTCGGCTTCAACTACATCGGCCCAATCGACGGACATGATCTGGAGTCGCTGATTCCCACGCTACAAAACCTGCGCGAACTCAACGGCCCGCAGTTTCTGCATGTCATCACCCGCAAAGGCCAGGGCTACAAGCTGGCCGAGGCCGACCCCATCCTCTATCACGGCGTTTCGAAATTCGACAGCACCGGCGGCATCCAGACGGGCGGCAAATCGGCCAAACCCAGCTACACCCATATCTTCGGCGACTGGCTGTGCGACATGGCCGCCGCCGATGATCGCCTGATCGGCATCACCCCGGCCATGTGCGAAGGCTCAGGGCTGGGTCGCTTCGCCCAACAATACCCGCAACGCTATCATGATGTCGGCATTGCCGAGCAGCACGCCATTACCTTTGCCGCCGGCCTGGCATGCGAAGGACTGAAGCCGGTGGTCGCCATTTACTCGACCTTCCTGCAGCGCGCCTACGATCAATGGATCCACGATGTCGCCCTGCAAAACCTCCCCGTAGTGCTGGCCATTGATCGCGGCGGCCTGGTGGGTGCTGATGGTGCCACGCACAACGGCGTTTTTGATCTGTCTTACCTCACCTGCATCCCCAACATGCTGGTGATGACCCCTGGCGACGAAAACGAATGTCGCCAGATGCTGACCACTGCCTTTCACCACGACGGCCCCAGTGCCGTGCGTTACCCGCGTGGCAGCGGCCCCGGTGCAGCCATCGCCCCCACACTCGAAAGCCTGCCCATCGGCCAAGGGGAAGTTCGCCGCACCAGCAGCAAACCCACAAACGCCCCCTCACGCATCGCCCTGCTGGCCTTTGGCAGCCTGCTCACCCCCGCACTCACCGCGGCGGAAGAACTCGATGCGAGCGTCGCCAACATGCGCTTCGTCAAACCGCTCGACGCAGCCCTCGTGTGCCAACTGGCCGCTGAACACACGCTGCTGGTCAGCCTCGAAGAAAACACCGTAATTGGCGGCGCAGGCAGCGAAATCGCCCGTTGCCTGGCAGAAGCGGGCATCCACACGCCCTTGCTGCGTCTGGGGCTGCCGGATCAATTCATCGACCATGGTGACACGGCAACCTTGCTGAGCCAGCTTGGGCTGGATGCGGCGGGCATCGTGGCGCGCGTTAACGCGCACCCCGCCCTAAGGAGGCACTGATTAAATCCGTGCACCCTGCGCTTGCCGAAGGGCATTCCCTGGAAACATAAGGGCATCGACAAACACCGCAGGCTCAGCCCGAACGGTTGCAATAAATTCGCAGACCCTTGAGCGCGATGCGAATAGTTGAGTAAATTGATCGGATTTGTTAAACTGTTCCTGATCCGGAAATGCAGATTCTGCCCCCTCCCTTTTCAGGAATACATCACATGAACAGCAGAGACCCCAACATCATGGCCATTGCAGACGTCCAGGGCAGCGCCGATTCGCGCGCCATCCCCATCAATAAGGTGGGCATCAAGAGCATCCGCCACCCCGTCAAGGTGCTCGACAAAAATGGTGGCATGCAGCACACCATCGCCGAATTCAACATGTACGTTGGCCTGCCGCACAACTTCAAAGGCACGCACATGTCGCGCTTTGTCGAACTGCTCAATGCCAACGAGCGGGAGTTTTCGGTCGAAAATTTCGAATCCATGCTGCGTCACATGGTTGAACGCCTGGAGGCCGAAACCGGCCACATCGAAATGCGTTTCCCTTACTTCATCGACAAAAAAGCACCGGTTTCGGGCGTTCGCAGCTTGATGGAATATGAAATCACCCTGGTGGGCGAAATTCTGCCGGGCAGCCAGTACCGGCAATCCACCAAGGTGGTCGTTCCGGCCACCAGTCTGTGCCCCTGCTCAAAGAAGATTTCCGATCGTGGCGCACACAACCAGCGTTCGCACGTCACCATCACCGCTTGGACCAACGCTTTCGTCTGGATCGAGGAAATCGTGCAGATGGCCGAAGGACAAGCCTCCTGCGAGGTGTTTGCCCTGCTCAAGCGGCCTGACGAAAAGTATGTCACCGAGCGTGCCTACGATAACCCGAAGTTTGTCGAAGACATGGTGCGCGATGTGGCCGGGGTACTGAATGCGGAAACCCGCGTCGATGCTTACATCGTTGAATCAGAAAACTTTGAATCCATCCACAACCACTCGGCCTACGCGCTGATTGAAAAAGACAAACGGAACACCTGACCCTGTTCAACGTATCAACGCATCAACAAATAACAACATCAAACAAAAACGGAGCCTTGCGGCTCCGTTTTTTGTTTTGACAGGCTAACGCGGATCGCTTTAACCGGCGACTGCTGCCTTGTTGCGGCTGACCAGCTTTTCCTTGATACGTGCCGACTTGCCCGAACGCTCGCGCAGGTAATACAGCTTGGCGCGACGTACCGCACCACGGCGCTTGACTTCGATATCGCTGATGAGCGGCGAATAGGTCTGGAAAGTACGCTCGACGCCTTCACCGGCGGAGATTTTGCGAACGATGAAGCTGGAGTTGAGGCCACGATTACGCTTGGCAATCACCACGCCTTCATAGGCCTGGGTACGCTCACGCGTACCTTCCTTGACCTTCACCTGCACGACGACGGTGTCGCCCGGTGCGAATTCGGGGATGGTTTTGCCCAGACGGGCGATTTCTTCAGCTTCGAGTTGTGCGATCAGATTCATGAAAGAGGACTCCATTACATTAAACAATGGCCTGAGGCCGTTCGCGTAGAGCAGTTTGCTTGATGCAGTTAAAAACTGGTGCGCGCGCTTTTTTTGATACCAGACTACAACCGCTTATTCTATCACGCCTTCCAAGGAAGCCGGCTGGAATTCTGCAACTCTTCGAGCAACACGCGCTCTTCGCGCGTCAGATCGCGCCCGACCAACAAATCAGGACGACGTTGCCGGGTACGCCCCAAGGCTTCCTTGAGCCGCCAGCGACGGATTTTCTCGTGATTTCCCGAAAGCAGTACCTCCGGCACCGGTATGCCTTCGTAGACTTCAGGGCGCGTGTAATGCGGACAATCGAGCAAGCCTGCGACGAAAGAATCTTCCTGTGCGGAACAGGCATCGTTCAACGCACCCGGCAACTGCCGGATTGCGGCATCCATCAAGGCCAGCGCAGGAATTTCGCCGCCGGACAGTACGAAATCACCCAGCGAGATTTCCTCGTCAACACAACGGGCAATCAACCGCTCGTCGATCCCTTCATAACGCCCGCAAAGCAGTATGGCTCCCTGGCTTTGCGCCATTTCCAGCACACGTTCATGCGTCAATGGCCGTCCCTGTGGCGAAAAATAAATGACCTTCACCGCTGTGTCGCCAGCCGCTACGCGACGTTGCCTGGCCGCAGCAATCGTCTTTTCCAGCGGCTGCGGCAACATGACCATCCCTGGGCCGCCGCCATAGGGGCGGTCATCCACACGCCGGTAGTTGTCTTCCGTAAAGTCGCGCGGATTCCAGAAGTGCGCCTGCCACAACCCCTGTTCCAGGGCGCGCCGGGTAATCCCGGACTGCGTCAAGGCGGCAAACATTTCGGGGAACAAGCTGACGATGTCGAAATCCAGGCTCACGAAATGCCGCTCCGAACCCCGCTCCGAACATCGCCCAAATTCTCACGCCGACATGCAGCCAGGCAGGGATGTAGCACCGGTGAGTTCACCAGTCCACGCCCCACTCAACCCGCACTTCACGATTTTCGGCATCCACCTGTTTGACCACATGACCGACAAACGGAAGCAAACGCTCTTGCCCCGCCGCATCCCGGACACACAGCACGTCATGTGCGCCACTGGTCATGAGATCCGTGATCTGCCCCAGCACGTCACCCTGGATATTCCTGACGGTCAAGCCTTTCAGGTCAGCCCAGTAATATTCGTTGCCGGCTGTTTTGGGCAGCGCGCTACGCGGCGCCGCAATATAAAAACCATCAATGGCTTCAGACGCATTACGATCAGCTACCTGATCGAATTTGGCGATCAGGCTCTTGCCGTGCGGCTTGAACTGATGCAACGCATAGGCTGCCCAAGGGCCATTTTCAGCATCCGCTGCCAGCCACCACTGGGGCATATCGCCCAGTGCAGCCGCATCATCGCCAAACAAATGAACCTTGACCCAGCCATGCAGGCTATAAGAGCCGGTGACCCGACCCAATATAACCATTTCTATCTTTTCAACCGATTCCATCGCAGGAGCGCACGCCCACATCGACATCCTGTCGATGAACAGAAGAAATTCAGGCTGCTGCCGGTGCCGTAGCGTTGTTCTGCTTCACCAGACGGGCAACCGTCGGCGACATTTGCGCGCCCTGGCTCTGCCAGTAAGAAAGACGCTGGGCATCCACACGCAGACCCTGCTCGCTCTCGGCGGCCTTCGGGTTGTAAAAACCAATGCGCTCGATGAAGCGACCATCGCGACGATTGCGCGAATCGGTCACAACCATGTTGAAGAACGGGCGCTTCTTGGCGCCGCTACGGGCAAGACGGATGACAACCATGTGAATTCCTTAATAAAGCGGGACGGAAAAACGCCGCAATATACCCGGAAAGCCGAAACAAATCAATCGACATCCGCACGGTACAGAGCAGCAGGCATTGATATTCCAGCCTTCCAGCTGTCTAACCCTCAAGCTTTCGGATGGGGATGTAGGCGTGTAGCTTAGGGCTGGGGCTGGGGCTGCGCCAGCACCTCTTCCATCAACTGCTCATCCAGCGCCGCCCCCTGCGCGAGCCGCTGGCGCAGGCGGATGAAATCGATGGTATCGCGACCGGTCAGTTTCTTTGTGTTGTAGGCATTGAAGCCCAGCCAGGCTTCGTTGTTCATGTTGGCCTGTAGCCAGTGGCGATTCATGTGTTTGGCCGCATCCCAGAAGAACTTCTTTTTCGCCCGCAGGCTGTCGAGCGAAGTTTGCAGACAGTTGGGAAACAGGTTGGCGAAGTTCCAGATCATCTTGTGGATTTCCGCATCGATGCGGCTGAAATCCACCGTACACGCGGCAATCAATGCCCGCGCCGCAGCCTGCTGTTCAGCGGCAATCAATTCGCCATACACAATCTCGCCCTCTTCCAGCCAGGTATCGGTGCGTACCAACGGGTTCCGCAACCATTCATCCCCATTTTTCAGTACCGGCAACACCTTGCTGATCATGCCCTTGTGCTTCATCTTGTAAGCACTCCACAACTCGCAGGAAACGCAGTTGTAGATGGCATCTTCGATGGAGAGAAACCACGGCAGGAAATCCGTCGAACCGCCCACGGGCGATGAACCATGGCGTGGCCCGGCCTGACCATACATGGCCAGATCGGAAGACACCGTGAGATCCGCCGCCAGGCCAATCTCCTGCCCACCCGCCACGCGCATCCCGGTGGCGCGGCAGATCACCGGCTTGCGACACTCCAGCACACCGTCGACCATACGATTGAACAGATCAATGTAATCGCCATATTCATGCGGCCGCCGCGAATAATAGGCGGCGTATTCCGCCGTATTACCGCCACTGCTCCAGGCCTTGTCGCCCACGGCGGCGAACACCACAGCCACCACCGAACGATCGCTCGAAGCGCGCTGAAAACCGGCAATCACGCCTTTCACCATCTCAGTGGTATAGGCATTGTGTTGCGCCGGATTATTGAGCCAGACCCAGGCCGAATACAGCCCATCCACGGCCTGCCCTGCGGCATCGAGCAGCGGGCGTTTCTCGAATATCACCCCCGGCGCGGCATGAGACACATGTTCGTCGCCAAACAGGGCGTGATTCTTCAATACGTTGTCGCGAGGCAGCCAGTCGAGGGACATGAAAATTCCTTGGGGAAAATGAAAAGACGTTCAGAAATCCGGGGTCAGCACCACACGACGCATGAGTTTGCCTGCGTGGGCATCGGCAAAAACCTCATGAATGTGGCGCATCGGCTGCAGATCGACGAACGGCATCAACGCAATACGACCGTCCAGACACATCTGCAACACCGTGGGATACGCCGCCGGCGCGCAGCCCCAGCTACCGATAATCTCGGCATCGAATGCCATCAGCCGCGAGAGGTTGAACGGCAGCGTGTGCCTGCCATAGCCCACCACCACCAGTTTACCGACGAAAGACAGCAACTCCATGGCCAACGCCTGCCCAGCCTGGCTGCCGCTGCATTCAAAAATTTTCCAGCCCATCTGCCGGGAACGATGATGGGATGCGGAGATCTCTTTGAAGGCCGCCCGGATCTGCGGCGGACTCATGCCTGCCGCAGGGATGGCATGATCCAGCCCGTAATCCTGCAAAGCCGCCAGACGGCCCGCATGAAGATCAATCCCCACCACCACGGCAGCACCCAACGCTTTCGCCATCTGCGTCATGTAACCCCCCACGCCACCGCCCGCACCGATCACGACGACCCGGTCGCCCGTCGTCACAGCCGCCCGTTGCGCGGCCTGATACGGGGTCGTGACCGCATCCGCCACCACCGCCAGATGCGCCAGCGTCAAGCCGCCGCCAGGCACCTCGGGAACCCGGCACAGATCACGCCCCGGCACGGGAATATGGCTGGCAAAACCGCCATAAATCCCCAGCGAATTGCCCGGCATCTTCTGCTGCAGGCAACGATTGGGTCGCCCCATGCGACAGATTTCGCAAACATGACACGGCAACACCGCCGGCACGATGACCGCTCGCCCAAGCAGGGGCGAATCGCTTTCGGCAGCGGCCACCACGATGCCGGAGATTTCATGTCCCAGTGTCAGTGGCGGCTTTTGCAAGGTGGGTACACCGTCATAAAAATAAGACAAGTCGGTATGGCACACCCCGCAGCCATGCACCTCGACCAGCACCTCGCCTGCCGCCAGCACGGGCAGCGGCAAACTGACGCGGCGCAGCTCCCCGGCGGCCACCATCTGCCAGGCTGCTATCGTCCGCATGCTCACCGATGCCGCCACTGTGGCGCACGCTTTTCAAGAAAGGCGTTGATCCCTTCCCGCGCATCTTCCGTCGCCATCAAATCCTGCAGATAGCAGCGTTCCAGCTGCGCCAGCGCCGCATCGAAAAGATGAGGCTCCGCCGCGCGCAATGCCCGCTTGTTATGCACCTGCGCCGCCCGCGACAAGGCGAGCCAGGGCTGCAGATACGCCGCCACATCCTTGACGAAACTCGTGCGTGGAAACACCCGGTTCAGCAGCCCATGACGCAACGCCACCGCCGCATCCATTGCCCCCCCGCCCAGCAGCATCTCGTTCGCCAACACCGGCGGCAACACGCGAGGCAACAAAATGGCCGCCACCGGCGCAAACACCCCCAGGCGGATCTCCGGCTGCCCCAGCTGTGCGCCCTCCACCGCCACGATCATGTCGCAAACCAGCGCCAGCTCCAGCCCGCCGCCGAGTGCCGAACCATTCAACGCGGCCAGCACAGGCACCGGAAAATCACGCAACTGCCGCACCACCTGATGAAACAACGGCAACATCTGCGCAACTCGCCCGGACGTGTGATCGGCCACCTCCACGCCCGCCGAAAAAAACTTTTCGCCCTGTCCGCTCAGACACAGCACCCGCACAGATGCATCCTGCGCCGCGCAGCCCAACACACGCGCAAGCTCACCCAGCAATGCCATGTTGAGCACATTGACCGGCGGCCGCTTAAGCGTCAGCGTCAGCAGGCCGTCCTCCAGGGCATATTCAACAAATGTGAGATCAGTCACGATGGGTGCAAGCTCCATCACAAACTCTGAACATTTCAATACAAATCATCCAGCGCATCCTCTCCGACACCCGACGGCAAGCGACCCTGTTGTTCGCTATACGCCTGCAACAATTCGCTTTCGCGCTGGCTGTAGTAGTGAGATGGTTCTACCGTAAAAAAATACGCTGCCTCTGCGCCCACCTGATCGAGCACGTCGATCAAGGCTGCGCGCAGATCAGGTACCCCTTTGATGGCCAGCACCTGCTTGCTGGCATCGTGAATGAAATAGACCCCCGCTTCGGCAGCCACGACATGGACCGCCACGGCATCCAGCGTGCGCCAGGATTCTGGCGGTAACAGTGCTTCATCCATGGCGTGCATAAGGTTGCATTTGAGGCAACGCAAGCCCTCTGCCGTCGCCTGCGCGTGTGTGTAGCACGACTCAAGCTCACGCCAGTCTGTCGCATGCTGGCGCGCAGGATAAATGGCGCGACGACGATTGAAATCCGCCTCACGGCCGATGTGAGGATCGGTCTGCCAGCGCCTTTCCTCCTCATTGAGCAGGGTTTCCTCGATATCGCCATCTCCGCCGAGAAAACGGTCGATCCCGGCGGCCGCCTGCCGTCCCTGCGCCACGGCATCGATCAAGGTGGCGGAACCAAGTACCGCATCGCCACCGGCAAAAATACGCGCATGCCCTGTCCACGCCATCGCATCCACGACGATGCGCCCTACGTCGTGACTGACGACACCGCCGATCGCTGCAACCTGCTGCCCCACGGCGGCAATGACAAGATCGACGAGCTGTGTTGTCTCGCCCGCCGGGTCACATTCCAGATGACGACGACCCAAGGCATCGGGCTTGCTCAGGCGGGTGCGGTTCCAGGTCACCTGCAAGGCCGCTTCACGCCCCGCATCCTTCGGAGAACCGCACCACGCCTTGATCTGCGTAGGGACCTGCTGAAAATGGGCAGTCACGCCTTCCTGCAGACTCGCCGCCACCTCGCTGACATGCGCCGACATTTCCGCCTCGGTGCGGCGATAAACCAGTTCGACCTGCCGCCCGCCCAGACGCAGCGCGCTGCGGGCGACATCGCAGGCCACATCGCCCCCGCCGACCACCGTCACCCGAGGCGGAACCTCCTGCAACTGCCCCAGCGCCACATCGCGCAAGAAACCAAGACCATCGCGCACCCCCGGCAGCATCTTGTCGGGTTCGCCTCCCGGCATCGACACATCCAGTGGCTTGGCCTGCTGCGCGCCGATCGCCACCAATACCGCATCAAAACCCTGCGGCTGTTGCGTCAACGTCGCCACATCTTCGATGCGCGTATTGAAACGGAACTCGACGCCGAGTGCCGCTACCTCCGCCACTTCATCATCAATGACCTGGCGCGGCAAACGATAAGCCGGGATGCCATAACGCGCCATGCCGCCCGCATCGGGCAAGGCCTCAAACACCGTCACCGCATGGCCTTTCTTGGCCAGGTAAAACGCGGCCGTCAGCCCCGCCGGTCCCGCGCCGATCACGGCCACGCGCCTTCCTGTGGGCACATCACGTCGTTGCAGGACGCGCCACTGGCCGTCATCGTGCTCGGCAGCGATCCGTTTGAGGCTGCGGATCGACAACGGATCGTCCAGATTTCCACGTCGGCAATCACTTTCACACGGCGCATAGCAGGCGCGCCCGAGAATACCGGGAAACGGCAGCTTCTCGCGTACCAGCGCATTCGCCTCGGCAAAACGCCCCAGCCCGGCCAGTTGGACATAACGTGGCACGTCGATGCCTGCCGGACAAGCCGTGGTGCACGGCGCAACCGCCGCCCGCTGCTGCACCGCGCTCTGCGTGCGGTCGAGCAAGGCTCCCGTCGGGCAAACCTCGACACAGGCATTGCAAAACTTGCAGCCCGATGCCATCAATGTATCGGCGATCGGCCCGACCCAGGTTCGGCCATTCGTGTTCTTCACTTCCAGACAACCGACACCGCGCACCTCGTTGCAGGCCACCAGACAGCGGCGGCAATCGATACACAGGTTGTAATCGCGGTCGTAAAACGGCTCGTACTTCACCACCGGCAAACGGTTCTTCTGCGGATCGTATTCCGCTGTTGTGGCAGGAATAATGAGGTAATCCGCCACCTTGCGTAGCTCGCAGTGACTCATGATCGAGCAGCAACGCTCCTCGACGGCATTATTGAAACAGCACATCACCCGGCTGCAGCCATCGCGCTGCGGGCAGGTCAGGCAGACGTGGGGATGCTGTTCAAGCACCCTCGCCAGGGCATCCTGCCGCGCCTGCTGAATCGCTGCGGAATGGGTCGTGACACGCAGCCCCGCCGTGGCCATCACGCCGCAGGCACGCTGCAGGCCGCTCATGCCATCCACCGCCACCAGGCACAGCCCGCAACCCGCGCTGCCCTGCGGCGTACCAGACGACGGCAGATCGGGATGCGCGCACAAGGCCGGCAAGTAAATACCTGCCGCTTGCGCCACCTGCAAGAGCGACGCGCCCGCCTGCACGCTCACCTGCTGACCATCCAGCAGCAACGTCACCCTTTGCGTGGCATCGCGACGATGTACCCGGATAACCGAAACCGGCGTCCTCTCCATGTTCACAGCGCGAACAAGTCCTCGTCTTCGATGGAGGCAGTCGGTGCCAGAGACAGAGACAAATCGCGACGAATGTAGAGCGTGCCGACACGCCCCGCCCCCGCCGGATCACATGCACCACAGCCCACCGTCACCCCCTCCTGCACCACCCGAACTTCGTAACCCAGTGCCCGATACGCCTCGGCAATCTCCGACAATCGGGGTTCATCAATCGTAGTCTGGCACTGCCAGCCTGCATTGCGCAAGGTTTCGTGCGGCATGATGCAATGATTCACCACGAATGCTGCAAGGCATACGCCTCACAGACATCCACACAGGGCAGATTCACATAGCCCCCCGCAGGCTTGCAGGCCGCACAATCGCTAGCCAGGGTACGACGGCGGGCATCAGCCACCTGCACCACGGCGTCGTCGTAATCATCGACCACACGCTCGAAAACCCCTTGCGTACAGGCGACCACACAGGCGTGCGCGCAACGCACGCAGGCGTCGGTGTCAATGCGGATGTAATAAATCCCTGAACCGTCCTGATAACCGTAGTTAGCAATCATCTGCGACTCCTATGAAACTTTCGTCTGCTTCTGCCACAGCGTATCGGCAAACAGTGCCGCCCCCAGGGCACCGGCAATCTGGCTGTCCCAGCGCGAGCCGACGGCGGTCACACCCAGCCGCTTTTCGATCCGTTTGACCACCCCCGGATTCTTGGCGATCCCGCCGGTAATGAAAAAATCACCCTCCACACCCACCCGCTCGATCAGTGCCACCACCCGCTCGGCCATCGCCTGACAATACGCGGCAATCACCTTGTTTTTGGTGTACCCCGCCTTCAACATCCCCAGGGCTTCGGACTTGGCAAACACCACGCAGACCGACGAGACTGCGGGCGGCTCTTCGTCTATGTCAAAGGAACGCGTACCCAGCTCACCTATCGGAATCTGCAGCAGATCGGCGATCACCTCCATGCCGCGCCCGGTTCCCGCCGCGCATTTGTCATTCATCAGAAACTGCGTGACCTTGCCGCGTTCATCGCAGCGGATCGCCTTGCAATCCTGCCCACCCATGTCGAGCAGGGTGCGTACCGACGGCCCCGCCATGTAATTGGCACCGCGCGCATGGCAGGCGATCTCCGTCAGTGCCTTATGGGCAAACGGCACATTGACGCGCCCATAGCCCGTGCCCACGATATAGCGAATATCGGCCAGCGACATCCCGCACTTTTCCAGCACGCCATCGAGTGCGCGCTGCGCCGAATCCGGGCTACTGTTGCCCGTGCGCGTGCTGTGATAACCATACAGCTCACCATCGACACACACCACCGCCTGCGAGCTGACCGAACCCACATCAACACCCGCCGAAATGCGCTGCGCCGTGCGCCAGTCGCGCGATTCATCAATCCAGCAGCTTTCCGACCAACGCCAGTATTCCTTCTTTTCCACCGTCCTTTGCCTCAGTCCTGATTCGTCGCAGCGGCCGTCACTGCAAGCAGCTCGGGCGCCTGCACTGCGCGGGGAATCACCTCGATGCCCGTTAACTCACGCAGCTCCTTGTCTTCGGGCGCGGCCTTGAGATCGCGGAACTTGCGTGCTGACACCAGCACCCGCGATTCGAGCGAAGCCAGCGACTTGTTGTAAGCCCCCACAGCATTGCCCAGATGCTTGCCCACATCCCCCCAATGATCGGCCATCACCGCCATGCGCTCGTACAACTCCTTGCCCAGCGTACTGATCTCACGCGCATTCTCAGTCAATGCCTCCTGCTTCCAGCCATAAGCGACTGCACGCAGCAGGGCAATCAACGTGGTGGGTGTGGCCAGAATCACCTTCTGTTCAACCCCGGCTTCAATCAAGGTCGGTTCGACTTCCAGCGCAGCGCTGTAGAACATTTCGCCCGGCAGGAACAGCACGACAAACTCCGGTGAATTCTGAAACTGCTCCCAGTAAGACTTGCGCCCCAGCCTGACCAGATGCTCGCGCACATGACGCGCATGATCCTCCATCTTGCGGCGGCGTGTGACATCGTCCTGCGCTTCCAGCGCGTCAAGATAGCCTGCCAAAGGTGCCTTGGCATCGACCACGATATGCTTGCCTCCCGGCAGGCGCACGACGAGATCCGGGCGTAGCTGCCCCTCTTCCGTCCCCACGCTCGCCTGCTCAAAGAAATCACAATGATCGAGCATCCCCGCCATTTCAACCACCCGTTTGAGCTGCAACTCACCCCAGCGTCCCCGTGTCTGCGGCGCACGCAAGGCCTTGACCAGATTATGGGTTTCTTGCTTGAGCTGCCCTTGCGACTCCGCCAGCGACTTGACCTGCTCGGTCAGCGTGGCGTACGCATCGACACGCGATTTTTCCACCGCCTGCACCTGCTGCTCGAATTTTTCCAGCGTCACCTTGACCGGCGCGACCAGCTCACCAATCGCCTGCTGACGCTTTTCCAGCTCACCCCGCGCACCTTCCTGATACTTTTCCAGTGTCGCCCGCGCCAGCTCGATAAACGACTGATTGTTACGCTGCAAGGCATCGGCAGATAACGCCTTGAACGCATCAAGCAAAGACAAGCGCGCCTCTTCCAAAGTCGCTAGTTTCTCGGCAGAACTGCGTCGCTCCTCACCCAGTTGCGTGCTCAATGCCGCTTCGCGAGCACGCAGATCACCCGCCAGCTGACGCGCCGCCTCCAGCGCGCCATGCGCTCCCCCAAGTTCCTCACGCAGCCGCCGCAACTCTTCCTCACGTCCCTTGAGCCGCTCGCCCAAAGTAGCCAGCTCGCTCTCCAGCTCCAGCCTCCCCATGCGGCGCGACTCACGCAAACGCAAAACCAGCAAGCCGCCCACCAGCACACCGGCCAGCAGCGCCCCTGCTACAAAAATAAAAATATTTTCCATCCGCCAATTTTACCCGATGCCTTCATCCACTCATTCATCACAGCACTTACATGGCCTTACAAAATTCACGATGCGCTATCATCACTACTTACATTGTGCAGCCAGAATCCCCATTCCGTTCTCAACCCCACGAGGAGCATGACACCATGAAACGCGTACAAAAAATTGTGCTGGGTATCGCCGCCTTTACCGCCATTGGCCTGAGTGCTGAAACCGTCTGGGCCGAACCCGGCGGCTGGGGCATGATGGGCGCGGGACCCGAAGCCTGCCCGCACGAAAAGGGCATGATGCGCGGCAAAATGTCTGGCAAAGCGGGTCAGGCAGACTTCGCCGCAGCGGCCACCGCCCGTCTCGATAAACTGAAAACCACCCTGAAGATCACCGCCGCGCAAGAAACTGCCTGGCAAGCTTTTGCGGGCAAGGCCAAACAGCAGATCGAAAGCATGCAGACCATGCGCGCCCCATCCCCATCACAGCCTGCCGCAGCCAATACGCCGGCACTTTCGGCACCTGAACGCATGGACAAAGGCATCGAGTTCATGAAACAACGGCTGACCAACATGGAAGCCATGAATACTGCACTGAAAGACCTCTATGCAGTGCTGACCCCAGAGCAAAAAGCCGTGGCCGACCAGCACTTCAGCCACCATCCGGAGCAACGCCGGGGGCGCATGATGCGACGCGGTGCTGCCAGTGGCGCACCTGCCGCCCAATAACACTCAACGCTCAACACTCAACCCGCCACTTCCCGGAAAGCCGGGCGCACAAACGCGCCCGGCCGCACCTTTGCCCGGCAACCAAGCATGTCTCACCCCGCCAACCCGCCACAGAATCACGATTTACGCTCGCTCAAGCAACTCGAACGCAGCATCGAGGCGCAACTCAAGGTGGAACACCACCAGGGTCAGCAGGAACAGCGCGAGATCGATCTGGCCACCTGTTTTCCTGCTGGAAAATTCATGCTGGGTGGCGTAATTACCCATCTGCAACACACCATCGACCCCGAGGTGATGCGCGGCAACGTCATGCAGGATGGCCGCTGCACCGGCATGGTCTACATCAACCTGCCGAGAAAAAAATGTGTAGCCGTCTCCGGCGCGCTACATTGCGCCCCGCGCGCCGTGGCCGGATAAGCCACCAACCTCAACACCCACCGAGCAGGTTCCTCCCCTTCAAGAGGGAGGGCAGGAAAGGGACGGGGGTCATTCATGCGATGAATCTGCTTTTCGGGTTTACAGCGTAAATTTTTCATCTTATATTCACCAGTTATGCTTTCACGTCCTACTTTCTCCCGTCTGCGCCACGCACGCTGCATGGCTCTCCTGGCGACGCTGGCGACCCTGGCTACGTTCGGACTCACTTCGACGCCTAGCCACGCCGACCAGGTTACCCAGGACATCATGACAATCCGCCAGCAACTGGGCGGGAATAGCTCCTTTCTTGAACGCGCCAGCAATGGCGCGAACCTGGCCGTCGATCATGCACTGGGGCTGATCGGCATCCGCTACCGGCGCGGCGGCAGCTCACCAGAAACCGGCTTTGACTGCAGCGGTTTTGTCGACCACGTATTCAAAAGCATCGGCGCCATCCTGCCGCGCACCTCACGCGAGATGAGCCACAGCGGAGAGAAAGTGCTGAAGGACGACTTGCAACCCGGCGACCTGGTTTTTTTCAACACCATGCGCCGCGCTTTCTCTCACGTCGGCATTTATCTTGGCAATCATCAGTTCGTCCACTCCCCGGCCAGCGGTGGTGAAGTACGCATTGACGACATGCGGGAAAAATACTGGGGAAAACGCTACAACGGGGCAAGGCGGATCAACGCGGAATAACCTCGCAGCCTGCCATCGCACGCCCCACATGAGTACGATCACCCATATCTGCACCGCTACGCAAATCCAGGTCAATGACCTTCCCGCAGCTTCGCCAGCCGGGTTTTAATCGCGGGCAAAGCGGCCATCACCGCTTTTTCTCCCTCCAGCACCGCCAGATGACGCTCCTGGAAATCTGTGGAACGAATCGCCGAGGTCTGCGGGCGGATCACCACATCGGCTTCAGGCAGCTCATGCCGGTTGATGCTTTGCGCCATGATGGAAAATGTCTGCAGCAATACATCGATCGTGCTTTGTGTTCGACCGTACTGGGGATTCGCCGAAATATCCACGGCGATCACCAGGTCTGCGCCCAGCGCACGCGCCACCCGCACTGGAACAGGATGCACCAGCCCACCATCGACGTATTCACGGCCATTGATGAGCACCGGCTGAAACACGCCCGGTACGCTGCTCGATGCCCGCACAGCCATCCCCGTATTTCCCGTGCGAAAAACCACCGGCTCTCCCGTGTGCAGATCCGTGGCCACCACGGCAAACAGGCGATTCATCTTCTCCAGCGGGCGTTGATTGACCGCGCGATTGACAAAATCCTGCAAAGCCTCGCCCTTGATGACCCCCCGCGCCGGCAGCGACCAGTCGCTGATCTGGCTCTCATCCATCTGCATGGCCAGTTTCTGTAACTCAAAGCCACTGTTGCCTGCCGCATACAAGGCCCCCACCACCGAACCGGCACTGGTACCGACGATGATGTCCGGCACGATCCCCTGCGCTTCCAGTACCTTGATGACCCCCACATGGGCAAATCCCCGCGCAGCACCTCCGCCCAGAGCCAGCGCGATCCGGGGAGCCGGACGGGGCGTGCTCACCACAGGCATTTCCGGCGGGGATGACCGCAAACTGGCGCAAGCACTCAGCCACAGTACCGCGCATAGCGAAGCACAAAGCGATGTACAAAGGGAGGCACGCCGGGAAAGCCACAAACGAAGTCGATTTTTCATGATAATTCGCATTTTATCGCAGCCTGCCCGATCTACCCGATGATTCCCTGGTTATCCCAGCATCCCGTCTTTCCGCCGCTCGATTCCGCCCTGCGTGAACCTGATGGCCCCAATGGGCTACTGGCTGCGGGCGGAGACCTCTCGGTTCAGCGCTTACTCGCGGCGTACAAACTGGGCATATTTCCATGGTACTCCCCCGGCGACCCGCTGCTCTGGTGGAGCCCTGACCCACGCATGGTGCTGTTTCCCAACGAGCTGAAAATCTCGCGTTCACTGGCCAAAGTGCTGCGCCACAAAATTTATGAGGTGCGCTTCGATACCTGTTTTGCGCGTGTCATGCACGAATGCGCGGCTCCCCGCCACGATCACGACGGCACCTGGATCAGCAGCGAAATGCAGGCAGCCTATACGCATCTGCATGAACTTGGCTACGCACACTCGGTGGAAACCTGGATCGATGGCGAACTGGTCGGCGGGCTGTACGGCATCGCCCTGGGGCGCGTGTTCTACGGAGAATCGATGTTCTCGCGGCAGGCCGACACCTCCAAGATTGCCCTGGCGCATCTGTGTCGCCATCTCGAACAGCAAGGCTTTGCCGTGATAGATTGCCAGATGAAAACGGCACACCTCGCCACACTGGGCGGGCGTGAAATTCCACGCGCGCACTTTGCCGAAATCCTGCAGCACTGGACCACCGAAAACAACACCCCAGGCCGCTGGCTCGCCAACGCCGCACAAGGGATGTTCAAAGAACCGCCCCAGATCCCCCATGAGCAAGCTTAACGAATCCCATCTCTCGCAGCTTCAGTTCTACACCACCGCGCCCTACGGTTGTTCCTACCTGCCCAATCGCATCGCCCGCTCCCAGGTTGCAGCACCGGCTCACCTGATCGACCAGGAAATGTACGAAAGCCTGGTGCGCTCTGGTTTTCGGCGCAGTGGTGAATTCACCTACCGGCCAGACTGCGATGGCTGTCAGGAATGCATCCCCGTGCGCCTGCCCGTGGCGCGATTCACACCAACCCGCAGCCAGCGCCGCTCACTCGCCCAACATGCCTCACTTGTCAGCCAGCAACGTACCCTGGCCTTTCGTGAACCACATTACGCGCTGTATCAACGTTACCAGCAGGCTCGCCACAGCGGGGGCGGCATGGATCTCGACAGCCGCAACCAGTACGCGCAGTTCCTGCTGCAAAGCCATGTGGACAGCTGTCTGATCGAATTCCGTGACGGTGCCGATGCAGAGAGCACTCTACGCATGGTCAGCATCATCGACATCCTCCAGGACGGCCTGTCTTCGGTGTACACCTTCTATGACCCCGACCTGCCCGCAGCCAGCCTCGGCACCTATGGCGTACTCTGGCAAATTGCCCAGTGCGCCCATCTGGGGCTGGCTTATGTCTACCTCGGTTACTGGATCAAAGACAGCCCCAAAATGGCCTACAAAGCCCGCTTTCAGCCGCTCGAAATGCTTATTGATAACGAGTGGATCGCACACGCTGAATTTACACCATGAATTATCTCGCACGCAGAATCTAACCTACACCCGGCGCGCCCATACGATTCCGTGCGCCGCTGTGCCCTCTTGTACGCCTCTGTACCCCTCTGTTTTTTATTGTTTCAATTCATTTCTCCCCATGCTGCCCTACGCTCTCGCCCGCCCCCTGCTTTTCGCCCTCGACGCTGAGGCCGCTCATGAACTGACCATTGCCGGGCTCCACCGCTTTGGCTGCCTCTTGCCCGAACCGCCCACGCCGCGTAGCGCGCCGATCCGCGTCATGGGGCTCGACTTCCCCAATCGCGTGGGCCTGGCGGCCGGGCTCGACAAAAATGGCGAGGCCATCGACGGACTGGACAAACTGGGTTTTGGCTTCCTTGAAATCGGCACGGTGACCCCACGTCCGCAAGCGGGCAACCCCAAGCCCCGTCTGTTCCGCCTGCCCGAACAGCGCGCCATCATCAACCGTATGGGCTTCAATAACCACGGGGTCGACGTGCTGCTTGACCATGTGCGCGCGGCCAAATACAAAGGCATTCTCGGTATCAATATCGGCAAAAACGCCACCACGCCGATCGAACGGGCTGCGGAGGATTACCTGATTTGTCTCGACAAGGTCTATACGCTGGCAAGTTATGTCACGGTCAACATCTCATCGCCCAACACAAAAAACCTGCGGCAACTGCAGGGCGAAGACGAACTCGATGCCCTGCTGGCGGCCTTGAAATCCCGCCAGACCATGCTTGCCGACCAACACGGCCGCTATGTGCCGCTGGCACTGAAGATCGCACCGGATCTTGATGCCAGCCAGGTCAACATGATCGCCGCCGCACTGCGCCGTCACCAGATCGATGCCGTGATCGCCACCAACACTACGCTGAGTCGCGCAGGGGTTGAATCCGCCCGCCACGGCCATGAGAGCGGGGGGCTGTCTGGCGCACCCTTGTTCGAGCAATCCACCGCAGTCGTTACCGCGCTGGCACGCTCGCTGGCCGGGGAGTTGCCGATCATTGCGGCAGGCGGTATCGTCGACGGCGAGAAGGCACGCGCCAAACTGGCCGCAGGCGCAAGCTTGGTACAGCTTTATAGCGGTCTGATTTATCGTGGCCCTGAACTGGTGCGGGAGTGCGTCGCCATGACCTGCGACTGAAATCGCAATCCAGTACCGGGGCTGCTGACTAAGGAGATGACATCATGATCATCGGCTGCCCCAGGGAAATCAAAAATCACGAATATCGTGTCGGCCTCACCCCGGCAGGCGTTCATGCGCTGGTGCAGGCCGGCCATGAAGTCCGCATCGAACAGGCAGCAGGGACACGCGCCGGTTTCAGCGATGCCGCCTATACAGATGCCGGCGCGGTGCTGGCAAAGCGTGCAGCGACCGTTTATCAGGCCGACCTGCTCATCAAGGTCAAGGAACTCCAACCCGCTGAACTCGATCTGACCGTGGCAGGCCAGATCATTTTTTCCTATCAGCATCTGGCTCCCGACCCGCAACTGACTCACCGCCTGCTGGCTGCAGACGTTTCCTGTATTGCTTATGAAACGGTCACCGACGGAAAGGGCAACCTGCCCCTGCTCGCCCCCATGTCGCGTATTGCCGGCCGCCTCGCGCCGCAAGTGGGTGCCTGGGCTTTGCAGATGGCCCATGGTGGCAGTGGTGTGCTGCTGGGGGGCGTGCCGGGAGTTCCGGCAGGCCGGGTGGTCGTGCTCGGCGCAGGCAGCGTTGGCGCGCATGCAACCCAGATCGCCGTCGGCATGGGAGCTGATGTCACCGTCATCGACCAGAACATCGACCGGCTAGCCGCACTGGACAGCCTGTATCGTGGCCGCATCCAGACCTTGACCAGCGAAGCACTCACGCGGGATGCCGCCATCTGCGAGGCGGATCTGGTCATCGGTGCCGTATTGATTCCCGGCAAGCTCGCTCCACGCCTGATTTCGCGTAGTCTTTTATCCCGGATGCGCCCTGGCAGCGTGATTGTGGATGTGGCCATCGACCAGGGCGGTGTCAGTGCGACCTCGCGCCCAACCACACATGACCACCCCCTGTTCATCGAAGAAGGCATCGTGCATTACTGCGTCTCCAACATGCCGGCTGCTGTCTCACGCACCGCGACACTGGCACTGACTCAAGCCACCCTGCCTGCCACACTCGCCCTGGCCAATCTGGGCTTGAAAAACGCGCTGGCTGCCGACCCCGGGCTGGCTGCTGGCCTGCAAATTCATGCAGGTCAGATCACTCATGCCGGGCTCGCCCAAGAGCTGGGCTTGCCACTGGGCGCGCTTCCCTGAAAACCACGCCAAAACCCAAGACTGCCCAGGATGAACCAGACCGAACGTATCTACCGGATTGAACAACTCCTGCACGAAAACCGGTTCGTGAGCTTTCGCCAGATGCAGGAAGCCGTTGAGGTTTCGCGTGCCACGCTCAAGCGCGACCTGCAGTATCTGCGTGACCGCCTCAATGCCCCCATCATTTATGATCGGGAAGGCTCCGCTGGCGGCGGCTATCGTTTTGAACCCCCCGAACGCCATGCACCCCGCCATCAGTTGCCCGGACTATGGTTCAACGCCTCGGAAATCCACGCGCTGCTCACCATGCAGAATCTGCTTGAAGAAGTGCAGCCTGGCCTGCTGGGACCCCACATTGCCCCGTTGCTGACGCGCTTGCACAGCCTGCTGGGCAGCCAGGACAACGCGCCCGAGGAAGTGACCCGACGAATCCGCATCCTGCATTCCGCCCGGCGACTCGGCAATCTGCAACACTTCGAATGTATTGCCTCCGCCCTGCTCAAACGCCAGCGTTTGAAAATTGCCCACTATAACCGTCGCCAAAACGAAGAAACCACGCGTGAAGTTTCGCCTCAGCGACTCGTCTATTACCGCGACAACTGGTATCTCGATGCCTGGTGCCACTTGCGCCGGGAGATCCGCAGCTTCGCCGTCGATGCCGTGCAGCGCGCCGAACTCATCGACCACAAGGCTCACGAAGTCAGCCGCCAAAAACTCGATGCGGTGCTGGGTGCTGGCTACGGCATATTTTCAGGCAGCCAGGTGCAATGGGCATTGCTGCGTTTCAGCGCGCAACAGGCACGCTGGGTTGCCAGCGAACAATGGCATCCCAAACAGAAAACACGCATGGATGATGAAGGCCGGTACCTGCTTGAGATTCCCTACACCCAGCCGACCGAGCTACTCATGGACATCCTGCGCCATGGCCAGGGGGTTGAGGTGCTCTCCCCCGCGAGCCTACGCAATGCCGTTCAGCAAACACTGGCCAACGCGCTGGCGCAATACACCGCGGACAACCACACTGCGTAAACCTGGTATCCACAAAACAGGGCGGCCTTCGTGCGGAAGGCAAAAGACCCGCAATAACTTACAGTTTGCCGAAAACCTCGTTCAACTGCTGCGTCACCCGGATAAAGGTCGTGCGTTTCGACAACTCCCTGAGCTTGCGCGCGCCAACATAAGTGCACGCGGAACGCACGCCGCCGAGAATATTCTGCAAGGTCGTCTCAACGCTGCCGCGATAGTCGAGCAGCACTTCCTTGCCTTCAGATGCCCGATATTCGGCCACCCCACCCGCATATTTTTCCATGGCCGTGCGCGAGCTCATCCCATAAAACCGCATGTAATGGCGGCCATCCGTCGCTTCAACCCGTTCGCCCATACATTCGTCGTGCCCCGCCAGCATGCCACCCAGCATGACGAAATCTGCACCGCCACCAAAAGCCTTGGCAATGTCGCCCGGGGAAGTGCAGCCACCATCGGCGCAAATCAACCCGCCCAGGCCATGCGCCGCATCCGCACACTCAATGATGGCGGAAAGCTGGGGGTAACCCACCCCCGTCATGCTGCGCGTGGTGCACACCGAGCCAGGGCCGATGCCGACCTTGACGATATCGACCCCGTCGAGGATCAGCTCTTCGGTCATTTCCCCCGTCACCACGTTGCCTGCCATGATGGTCAGCTCCGGGTAAGCCTCACGCAATTTCCCCAAAAAACGGACGAAGCTCTTGGTATACCCGTTGGCCACATCGACACAGACCCGGCTCAGTCGCTCCCCTGCCTGCGCCTTGATGCGACAAAACTTGGCGTAATCTTCGTCCGTAATGCCCATGGAATAAAAAATCGTTGCCTCATCACCGGCTTCAGCAAAGAAATCCTGCAAGAGCGCGTCGTCGTAATGCTTGTGCAACGCCGTCGCCAGGCCATGCCGCGCCAGCACGCGCGCCATCTCGAAGGTACCGGTGACATCCATGTTGGCCGCGATGATCGGGATCCCCTGATAACGGCGACCCGAATGCAGGAAAGTAAAATCCCGGGAGATATCAACCTCGGATCGAGAGGTCAGCGTCGAACGCTTGGGACGGATCAGTACATCCTTGAAGTCCAGTTTCACATCCTGTTCGATACGCATGTCTTCTCCTCTCAAGCCCTACATCGACGACAGAACTACGGAACGACTGCAGTCGCCTCGATTTCGACGCAGGCACCCGCCTCAATGAAACCGCCCACCTGCAGCGCAGTCATGGCGGGATAGTGTGCGCCAATCAGCTCACGATAAACCACGCCGATTTCCTTGCGTCGCGCCTGGTATTCCACTTTATCCGCAAGATACCAGTTGAGGCGCACGAGATGTTCAGGACGCGCCCCCCCCGCTGCCAGCACGGCGATGATATTGAGCAAGGTCTGACGCACTTGATCGACGAGATCCGTGCTGCAAAAAACCTGCTGCTCATTCCAGCCGACTTGTCCCGCCACAAAAATCAGTCGCCCGCTGGCAGCCACGCCATTGGCGTAACCACGCGGCGCACTCCAGCCGGCCGGTTGCAACAGCGTATGAAACGATTCGGTTTGATGGGTCACATCGACTCCTGACGCAGCCGGTAACGCTGCAATTTACTGGTTTCGGTACGCGGCAGGCTGTCAACAAAAACCACCAGACGCGGATATTTGTAGGGCGCAATCCGCTGTTTGACGAAACGCTGCAACTCCGCCGCCAGTGCCGCATCTGCGAATACGCCGCAACGCGTCACCACCCAGGCCTTGACGATCTGGCCACGTTCGGAATCCGGCACCCCCACCACCGCACAATCCTGCACATCGGGGTGCTGCAGCAAAACCCCCTCCACTTCCGGCCCGGCAATGTTGTAACCCGACGAAACGATGATGTCATCACTTCTGGCCGCGTAATAAAAATACCCATCGGCATCCATCATGCCGGTGTCCCCGGTCAAATTCCAGCCATCGATCACATACGCCTGCTGACGTTCATCATCCAGATAGCGACAACCCGTCGGGCCGCGCACCGCCAATCGCCCCGTTTGCCCCGCAGGCAGCGGCTTGCCTTGGGCATCCATGATGCACGCCTCATAGCCGGGGATTACCCGCCCAACCGCACCCGCTCGCCCTTCACCCGGCGGATGGGAAATGAAAATATGCAATAGTTCTGTCGTCCCCAGGCCATCAATGATATCCAGCCCACTCGCCAAACGCCAAAGCGCACGCGTCGCTTCCGGCAAGGGCTCCCCCGCCGAAACACAGCAACGCAGGCTGCTGAGGTCATAGTCATGCGCTTTGGCCGCCATTTGTCGCCAGAAGGTCGGCACACTGAAACAGAGACTCACCCGATGCTGCGCGATGGCACGCAACAGATCATCCGCTGTCGGCTTTTCAAGCAACAGACTGGAAGCCCCATGGCGCAAGGGAAAACACAGCAGACCGCCCAGCCCGTAAGTGAATGCCAGCGGGGAGGTGCCGCAATAGATGTCCCCGGCTTGCGGCTCAAGGATTGCACGCGGAAAGGCATCGCAAATGGCCAACACGTCACGATGAAAATGTACGCTGGCCTTGGGCTGCCCGGTGGTTCCTGAGGTAAAAGCGATCAACGCGGCTTCATCCGCACGGGTGCAGATATTTGCAAAAGATGCCGTCTGTGCCGGTGACAAGTCATCCAGCCAGGCCTCCAACGCATCCGGCCCGCTCTCGTTGAAATAGCAAATCGTGTGCAAATCGTGCGCGGTGCTGCGCGCCAGTTCGAGTTCATCGCGTAGACGAACATCGCACAAAGCAAAACCGACACGCGCCTTGCTGATCATCTGGGTCAGTTCAGCCGCACGCAACAACGGCATGCTGGTCACGACGACACCGCCCGCCTTGAGCACCCCCAGCCAACAGGCCGCCAGCAGCGGATGGTTGTAACCGCGCAGCAGCACACGTTGGCCGGGAACCAGACCGAACCTGTCGCGCAAAACACGGGCAATGCCATTGGCACGATGAAGTAATTGACGATAGGTGCACACGGCCTCCAGGGTACGCAAGGCGATATGTTCGCCATACCCTTCATCCACCTTGCGATCGAGGAGTTCCACCGCACAATTAAGCAGCGGTGGATAGCTCAGGCCAGGCTGATCCAGCCGCAGCAACGGCCAGTTTGCTGCTGGTGGTAGATGATCCCGAACGAAGGAATCGACGAAAGCGTAAGGTGGATGCACGGCAGTAACCTGCAAAAAATCTCGCACTCAATCAATAATGCGGCGGAATTTCTTCACGCAGGTCGCGGCTTTCGGCTGGCGGAGCCACCTGAAGCTGCTGCCATACCAGGCGCAATTGCTCCTGCAAACGATCCATTTGCGTCTGTTGACGGAAAATGGTCAGGTTGAGCTGGTCAATCTGGTCGTCGGCCAGACTCAACCTGGCCTCCAGATCATCAAGGCGTAATTCCAAAGCAGCACTCATAAAACAACCCATCAAGGAACAAAAACTCGCTCATCCGGAACCCTTTGAAAAACCTTGCGACCGATGGCACACGCATACCAAACACAGGCCAAACACAGGGCAAACGACGAGCCTTTCAGATTAACACAGCCGTTCGGCTTGGTGTATGATGCCAGAGTTCTGAACGGCACACGCAGGGCTACCCTGCATACCTTTCTGAAACACACCATAATCACACCCTCCTCACTCTCTCAAACTCCGATTTCGCAAGGATTAACGATGAACCGCTCCCTGCTCCGCTCCTCCGTTTTCGCGCTTGCCGCTGCCCTGAGCGTTGCGCCCATGCTTGCCCAGGCCGCTCCCCAAGCTACAGACACCATCGCCACCGTCAATGGCAAGGCAATCCCCAAGAGTCGTGCCGATGCCCTGGTCGCCGCCCAGCTCTCACAAGGCCAGCCCGATAGCCCCGAACTACGTAAGGCTGTCCGTGAAGAACTGATCCGCCGCGAAGTGCTCTCGCAGGAAGCCGCGAAAGACGGTTACGAAAAGAACCCGCAAGTGCTACCCCAGCTGATGCTGGCACGCCAGAGCGTGCTCATCAATGCACTGGTCAGCGACTATGTGCGTAAGCATCAGGTTTCCGATGAAATCCTGAAAAAAGAATACAGCACTATCAAACTCGGCCTGGGTGACAAGGAATACAAGGTACGTCACATCCTCGTCGACAAGGAAGACGACGCCAAGGACATCATCGCCAAGCTCGACAAGGGTGAAAAGTTCGAAGACCTCGCCAAGGCATCGAAGGATCCGGGCTCACGCGAGCACGGCGGCGAACTCGGCTGGGCTGCACCAACCAACTATGTCAAGCCCTTCTCTGAAGCCATGGTCAAGCTGGAAAAAAGCAAATACACCGCAGCTCCGGTGAAAAGCGATTTTGGCTACCATATCATCCTGCTGGAAGACACCCGTGAGCTGAAGCTGCCCTCGTTTGAAGAAGCCAAGCCGCAACTGGCGCAGCGCATGCAGCAACAGGTTGTCGAGAAACTGATTGCTGAACTGATGGCAAAATCCAAGATCCAGTAAACCGGATCCCGGGTTTCTTCATGCCCACCCCATCATCGGGTGATAAAAACGGACGCCACGGCGTCCGTTTTTCATTCTGCCTACCAACCTGTCGCAACAGACTCAATAATCACGCCGCTCATACATGGCCTGAGCAATCGTCCCTGCATCGGTAAACTCCAGCTCCCCGCCCACCGGCAAACCCCGCGCGATACGGCTCACCTTGAGGCCGCGTGCATGCAGCATTTCAGAAAGATAATGTGCGGTGGCCTCACCTTCATTTGTGAAGTTGGTTGCCATGATGACCTCCCGCACCACACCATCGGTAGCCCGTTCGATCAAACGCTCCAGTTTCAACTCCTTCGGACCGATGCCGTCGAGTGGATTCAAACGCCCCATCAGCACGAAATAAAGACCGTTATACGCGTGCGTCTGCTCCATCATATTCAGGTCAACCGGCATTTCGACGACACAAAGCAGCGCAGCATCCCGCCGCGCTGACAGACAACGATCACAAATCTCGTTTTCGGTGAAGGTATTACAACGCTGACAATGGCGGATGCACTGCAAAGCCACGTTCAGCTCATCCGCCAGACGCTGTGCGCCTGCCCGTTCGCGCTGCAACAAATGATAGGCCATGCGCTGCGCGGACTTGGGCCCCACGCCCGGCAGACAACGCAGCGCCTCGATCAGCTTTTCAAGTGAGGAAGGTGCGGACACGGGCAGCGAGTCCAGGCATCAGAATGGCAGTTTCATGCCCGGCGGCAATTGCAGACCTGCTGTAAACCCGGACATTTTCTCCTGCATGGTGGCCTCGGCCTTACGCACTGCATCATTCATGGCGGCAGCCACCAGATCTTCGAGCATCTCCTTGTCGTCCATGACAGAAGCATCAATCTGAACACGGCGCACATCGTTTTTGCACGTCATGGTCACCTTGACCATACCTGCCCCCGATTGCCCTTCAACTTCAACCAGCCCCAGCTCTTCCTGAGCCTTGGTCATGCGTTCCTGCATTTGCTGCGCCTGCTTCATCAGGCCTGCGATGCCGCCTTTCATCATACTGCTTTCTCCTGGTAACTTCAGTGAATGGATTTAATGGATGATTCATCAATGGAAGCGTCGAACATTTCCACAACGTCTCTTACAAAATCATCTTGTTCAATGGCGGCAATGGCCTCATTCTGCCGCTCACGCTGCGCCTGCCGGTTTCGTTCAACCGGTGTCTCACGGGTCAACGTATCGGTAAGAACAATGCTCAATCGAATCGGCCGACCGTAATACGCCTGCAGACTTGCTTCCAGTTTGTCCTGCTGCGCCTTAACCAGCAGGAACTTGTGTGTCGGTGACAGATGCAAAATGACGACATCATCATCGACACTCATCAACTCACAATGCTGTGCCAGGCTGCGCGTCATACCGCCGAGCCGCAGCGCCTCGCAAATGGTATGCCAATCATTCGCGGGTTTTGCCACGGAGGCTGTAGGAAGCGGCGGCGTGAGCGCGATGGGCTGCGCGGGCGCAAAATCCGCACGCGGACTGGCCTTGGCTGGGGGCAACGACTGATTTTCTGGCTGTGCCGCACGCACCGGAAGCACCTGCGCCCCGCCCTGCCCAGTTTCATTGCGGGCAGCAACCCCCAGTGCTGGGGGCATCTCGGGACGGAAAGCAAACAGACGCAGCAATGTCATGCTGAAACCGGCACGTTCATCCGGTGCCAGGGCAAGATCATCGCGCCCATGAATGGCAATCTGGTACGCCAACTGCAAATATTCACGGTCAAATGCCGCAGTACTGGAAGCATACGCTGCCAGACGCTGCCGCTCACCTTCATCAACCAGTGCCTGTGGTGCCAGTTGCGCCAGCGCAATCCGGTGGAACAAGGTCGCCAACTCCTGCAACGCAGCATCAAATGACAAGCTGCGTACATCCATCGACTCGACCACATTCATCAACGCGGCCACATCGCCACCAGCCAGCGCATCAAGAATGCCATAGAGATAATCATCACCGACCGTGCCGAGCATTTCTCGCACGTTCTCATCCTCAACTCGCCCTGCTCCATGCGCAATGGCCTGATCAAGCAGGCTCAGCGCATCACGCATACTCCCTGCCGCCGCCTTGGCCAGATGCCTGAGTGCCGTTACGTCGAAATGGACATTTTCCTCGCCCAGAATGCGCGTGAGATGCGTAATGATGTGCGACTGGGGCATCTGCTTGAGATTGAACTGCAGGCAACGTGACAACACGGTCACTGGAATTTTCTGCGGATCGGTGGTCGCCAGAATGAACTTGATATGCTCAGGCGGCTCTTCCAATGTTTTCAACATCGCATTGAAAGCCGAATTGGAGAGCATATGAACTTCATCAATCACATAGACCTTGAAACGCCCACGCGTCGGCGCATAGGTGGCATTTTCAAGCAGCTGGCGCATTTCATCGACCCGGGTATTGGTCGCGGCATCCACCTCGATCAGATCAACAAACCGCCCACCATCGATCTCGACACACGACGAACACGTCCCGCAAGGGGTTGCCGTAATACCCGCTTCACAATTAAGCGCCTTGGCCATGATGCGCGCAATGGTCGTCTTGCCCACACCACGCGTGCCGGTAAACAGATACGCATGATGCAGACGCTGCTGCTCCAGCGCATGCGTCAAAGCACGCACCACATGTTCCTGCCCCACCAGGGTAGCAAAGGACTTTGGGCGCCATTTGCGCGCAAGAACCTGATAACTCATGAGAATAATGGATTATGGATTCAACAGGAGTCGCAAAAGTGGCGCGAATACAGGGGAAACCGCCACCATCAAACCTGAACCAGGCAGACTTGCCTGAAGCAAAAAAAATTTGGCGAGCCCTACCCCCGGCACTTGCGGTTAACGGCTGTGGCTGCTTCCTTCCGGACCTGACCCGGTTCACCGTCCCACAATGCGGGGAGGCCCGCCGCCGCAGATTCTAGCAGATCATCAAGCCACCCCGCGCTTTCAAGGCCAGATTCTTTGCAAGTCAAAGAAAACAGCATTTTCTACACAAACCCCTTGACCGCGAACCTGCACCCTCCTATAATCGCCTTTCTCTGACGCGGGGTGGAGCAGTCTGGCAGCTCGTCGGGCTCATAACCCGAAGGTCGTAGGTTCAAATCCTGCCCCCGCAACCAAATATAAAAGGCCAACTACAAAACATCGGTAGTTGGCCTTTTTGTTTACATTTTGTTTCCAGCCTGTCAGCAAATCCAGTCCGTTCTACTTTCAATACTGCGACAAACACCGCCTTCCAAAGGCAGTTCAATTCCCGAATCCGGAATCGAACCCGCGTCCGTTCGGTGGCTCAGGCAGAGGGTTCAGCGGCGGGGGCTGTGAGCCGCCGAATCGTCAGGGCGCAGCGCTGTTCAATCAAGATGTTGATTTGCTCAACCACGGCATTTCCGGCAAAGCCTTGCCCAGCGTCGGATTGGAGCTTGCGCGCGGTGGCTGGCAGCGACTTAGCCAACTCCAGGATGCGCCGTTTGGCCTGAGCCTTGGTAAAGCCTACGCCTTCGGCGAACTGCTCCCAATGTCGGGCCTGGACTTCGCTGAACTTGTACTTGCTGTCGATTTTCATCGCCATCTTCGGCGTCAGGGTTGGGTACACCGCCGTCGACAGCGTGTCGTAAAACGGTGCCAGAACAGGGGCTTTGCCAGCGTAAAGCAGAGAGAAATTCTTGGCGTGCGCATCATGATTACCGATCAGCACATTGAAGATCACATAATCGAGCAGACGCAGGACTTGCGGTGCACTGGGGCGCGTCGCACGGCGGACCAGATCAAAGCATTGAGCCAGATCGGGGCCCCCTTCATTTTGGTATTTCATTTCAGGCACCAAAATCCTCTTGATGAATGCGTTGCCGGTGCCCTTGGGCATCAATATGTCGGTCGTAGCGCTCAACCAGCAGAAACGAGCGATCCAACACAAGGTGAACTTTTGACGGTGCCGGTTTGAGCTGCATGGCCTCAGCCAGTGCCATGCAAAATCCTTCGTTGATCACGCTGTCGGGGGCGGCGTGGATGGCGGGTTTCAGGATGTGGGAACTGGGCGTTCCATTGCGAGGCAACCCGATGCGCGCACCGTCGAAAACCACCGGCAGTTTGTCCTGGGCTCCCGCCAAGGAAAGCCGCAAGCCGTCTTTGCCTGCCAACATGGGGCGACGCGGCAATTCATCCAGGATGGCCACGACTTCCTCGTCGCTCAGCCATTGAACGTCATCGCTGCGGGTCGGCACAGGCAAAGCCTGCCCGGGCTCAAGGAACGTCACGGCTCCGGCGCATTCGCCACCGATGTGGCCCAGCAGCGCAAAGTCGTTCTGGGTCGACACCTGGAATTGCTGCGCAATCAGGCGGCGCATCTGCCCTTCGGGTAGAAGACCCGCAAAGAAGGGACGCGTTTTGCGATCGTCGAACGGCTCCGCTTGCAAGGGCAGGGAGGCGGACAAGGCAACGGCGTTTTTGTGTGACAGCCAATCGGGTGCGTAGCAAAAATTCAACCGGCCATCAAGCAACGCCAGCGTGCCGACGCGATCGGCGAAGAGCCAGACTTCCAGCTCATGCGCCATGGTCGGAGCCCTCGTTTTGATCACCGGTTGCAACAGCTGGCAATCCGCTCAACTGGATTTCTCCACCCAAGGCATCGATGACCCGCAGCACGTTTTCCAGCCGCAAGGTAGGCTTGCCAGCCTCAAGGTCGACGATAAAGCGCACACCCACCCCTGCTGCCAGCGCCAACTGAGGCTGTGTCAGCCCAAGCTGCTTGCGTGCGGCACGCAGTGCACGCCCGAGTTGTTGAGGTGATCGAATGGCTGTCATGGCTTGTTCAGTTTCCCGCTCGGGAAATTATCTGTCACAACCGGACGATGTGCAAGCGATATTTCCCGATCGGGAATGCTTTGTGTGGTCAGCACATGACTTGCCTTTTATTTCCCGATCGGGAAATAGTGGCAGCTCTCGATTCCAAATTAACACCTATTTACACTCAATGTGGCGCGGTTTTCAGAACCGCACTACCACAAGCACGCGGGAGTTGTGCGCGAATAGGTAATAAAAAACCCCAACCGAAAACGGTTGGGGTTTGAATTTTGGTGGAGGTAAGCGGGATCGAACCGCTGACCTCTTGCATGCCATGCAAGCGCTCTCCCAGCTGAGCTATACCCCCACAAGAGAAGAAGAATTATAGAACAATTCTGAATTTTGTAAAGGGTTACACGGATGTTTTTATGCGCTTGCTCACGATGCACACGATCGACGATCCCTCTTCAAAATTCAGAGCAGCTTACCCGGATTCATGCGGCATTGTGGATCGAGGGCGTGTTTGATGGTTTGCATCAGCTCCATTTCCAGCGGGCTCTTGTAACGCCTGATTTCATCGCGCTTGAGCTGCCCTAATCCATGCTCCGCCGAGAGACTACCGCCCAGCGCATCGACAAGATCATGCACGATACGATTGACCTGCGCGCTTGCTGCCATGAAGGCCTCGTTTTCCTGCACACTGGGCTGCGAAGGGTTGTAATGCAGATTACCGTCACCGATGTGGCCAAAACAGACCATTCGCACACCGGGATAGCCGATTTCCATCTGCTGACCAGCCCGTTCGATGAATTCGGCAATGCGCGAAACCGGTAGCGACACATCATGCTTGATGCTGAACCCGTCTCTTTTTTGCGCCTCCGAAATACTTTCGCGCAATCGCCAGAGTGTCTGAGCCTGAGCCTCATTTTGTGCAATCACGGCGTCCAGCACACGACCGTTCTGCGTTTCTGCGGCAAGGAATTCCGTGAGCACCTCCAGCAGCGCGCCTGTTTCGTGGTCATGCGTATCCGTGAGTTCAAGCAATATCTGCCAGTCATGAGCCCCCTGCAAAGGCGCGCGGGTGTCAGGAATGTGCCGAAGCACCAGTTCAAATGCCGCGCGATTGATGATTTCAAAAGCATTCACCCGTTCGCCACAGCGGGCGCGCAATCGCCCCAGCAATGTCACGGCGACTTGTGGATCAGGCACGGCCAGCCAGGCCGTGACGCGCAGGTGCGGCTGCGGATAGAGCTTAAGCACCGCCGCAGTAATGAGCCCCAGCGTTCCTTCGGCACCGATGAACAACTGCTTGAGATCGTAACCCGTGTTGTCCTTACGCAAACCGCGCAAACCGTTCCAGACTCGCCCGTCCGCCAGCACCACTTCCAGTCCCAGCGTCAGATCGCGCATATTGCCGTAACGCAGCACCTGCACGCCGCCGGCATTGGTCGACAAATTCCCGCCTATGGTAGCCGAACCTTCCGAAGCCAGCGCGAGCGGGAATAACCGCCCAGCCGCCTGGGCAGCTTCTTGCACCACACGAAGGATGCAGCCAGCGTCAACCGTCAGGGTATTGTTGTCCAGATCGATGTCGCGGATCCGGTTCATGCGCGTCAGGCTCACCACGACCTGCGCCGGTACGTCGTGCGTGCTGTTGCAAGGAACGCCGCCACCCACCAGCCCGGTATTCCCCCCCTGTGGCACGATGGCAACGTCGGCCGTCGCACAAGCGGCCACGACACGGGCGACCTCATCCGTTGTCGCAGGACGCACCACGCAGAGCGCAGCGCCCTGATAACGGCCACGCCAGTCCAACAAATAGGCTGACATTTCGCTGGCATCTGCGAGCACCTGAGCCTCGCCAACGATCGTCCGCAACGCCTTGATCAGAGTCGTCGCCTCGGCGGGGGTCATCCGTTGACCGCCACCCGGGCGTAAAGATCATGCACATCACAATCCATCAATTCAACCTGGGCATACTCGCCAACCTGGAGATCATGGCCATCGGTCACATACACCAGCCCGTCGATTTCCGGCGCATCGCCCTGGGTGCGGGCAATGGCACCATCCTCATCAATTTCATCGACCAGCGCCTGCACGACCCGCCCCAGCCTGGCTTCAAGACGACGCGTACTGATATCCTCCTGAAACTCCATCAACTGCAAACGTCGCTCTTCACGCACTTCATCAGGCAAGGCACCAGGCAGGTCATTCGCAGCGGCGCCATCCACCGGTGAATAGGCAAACGCACCCACCCGGTCGAGCTGGGCTTCTTCGAGGAAAGACAACAATTCCTCGAACTCAGCCTCAGTTTCGCCGGGAAAGCCGGTAATAAACGTGCTACGCAGCGTGATATCCGGGCAGATCGCACGCCAGGCCTTGATCCGCTCAAGGTTATTCTCACTGCTGGCCGGGCGTTTCATGAGCTTCAGAATACGCGGGCTGGCATGCTGAAAAGGCACATCCAGATAGGGCAGAATTTTGCCTTCGGCCATCAGCGGAATCAGGTGATCGACACTCGGATACGGATAGACGTAATGCAAACGGATCCAGATCCCCAGTTCGCCCAATGCCTGACACAGTTCTTGCAAACGCGTCTTGATCGGGCGGCCATTGACGAAACCAGTACGATACTTGACATCCACGCCGTAAGCACTGGTGTCTTGTGAAATCACCAGCAACTCCTTGACCCCGGCCTGCGCCAGTTTTTCGGCCTCAAGCATGACATCCGCAATCGGCCGGCTCACCAGATCGCCGCGCAGGCTCGGAATGATGCAAAAGCTGCAATGATGATTGCAGCCTTCGGAAATCTTGAGATAGGCATAATGCGGCGGCGTCAGGCGTATGCCCTGTGGCGGCAGCAGATCGATGAAAGGCTCATGCAGCGGCGGCAACTGGGCATGCACGGCATTCATGACTTCTTGCAAGGCATGGGGGCCGGTGACCGCCAGTACCTGGGGATGTGCGGCACGCACGACCTCTTCCTTGGCACCGAGACACCCCGTCACGATGACCTTGCCATTCTCGGCCAGCGCCTCGCCGATGGCATCCAGCGACTCCTCCACGGCCTCGTCGATGAAGCCGCAGGTGTTCACAACCACCAGATCCGCACCATCGTAAGAGCCGGAAATCTGATATCCCTCGGCCCGCAACCGGGTCAGGATCAGTTCAGCATCGGCAGACGCCTTGGGACAACCCAGCGACACGAAGCCGACGGTCGGTTCTTTTTTCTTGCGTGACATGCGTTATGCAACTCCGAAACAACATGGGGATGAGCCGTGGAATGAAACCGAGACCTCGCCGCGCCACACCGCCGGTGGCCACAGTGCAGCACGGTTATTCTGGCTATTGGGATTATTTGGGTTTTTTGTTTCCACCGCCCCGTTCATCCTCTCCCGGTGTGGCGGTGAAATTGGGAAACTGAAAACCAGAAAACATATTGCGCGTTTGCCCCTGCATCTGCTCCTGCATCTGCTGGAACATTTTCTGGCTCTGATCCATGTAGGTGCTCATCATGTTCTGCATGGCCGGCCCCTGAAAATTGAGGAACTGCGCCCACATATCCTGGCTCGCCGGTGAATTTTCACCGTACAAGGTGCGTGACTGCTCCTTGAAGCGCGACTGCATTTCGGTAAACGAGCGCAAATTGCCTTCCAGATAACGCCCCATCACGCCCTG
The DNA here is from genome assembly GCA_018061005.1 of Sterolibacterium sp. GTDB lineage: Bacteria > Pseudomonadota > Gammaproteobacteria > Burkholderiales > Rhodocyclaceae > Sterolibacterium. The sequence continues at coordinate 1,186 of JAGOVA010000024.1, read as the reverse complement.
CATGGCATTGCCATAAAAACGGATCATCTGCGCCAGCAGATCACTGGAGAACATGGGGGCACCCCCTGTTTCTTCTTCGAGAATAATCTGCAGCAGCACGCTGCGCGTCAAATCCTCACTACTCTTGGCATCCAGGATTTTGAAATTCTCGTGATCCAGCACCATCCGTTTCACATCGGCCAGCGTGATGTAGCCACTGCCCTGCGTATCGTAGAGACGCCGGTTCGGGTATTTCTTGATCAGCCGGGTGGCCGAGGGTTCGGATGCAGATTCAGCCATAAAAACAATTCCGGGAATAACCCCGGGTGACCCACGCAGGCCATCCGGGGCAACAACGCTCAGCACATGTGCAGGCCGCCGTTGATATTGAAAGTAGCGCCGGTCATGTAAGCCGCCTTATCGGAGGCCAGAAAGCTCACCAGATGACCAATTTCTTCCGGCTGCCCAAAGCGCCCCATCGGGATCGTTGCAACGATCTGATCGCGCACTTCCTGCTTGATCGCCATGACCATTTCCGTCGCGATATAGCCCGGTGCAATGGCATTCACCGTCACGCCCTTCTTGATGACTTCCTGGGCAATCGCCTTGGTGAAGCCCAGCACGCCTGCCTTGGCCGCCGAATAGTTGGCCTGGCCGAGCTGCCCCTTGACCCCATTCACCGAAGCCATATTGATGATGCGACCCCAGCCGCGCGCCGACATGCCTTCAATCACCTGGCGGGTGACGTTGAACAGGCTGTCGAGATTGGTGTTCATCACCGCATCCCACTGCGCTTTTTCCATCTTGCGGAGCACGGTATCGCGGGTGATGCCCGCGTTATTCACCAGCACATCGATCGGACCCAGCTCTGCCTCGATCTTCTTGACCATCGCCGTACAGGAATCGAAATCGGACACATCGCCCTCGGCGGCATGTACGTTGTAGCCTTCGGCACGCATCTTGGCCAGCCACTCATCCCTGGGCGGAAACCCCGGCAGACAATTAGCAACCACGGTCATACCGTCCTGCGCCAGCGCCCTGCACATCGCCGTCCCCAGGCCGCCCATGCCACCCGTCACCAATGCAATTTTTGCTGCCATTTTGAACCTTCCTTCTTGACGACTATCAATCTAAAAATCAAAAAACCGCTCACCATCCTGTGAGCAAACCATGCGGCGCGGAAGAATGAGCATGCCCCACCCTCCGC
>JAGOVA010000080.1 GCA_018061005.1 Sterolibacterium sp. | reverse complement strand
CGATGTGCTGGGCATGACCCACAAGGTCAAGGTCGCCGATGGCAAATTCTCCACGGTCAATCTATCCACCGGCCAGCGCAAGCGGCTGGCACTGGTTTCCGCTTATCTGGAAGACCGGCCGATCTATCTGTTCGATGAATGGGCGGCGGATCAAGATCCCGTATTCAAGCGCGTGTTTTATACCGAGCTGCTGCCTGAGCTGAAATCACGCGGCAAAACGGTCATCGTCATCACCCACGATGATGCCTATTTCAACTGTGCCGACCGCGTCATCAAGCTGGAAGACGGCCATAGTGGGAAGGTGGTCACCGCCCCACCACCACCCCACGCCGAAATCCCCAGCCAGCCGCAGGCCGTTTGACGGCTCCTGATTCGCAATGAACCTCAGCTCAGGCACTCACCCTTCGACAGGCTCAGGGCGAACGGCCTTGCGCTGAACAACCTGCTGATTTTCCGGCCTGAACGCGCAGCCACCCGAGATCCGAGATCCAAGATAGCAGGCACAAAAAAGCCCCGCCTAGGCGGGGCTTTTTGCACAGGCTTGAGGGTTCCCCAAAGCCTGCAGGAGCGGCTTATTTGCTGCCGATCACTTCGATATTGACGCGGCGATCCGGTTGCAGGCAGGCGACCAGTTTCTTGGTCTTTTTGTTGCCCTTGCAATCTTCAGCCTTGGTCAGCGGCTGGCTCTTGCCCTTGCCGCTGGCGTCGATACGATTGGCTTCGACTCCCTTGCTGACCAGATATTCTTTAACGCTGGCCGCACGACGCTCGGAGAGCTTCTGGTTGTAGGCATCGCCGCCCAGACGGTCGGTATGACCCACAGCAAGAATCACTTCGATATTCAGTTCCTTGCTCTTGGTGGCGAGTTCGTCGAGCTTGGCCATGCCTTCAGGGCGCAACGTGGCTTTGTCGAAATCGAACAGCGCATCCGCCGCCAGCGTGATCTTCTGGGCGACCGGCTTCGGTGCGGCAACGGGGGCTTCCGCCATCGGCGCCGGTGCGGCAGCCTTGGATGCGACCGGCTCAGGCTTCTTCACCAGATCAGGATCGCATTCCTCGATGGCCATGGCCGGGGTCCAGCGCGGGGTGTGCCAGCACAGATCGAAACCACTGCGTGCCACCTTGCCGCGTGTATCAAACAAATAGCCATCATTGTCAGGCACTTGTGCCATTGCAACCGATGCGCTCATGCCGAGCACGGCAAACAACGCAATTTTGGAAATCATTCTGCTCATCATTACTCCCGTAGAGTCATCATCAAAAAAGTTGCGGCGGAAAGACAAACGCTGCGCTGGAAATTCCATTATTTTCAAGCCGCACTGAGCATGCCATTCTGCCACATTTTTGCCATGTCAAGTAACTCAGAGGCTTCCACAGCCAACAAGTTCCCGTCACTAACACGCAATTTCCCGGCCACCCACACATGGCTGACCTGCTCCCGGCCAAGTACATGCACCAGATGCGCCACCGGGTCATAACAGGGATAAACCTGTGCATCATCCAGTCGCAAGGCGCACAAATCGGCTTCCTTGCCGACCACCAGCGAGCCTATGCGCTCATCCAGCCCCAGTGCGGCCGCCCCGTCGAGGGTGGCCATCCGCAACACGGCATGGGCATCCAGCGCAGCGGCATCATGGCTGCTGCCTTTGGCCAGCAATGCGGCGTAATTCATTTCACGCAGCAGATCGAGCCGGTTGTTGCTGGCCGCGCCATCGCTGCCCAAGCCCACCCGCACCCCGGCACGCTGCAAGGCAGGCAGCGGCGCAATACCACTGCCCAATTTAAGATTGGACACAGGACAATGCGCCACGCTCGCGCCATGCAAGGCCAGTAATTCGACTTCTGCGGGAGTCAGATGCACCGCATGCACCGCAATCAGGTTCGGCCCCAGCAAGCCGAGGCGGCGCAAACGCGCCAGCGGGCGCACACCATATTGTTTGAGACTGTCTTCGATCTCACGCTGTGTTTCATGCACATGGACATGCACGGGGACATTGATCTGCGCGGCCAGGGTGGCGACCTGCTCGAAGTGCCGGTCGCTGACACTGTAGGGCGCATGTGGCGCCATGCAGAACGAAAGCAGCGGCTGATCGCGCAGCGCATCACGCGTCGCCAGCCCCTTGGCCAGATAATCATCGGCATCCACCGCATAGGCCGTGGGGAAGTCCATGGCCAGCATCCCCAACGCAGCACGCATCCCCAGGCGTAATACCGATGCCGCTGCCGCCTCGGGAAAGAAATACATGTCATTGAAGCAAGTGATGCCACCGCGCAGCATTTCCGCGCCCGCCAGCAAGGTGCCGTCGCGCACAAAGGCTGCCCCCACATGCCGCGCTTCTGCGGGCCAGATGTGCTTCTGCAGCCAGTCCATCAGCGGCAGATCATCCGCGTAACCGCGCAACAGGCTCATCGCCGCATGGGTATGCAGATTGACCAGCCCGGGCAGCAGCAAGTGTTGTGGCAGGCGCACTGTTTCACGCGCCTGGTAACGACGGCGCGCCTCGGACTGCGGCAGGATATCGACGATACGCCCCGCCGAAATTGCCAACGCGTGCTGCTCGAGCGTGACATGCTGCGGCTCGACCGGAACTATCCAGCGCGCTTCGATCAGGGTATCGACCGCAATCAATGCTTCATCTGCCATAACCCAGCAGTGCCTCCAGTAAAAAACCCCGCCGAAGCGGGGTTTGAAAGTGGTTCTCCCACCAAATGCGCCATGCGCGTGCCGACTGTATCGACGCTCTGCGTCGCCCTGACAATCCGCTTCTTATTATTGATCGCAAGACCGAAAATTTATCGATGCAGCCTTCCCCATCGTTGCCGGTCACCGGCTTTCGTGTCGATGCGACCCTCTCCCCCTCCACGATCAATCGAATCCTGAAATATCAATTATGTAACATCGTACACAACCGCTCAGACGGGGCGCATTTGACCACAAATATTTCACACTTTCAATTCCCCAGAAAAATTCCGGTTATTCCGTCCCGGTCACTGTTTTTGTCATAAAACATGCAGAAATCAACTAAGCCACAGCCAACCGCCACAAGGAAGTAACTTCGGCCGCGCGCGCGTCATGCAAGGGGTCGGCCTGATCCCTGACGCGCGGGTGATGCGGCCGGATATCGAGCCGATCCACCACTCGCAGACCTGCCGCAGCGATCGCCGCCAGCAGAACCGCCCGTGAGCGCAAGCCCAGATGCTCGGCCAGATCGGAAAGAATCAGCCAGCCTTCGCCGCCGGGCAGCAGATGTTGCGGCAGCCCGCGCAAAAACCCTAGCAACATGCGGCTTTCCGGGTCGTAAATGGCATGTTCTAGTGGCGTCGCAGGCCGCCCCGGCAACCAGGGCGGATTACACACCACCAGCCCGGCACACCCCGGCGGAAAGAGATCCGTGGCCATGAGAGCAACCCGACCGGTCAAAGACAGACGCTCGATATTTTCAACCGCGCACGCCAATGCCCGCGCATCCTGATCGGTCGCCACCACCTGCGCCCCGGCGACCCGCTGCGCCAACAAAGCGGCCAGCACACCTGTGCCCGTGCCCACATCAAAAACCTGCGGACATTCCTTCAGGACAGCGGGCAACGGTGCTTGCGCCACCAGATCCAGGTACTCACCGCGCACCGGCGAGAAAACGCCGTAATGCGGATAAATGCGTGCGCCATCGCCCAACTGCGGAATCGCAACCCCTTTCTTGCGCCATTCATGCGCGCCCACGATGCCTTGCAACTCACGCAGCGACATGACATACGAGCCTGACTCAGCCGAACTCGCCACACCCAGAGCTTCAAGACAGGCCTGCTGCACGTCTGGCGCACGACGTAATGGAATCTGGTGATCCGCCGTCAGCGGCAGCAACAGCAAACCCAGCGTGCGCGCCCGTTGCGCCTGTGACAGCCGGTAACGATGAAACTGCGCCGGCTGCATAAGTGACGGCGACGGCGACGAATTTGCACGCGCCGGCTTGCTGCTGCGTTCCACACGCCGCGCCAGTGCCTGCAGCAACTGGCGGGCATTATGAAAATCCCCCTGCCACAACAGCGCCGTGCCCTCGCAAACCAGCGGGTAAGCCACCTCCGCCGACATGCGGTCATCCGCAATGACACAACGCCGGGGAACACTCACCCCCGCAGGCGAACGCCAGCGGAAAACCTGCGTGCCCTCCTCGGCCTGCCAGCGCAGGCTGACACCTTCAATTGCAATCAGCGGATGTTTCAAATTTTCTCCAGCAAGGGAATCAGCAGCAGATAGGCCACCACCAGCAGACTGGTGCTCCAGAAAACCAGCGCGTCCGGTTCCCCTGAAAAAGGAACCACATTTTCTTCAAACATATAAGCCTCCGTGGCCGGGCAATGACAAACATCACGACAATCACGAAGACATTCTCTACTGAGCAAGGCTCACCAAATGAGCCTGCCCATCAATGAACCAGCCTATTACAGGTCACTTGCCGCCACCCTCCTCTTTCGCAGCAATCGACGCAGCAATCAAGGCAGCACCCAGCGCCGAAACATATTCGGGAGCTTGCGGAAGCCACAACTCACCCACGCCCAGTGCCTCGCGCAAGGCACGCACAAAACCGGGATTGTGCGCCATACCGCCGATCAGAACCACCGCGTCTTCGATGCCGGCACGTCGCGTCATCGCACAAACCCGGCTCGCCACGGCATCCAGCACGGCGCGGGCAATATCTGGAACCGGCGTGGCCGCATGAATCAGCGAAACCACTTCCGACTCCGCGAACACCGTGCATTGGGCGTTCATCGGGATCGCCTGCGTCGACATCAGGCTGGCTGTGCCAAAGTCGGCGAGTGTTAATTGCAAGGCGCGCGCCATCGACTCGGCAAAGGCGCCCGCACCCGCCGCGCATTTTTCATTGGCCGCAAAATCCAGCACGCGTCCGCTGGCATCGAGCCGCAGGGCACGCGCTTCTTCGGCACCCACGTCGATCACCGTGCGCGCTGCCGGGAAAAGAAAAGCCGCCCCGCGCCCGCCTGCGGCCACTTCGGTGACATCATCGCAGGCAAAACCCACCTGCTTGCGCCCAACCCCCGTGGCCACCACCCGCTGCAGCTGCGCGCCATCCAGCCCCGCCTGCTGCAAGGCCTCGTCATACGCCTGCTGCGCGGCCACATCCATGTCCAGCCCTTCCGGAAACATCTGGTGCCGTGCCACTTCCTGCGCGGGCTGGCCGCTTTCAACTTTAACGAGCACAACCTTGATACTGCGCGCCCCCATGTCAATGCCCGCGCAGATCATGCGACAAACTCGCGTTTGAGATTCAATATTTCCATGAAGGAGTCGATCCGGCTGCGCGTGCGCTCATCATCGAACTCACGCTCGTCACCCATGTTGCCTTCATAACTCATCACCGGAATTCCGGCCGCGGCCAGCCCCAGCCGGTTTTCCATGATCCCCAGCGACAGCCCCTCACAACCGCGATTCAGGTGCAGCAGCACCCCATCGACCTGCCATTGTTTGACGATGGTTTTCATCATCTCCGTTTTCAGACGCGGATCGTAAAAATGCTGCCACTGCGGTTTGGAGAGATTCCAGTCGCAATACAACCGCATCGCCTGTTCGCGCGTGGTAATACTCACACCCTGCTGCATGGGGGTGGTGCGCGGCCCCCAGCGGCCATCCGGTTTTGTTTCCCAGATCCCTTCCAGACCAAAGGTGTAGAGCGAACCCAATGAAACCGCGCCGAATTCTTCCAGATAACGATACAGCTTGAGAAATGCCCAGGGCGGCTGGGTGTCGGAAATCAGGCGGCAACGTTCGTGGGCTACGGCCGCAATGCCGCGCGCCACGCGGTCGGCCACTTCGTCGCGCAGCTCTTCATAAAACTCGGCACACCAGCGCGAAGACTTGTGCAGCGTGGCCATGACATACAGCGAGAACATGGTCTTCTCGTCCAGCGGCGCGGGTCTGGCCTGATTGAGACAGCAGATTTCCGCCCACAGCGCAGTCGAACGCATTTCGTTCTGCACCGCCTCGATAAACAGCTCATCATCAAACACCCGCCCCGTCATCTGCTCCAGCCAGGGGATGGATTCCAGCCCCTGATCAACGACATATTGCAGACGCGATGCCGTCAGTGCGTGATACGGCCCCACCGACACATCAATAAAGCGCGCGGGCGTGCCTTCCAGTTGCGCGGCATGCTGGTACCACTGGGCATGCGAGCAGCAAATCACCGTCTGGAAGTTGAAATCCGGCTTCGGAAACGGGCTGCCATCGAGATAACGATCCAGATAAATCGAGCCCCAGTAGCTACGCATGTACGCGCACAGATCGCGCGCAAAACCGGCCGCTTCGGTCGCATTCTGGCATGCCAGATTGAACTTGCGATCATGCGCGATGGCTGCGGCATACGGCTCGCCGGTCAGCGGATAAACATCGCGCCCCAGCCCTGAGGGAATGGCATCCAGCGTCCAGGCCGAACCCGCCCAGCGGATGCCGCCGCGTTCTTTCGCCGTTGCGTAATCGCGGTAATAACGGTCGCGCAATTCCTTGGCTTTGGGCCAGCAGCGCAAGGGTTCGGTGGGGTAGTGATGCCGGGCAGAACTTGTCGCTACCATCAGAACAAATCCTCCTCGGCCAGTGTTTCCAGAAAAGCCTCGATGCGCGTGCGGAACGGGCCGATCGGATTGGTGATGTCGAATTCGAGAAACAGCGTCGGAATTCCGTGATGCTCCAGATGCCGCTTGAGCTCCGGATAGTCGCCCTCGTGCGGATCGCAAAATTTCTGTTGCAGGAAAATGGCCGCCTGCACGTCGTATTCGCGCGCCAGTCCCAGTACATGTTCAAAGCGGGTATGCAGCGGAAAATCCTTGGTGGGGCAGGCCGGTCGCGCACAGTAGCGGTCGGCAATCGCCGCCAGCGGATCGGCGTGGGGGCGCGCCTCGTTCCAGAAATTGCGCGTGCCGGAGCACTGGTCGTCGATGACGATGGTCGCGCCCAGCGACTCGATCATTTCCATAAAGCCCAGATCATCGTTCTCGGAACCGATGGTCATCAGCCGCACCCCGGTAGCTCTTGGCAGGGTGCGTGAAATTGGCGTGCCCGATAAGCCATCCAGCACCCGCCGCAAAGCCTGATTGTGCTCGGCCTTATCGACAAACTGCGCTGTGAGCGAGGCATACAGTGCCTCAGTTCCCGTCAGGGGCGGTTGCGGCTGGCGACGCAATTCAAACAACTGGCGCAGCAGACGACGGTTTTCATTGACCAGTTCCAAAGCCGCCTGCAATTCTGTATCGGTAACCGCGGCTCCTCGCTGGGCTTCCACATGCACACGAAAGGCCTGCACTTCCTCGCGATGCCGCGCCCGGGCAAAAGGCGACTGCACCGCGTTGGGCATCGGCAGATAGTAATCCCACTGCACGGTCGGCACATGGTCGCGCCACGACGTGTAGGTCTGCCGGTAATGCAGGCAAGACTGCGCCAGAACCAGCCCCGCGCAATAGTCATAACGCCCCAGCAACCCCTGCGCCAGTGAATCGCGGCTGAACGGACAGAACATGCCGAAGATATGCGGTTCAGCCACGTTCTGCACCTGATGCGCCCCCAGCACGCGCACCGGCAACATGTGGGCGACGATCAGGACTTCCTCGGGCACATAGGTGCACATCGTCGCCACCACCTGCCCGCCGCGAGCTTCATGCCGCTTCAGCCAGTCACGCGCGTAGCCGTGCCGGTCGGCGTACCAGGATTTGAATTGCGAAAACACGGTCAGACCTGCTGCGAACAAATAAACCGGGGATGATAGCAGAGGCCAGTGCCTCGCCTGCTGCGTGAAAACTGCTGACACTGCTGACCGCCTGCGTTTTCAATCCGCACCGGATCCTTCAGCCTGCAAAAACCGCTCGATCTCATGCACCGCCCTTGCAACGCCCTGCTCTTCCGCCAGGCTGCGCGCCATTTCGCGGCAACGCCCGGCAAACGCGGTCTGTGTCAAAGCCTCGATCATGCGCTCTGCCAGATCATCGACACACAAACCATGACGTGCCAGGGGCTTCGGCCCCAGACCCTGATTCGCCAGCAACTGCCCCCAATAGGGCTGATCCAGCATATGCCAGACGATCACCGAAGGCACACCCGCCCGGAGTGCCGACGCAGTCACCCCGGCGCCACCGTGATGAACCACGCAGGCCGCATGGGAAAACAGAAAATCGTGCGGCACATAATCCACACACAAAATCTGCCCACCTGCGCCACCTGCGCCACCTTCCGCCACCAGCCCCGCCCAGCCTCCTTGCAGAATGGCGCGACAGCCGACACGCGCGACCGCCGCGACCACCAGCGCGCTCATTTCCGCAGCGCGTCCGCCCATGCTGCCAAACGTAAACACCACCGGCGCAGAACCGCCCGGCGCGTTAAGAAACGCACTGAGCGGCTCTGCAGGCGTCCATGCAGCGGCCTCCGGCGCGTGCCAAAACCCGGTCACCCTGTGCTGCGGCTCGAAATCCGCATGCTCCGGCAACAAGGCAGGGCTGACTGCCAGCAGATTCAATTGCTTCGAATACTGATAATCCGCCACCGACGCGACCGGCGGCAAACGATGCAACGCCCGAAAACGATGAAACTCATCGCCCCAGATGGCATCCGACAGCATTTTGCCCAGATGACGCGCCGCATCGGCCGCCCGTCCTTCCGCCACCACACCGATGCCAAGCGGATTCAAACTGAAGCTCACACACGCACAACCCAGCGTCTCAGCCGCCATCATGCCCGCCAGCTGCATCCAGTGCGCTATCACCAGATCCGCCTGCGCCACAGCCGCCAGTGCATCCTGATATTGCGCCTCCAGATCGGGCAGCAGCAGCGTCTGCAACAGATCACGCAACTGCTTGCGCGGATTGGTTTCAGCAATCAAGTCATCCATCAACTGCTGGTAACGCGCAACCGAAGTCTCACCCCCCAGCGCATGAAAATCCAGCCCGTGCGAACGAACAAAGGCCGCATGATACGGCTGCGCGCCGATCAACACCGCGTGCCCCGCCACCCGCAAGGCATGCGCCAATGCCACGCACGGCAACACATCGCCATGCGAGCCCCAGCTCAGCAGAACGATGCGTGCCATCTCGCCCGATCCAGAAAATTCCGCCCGGCCACCCTACCCCGCCTGCTTGCGCCCGATAAGCTGCTGCATATCGCCCAAGGTATTGATCTCCATCATCTCATCCGTAGTCAACGTCAGGCCGAACTCATCCTCAAGGGCGTACATCAAGTTGATCAACGACATCGAGTCCAACCCGATTTCCTGAAAAGTCTGGTCAGGCCGCACCGCCGTCAGATCCATCTTCAGCCCGGCACTCTGCCCCAGCCGCGCCAATACCGCACAATCAAGCTGCATGGTCATACTGCGTTCCTCTTTTCATGATTTTCCTTGCGTCATAAACAGATAATACCCGGCCACTTCACGCCCCCCTCCCCACCGTCGGCACGAGCGATCACAACACGCCAGACAAACGACCGGAAAGTGCCTTGTAAAGACTTTCACGGGACAACCCGGCATCGCGGTCACGATGACGTGAAATGTGCAGCTTATGCCTTACGCACATAGCGCACATCCACCAACCCCTCGAAATGGGCATCCTGCGTCCACAGTGGCGCGCCCTGCTGGCGGGCGGTGTGGAGAATGATGCTGTCGGCCAGCGGCAGTTTCAGTTCCACCGACAAACACGCAGCACCCAGTGCCAGGGTATCGTTCAGCTCAATGAGCCGCCCCTGCCGCATCAACGCCACGGCGCGCAGGGCATCGGCCTCACTACGCTGCTGCAAGATGCGCTTGAACACCTCGAACAAGGTGAGCGCAGGCACACACAGTTCGTCCACCGCCTCGATGGCCGGTGCAAAAAAATCTGCATTGGCACCATTGGTGAAATATTCCAGCCAGCCGCAGGAATCGACCACATTCATACACGGTCATCCTCGCGCGGCACATCGGTATTGATTCCGCTGAGAAAACCACGCAAAGCCTGGGGTGCTTCCAGCGGCAGCAACTCGATGCGATGATCAAAAGCCACCACCTGCAGCTTTTGTCCTGCCGCAATACCCAGCTGTTCGCGCACGGCCAGCGGAATAACCACCTGAAATTTTGGAGAAACCGTAACTGCCAACATGACGAGCCCCTTCTACCCAACCAACTTGATCGATAGTTTATCGTAAAACGACATAGCTATCGATCGCACCAAAGTTCAACCAGCTTCACCCGATCATCCGCAGACAAGCGCAAATACGCATCCTATCCAGCAGCATGGCGCATACCTTGCGAACAACCGCCGTCATTCCCGCGCAGGCGGGAATCCAGCAATAGCGTGTGCCTCTGCGGCACCATGGATCCCCGCCTGCG
>JAGOVA010000023.1 GCA_018061005.1 Sterolibacterium sp. | reverse complement strand
TGTTGCCGATTCCAATATTGGATGGCGGGCACTTGCTGTATTATATTGTCGAGATTTTCAAGGGTAGCCCGCTCTCCGAAAGAGTGATGGAAATCGGTCAGCAGATTGGGCTGACCTTGCTGCTTATGCTGATGGCTTTCGCCTTCTATAACGATATCAACCGCCTGATTTCCGGATAGCAATGAATAAGAACCTGATAGCCGGGCTCGTCGCGGCGTTGTTTGCGACGAGTGCGTCGGCCTTTGAACCCTTTGTCGTCAAGGATATCCGCGTTGAAGGGATACAGCGCACCGAAGCTGGAACGGTGTTCAGTTATCTGCCCGTCAAGGTCGGCGATACGATGACTGATGAGAAGGCCGTCAAGGCCATCAAAGCACTGTTTGCCACAGGCTTTTTCAAGGATGTGCGCCTGGAAATCGAGGCGGGCGTGCTGGTGGTGCTGATCGACGAACGCCCTGCGATTGCTTCGGTGAGTTTCAATGGGCTCAAAGCGTTCGAAAAGGAACAGATCCTCAAGGGACTGCGTGAAGTGGGTTTGGCCGAGTCGCGTATTTTCGACCGCGCTCTGGTCGAGCGTGCCGAGCAGGAACTGAAACGCCAGTATCTTTCGCGTGGTTATTACTCAGCCAGCGTCAGCACGACGGTCACGCCGCTGGAACGTAACCGCGTCGGTATCAACTTCAACATTGAAGAAGGGGATATCGCCAAGATTCGTCAGATCAATATCATCGGTGCGAAGGAAATCCCCGAAAAGGATCTGCTCGAAATTTTCGAGTTGCGTTCGCCCGGGTGGTTCACCTGGTACACTAAAAACGATCAGTACTCCAAGCAGAAACTGGCGGGTGATCTGGAGAATCTGCGTTCCCATTATCTGAATCGTGGCTATCTGGAATTTGCCATTGACTCGACCCAGGTGTCGATCACGCCAGACAAGCATGACATTTACATCACGGTAAACGTGACCGAAGGGCAGAAGTACAACGTGTCGTCGGTCAAGCTGGCCGGTGATTTGCGTGTGTCCGAAGAAGAGTTGCGCAAACTCATCAGTCTGCGTCCGGGAGACAGCTTTTCACGCGAGCGGCTGACCGAAACCACCAAGCAGATCAGCGATCGCCTGGGTAATGATGGCTATGCGTTTGCCAACGTCAATGCTGCGCCAGAGCTCAATAAGGAGAAGCGCGAGGTCGCGTTTACGATCTTTGTCGACCCGGGGCGTCGCGTGTATGTTCGCAACATCAATATCACGGGGAATACCCGTAGCCGGGATGAAGTGCTGCGGCGTGAAGTGCGTCAGATGGAATCGAGTTGGTACGATGGCGAGAAAATCAACAAGTCGCGCACGCGTCTGGACCGACTGGGTTATTTTGAAGATGTAACCGTTGAAACCCCGCCAGTGCCCGGCACAACGGATCAGGTGGATCTCAATGTCAATGTCAAGGAAAAGGCGACCGGTAACATCATGCTGGGCGCAGGTTTCTCCAGTTCTGAAAAACTGGTGCTGTCTGGCTCCATCCAGCAGCAGAATCTCTTTGGTAGCGGCAAGACCATCGGCGCGCAGATCAACACGAGCAAGGTTAATAAAGTCTATTCGGTGTCCTACACCGACCCGTACTACACCATCGACGGGGTGAGCCGTGGGTTTGATATCTATGACCGCAAGACGGATACCAGTTCGCTCAATACCATCGGTAGTTATAGCGCCCATTCGCTGGGCGGCGGTGTGCGCTTTGGCTTGCCGATTGCCGAGGATGACTACATCAGTACCGGTCTGTCCTTTGACTCAACACGGCTGAAAATGAGCCTGGCGAGCCCGGCGGTGTATCAAAAGTATGTGAATGATTTCGGTGAATTGAACACCACGACCCTCTGGACAGCCAGTTGGCTCAAGGAAACCATCGACAGCCGACTGTATCCCACCAAGGGCGGTTCGGCACGGCTGGTGGGGGAGATCAGTCTGCCGACGGGCAAACTCGGCACCTTGCGTTATTACCGCGCCACTTTCCAGCGTCAGGAGTTCATCCCGATGGGCTGGCATCGCAATACCTCGTTATTGCTGAATGGTGAGTTTGGTTATGCCAAGGGGTATGGCGGGCATACCCTGCCGTTCTTCAAGAATTTCTATGCGGGCGGGATTGGCTCCGTACGCGGTTACGACTCCGGTTCGCTGGGGCCGATGGTCAAGGATAACTTTGGCAATGAAAGCCGGCTCGGCGGAAACCGCCGGATGATCGGTAACGCGGAACTGCTGTTCCCGATGCCGGGCTCTGGTCTGGACAAATCGGTACGTCTGGGCGCGTTCTTCGATGCGGGGCAGGTCTGGGGGCTGGGCGACAAGATGAGTCTGGGCGATCTACGTTACAGTGTCGGGGTGTCGCTGGCCTGGTCTTCGCCGATGGGGCCGCTCAAGTTCAGCTTTGCCAATCCGCTACGCAAAAAACCGGATGACAAGATCCAGCGCCTGCAGTTCCAGATGGGCACGGTTTTCTGATGATTTGCAAGACTCGTAATTCAGGAGAATGACGTTGAACAGGATAATGGTTTCTTTGCTGGCATTGGTTTTTCTGACCGCCTCCAGCCTGGCACAGGCGGAATCCAAGATTGGTTATGTGAATACCCAGCGTATTCTTGCGGATGCCCCGCAGGCCGCCAAGGCCAAGAAAAAGATCGAAAAGGAATTTGAAAAGCGCGATCAGGAGTTGAATCGCATGGCCAAGCAGTTGCAGGCCATGCAAGAAACGCTGGAGAAGAGTTCCATCACATTGTCGGAAGCGGATCGACGTAACAAGGAACGCGAGTTCGGCGATGTCAGCCGCGAATTTCAACGCCGTCAGCGCGAATTCAAGGAAGATTTGAATTTGCGGCAGAACGAGGAAATGGCTGTCATCTTTGAACGGGTGAGCAAGGCGATCAAAACCGTGGCCGAAGTTGAAAAGTTTGATCTGATCCTGCAGGATGTGATTTTTGCTAGCACGCGGATCGATATTACCGACCGGGTCATCAAGATACTGGGCGAACCGGCGGGTAAGTGAGCGGTTTGTTCTGGCTTGTTCCGGCTCGTTCCAGTTTGTTCCATATTGAACCTGAAAGCTGTTTGGCATGATGCTCCGCCTTGATGAGATCGTAGCGCGACTCGGTGGCGAGTTGAAGGGCGATGGTGCGCGCCAGGTGCGTCAGGTGGCACCTTTGTCAGCAGCGGGTGAAGATGAAATCACCTTTCTTTCCAATCCGCGTTATCGCGCACAACTGGCGACTACGCGTGCGGCGGCGGTGATCCTTGGGCGCTCGGTCGCGGTCGAACTTTGTCCGGCGGCCTGCATCGTGACGACAGATCCTTATGGTTATTACGCTCGGCTGGCGCAATGGTTGAATCCGCCTGAAATGCTCGTGCCGGGTGTGCATCCGGCGGCCAGTGTGGATTCATCCCTGCCGGCGAGTGCTTCGGTGGAGGCCGGCGCGCGTATAGGCAAGGATGTGCGTCTGGGCGAGCACGTTCGTATCGGGGCGGGTTGTGTGATTGGCGATGGGGTTGAGATTGGTGATGGCACACGCTTGTATCCGAATGTGACGGTTTATGATCGTTGTGTGATTGGGGCGCGCGGCCTCATTCATTCCGGTGTGGTGATCGGTGCTGATGGCTTTGGTTTTGCCCGCGAGAAAGATGTCAGTTTGGGGCAGGGCGGTGGACGTTGGGTCAAGATTCCGCAGATCGGCCGGGTTCTGATCGGTGACGATGTCGAGATTGGTGCCAATACCACCATCGACCGGGGCGCGCTGGAAGACACCGTGATTGAGGAAGGTGTCAAGCTGGATAATCAGATTCAGGTGGCACACAATGTCCGCATCGGTGCCCATACCGCGCTCGCCGGTTGCGTGGGCATTGCAGGTAGCGCGCGGATTGGACGCAACTGCACCATCGGCGGGGCGGCGATGATTCTCGGCCATCTGGAAATTGCGGATGGTGTACATGTTTCCACCAATACGCTGGTGACAAAATCCATTACCAAGCCGGGGGCTTACACTGGCTGGATTCCTTTTCAGGAGCACGCAGATTGGGCGAAAAATTTTTCCCGGTTGCGTCATCTGGATACGATGAACGATAAAATACGTGGTCTTGAAGCTCGCTTGTCCGCGTTGGAGAAAAAGCCGTGACTGCTGTTGCCGTAACCTCGATGGATATCAATGACATCCTCAAGCACCTGCCGCATCGTTACCCGATGCTGATGATCGACCGGGTGCTCGAATGTGTACCCGGCGAACGCATCGCTGCGCTGAAGAACGTCAGCATCAACGAGCCTTATTTCCCGGGGCATTATCCGCATCAACCCGTGATGCCCGGTGTGCTGATCATCGAGACCATGGCACAGGCTGCTGCCATTCTGGCGTTCAAGACGCTCAACGATCGCAGTAATGACAACACCGTCTATTATTTTGTCGGTATCGAAGGCGCGCGCTTCAAAAAGCCGGTGTTGCCGGGTGACCAGTTAAAGGTCGATGCTTCCATCATTTATCACAAGCGGGGCATGTGGCGTTTCAAGGCGCAGGCCACGGTTGAAGGCCAACTGGTCAGTGAGGCCGAACTGATGTGCACGCTGCGTACCATCGAGTGATGTCCAGCGCACAAATTCATCCGACGGCCATCGTTCACCCTAGCGCGCAGCTGGGGCAGGATGTCGAGATCGGGGCTTATACGCTGGTAGGCGAACACGTCGAGATTGGCGATCGCACCCAGATCGGGTCGCATGTGGTGCTGACCGGCCATACGCGTATCGGTTGCGACAATCGTATTTTTCAGTTCTGTTCACTGGGCGAGGTGCCGCAAGACAAGAAATACGCCAACGAGCCGACGTGTCTGGAAATCGGCGATCGTAACGTCATACGCGAGTTCTGTACGTTCAATCGCGGTACAGCTCAGGATGTGGGCGTGACCCGGCTGGGTAATGACAACTGGATCATGGCTTATGTGCATCTGGCGCATGATTGCCAGATCGGCAACCACACGATTTTTGCCAACAATGCCTCGTTGGCCGGGCATGTGCAGATTGGCGACTGGGTGATTCTCGGTGGTTTCACCACAGTACATCAGTTCGTCCGTGTCGGTGATCACGCTATGACCAGCATGGCCAGTGCGGTGGTGCAGGATGTGCCGCCGTATGTCATGGTGTCGGGCAACAAGGCCGAGCCGCATGGCATCAACAGCGAAGGGCTCAAGCGGCGTGGTTTTACAGCGGATGCGGTGATGGCCATCAAACGCGCCTACAAAACCTTGTACAAAGCGGGGTTGTCGCTGGCCGATGCGCAGGCGGCCGTGGTGGCAGAAGCCACCAGTCATCCGGAACTCCAGCGGCTGGCCGATTTTCTGGCGACGACCCAGCGCGGCATCGTCCGCTGATCCTCATGGCAGCACCACTCAGGATAGCCATGGTGGCCGGCGAAGCGTCGGGCGATCTGCTGGCCAGTTTGCTCATCAAGGCATTGCAGGTGCATGCGCCCGATGCGCGGTTTTATGGCATAGGCGGCCCCAAGATGCAGGCCGAAGGCTTCGAGGCACTTTGGCCGGCGGAAAAGCTGGCGGTGCGCGGATATGCCGAAGTGCTGCGGCATTATCGTGAAATTGCCGGCATCCGCCGCAAGTTGCTGAAGCGCTTGCTGGACGAAAAGCCTGATGTCTTCATCGGGATCGATGCGCCGGATTTCAATTTGTGGCTGGAAGCCCGCGTCAAGGCGGCAGGGATCCGCAGCATTCATTTTGTCAGCCCGTCGATCTGGGCCTGGCGTGGTGGGCGGGTGCGCAAGATTGCCCGGTCGGTGGATCAGATCCTCTGCCTGTTTCCCTTTGAACCCAGGTTGTATGCCGATCATGCCGTCGAGGCGAGCTATGTGGGGCATCCGTTGGCCGATGTCATGCCGTTGCTGCAGGACACAGGACAAGCGCGCGAAAAGCTTGGTTTGCCGCCGGATCGGCAAATCTTTGCCTTGTTGCCTGGCAGCCGCCAGTCCGAATTGCAGTATATGGCGCAGACTTTCATCGAAACTGCCAAATTGTTACATCAACGCTTTCCGCAGGCGCGTTTTCTCGTGCCGCTGGTGTCGCGTGAGACCCGGCTTTATTTCGAGAATGAAATCTGGCGGCATCAGGCACAGGACTTACCGATCACGCTGCTGTTTGGCCATGCCCAGGACGCGATGGCCGCTGCAGACGGGGTGCTGGTGGCCAGTGGTACGGCCACGCTGGAAGTGGCTCTGGCCAAGAAGCCGATGGTCATTGCCTACAAGATGTCGCCGCATTCCTGGCGCATCATGCGGAACATGGGTTATCAACCGTGGGTGGGGCTGCCCAATATATTGGCGCAACGGTTTGCCGTTCCCGAGTTTTTGCAGGACGAAGCCACGCCGGAAAATCTGGCGCAGGCACTGGGTAACATGGTGTGCGATGAGACGGTGAAACAGCGATTGCACGAGCTTTTTACCGAAATGCACCTGCTGCTGCGTCAGAACACCGCCGAGAAAGCGGCCGCCGCCATTTTGCCTGCCTTGCGCGCCAGGAGCCGCGGGTGATCGCCGGTGTGGATGAAGCCGGGCGCGGTCCGTTGGCCGGTCCTGTGTATGCGGCGGCAGTCATCCTCGATCCGGCGCGCCCGATCGTGGGGTTGGCGGATTCCAAGCAACTCAGCGAGAAAACACGCGAGCGGCTGGCTGTTGAGATCCGTGAGCGGGCATGCTGCTGGGCGATCGCCAGCAGTAGCGTTGAAGAAATTGATCGTCTTAATATTCTGCAGGCCAGCCTGCTGGCGATGCAGCGTGCGGTCGAGGCGTTATCTGTGGTTCCAGAGGAGATTCTGGTCGATGGCATTTACTGCCCGAAGGTTGCCATGCGTGCGCGTGCCATCATCAAGGGGGATGCTTGCGAACCGGCCATTTCGGCGGCCTCCATTCTCGCCAAAACAGCCCGCGATGCCGAGTTGAGGCGGCTTGATGCACTGTATCCGCACTACGGGTTGGCGCAGCACAAGGGTTACCCCACCGCTGCTCATGTGGCCGCTTTGCGCGCCCATGGCGTGATCGATATTTATCGGCGTAGTTTCAAGACAGTGAGCCGGTTGCTGGCAGACGACCAGAATACGGCGACATGAAACAGATCAGTTCGCGCGACAATCCAGCGTACAAATCGCTCAAGGCATTGATCGAGGATGGGCGCGAGCCGCGTCGTCAGCAGCGCGCCCTGCTGGAAGGGGTGCATCTGGTCACCGCTTATCGTGACAAGATCGGCGTGCCGCGATGTCTGGTGGTGAGTGAACAGGGCATGACACAGGCCGAGGTGCGTGCGCTACTCGATAGTCTGCCCGCAGTCGAAACCTGGTTGCTACGTGATGCGCTGTTCAAAACACTAAGTGAAATGGCCACACCGACAGGCTTGCTGGCATTGATAGACTTGCCAGAATCCAGAGCGGCAGCGGATCGCCGGAATCGTTCCTGCATCCTTCTCGATGCTGTGCAGGATGCGGGTAACGTTGGTTCGATATTACGCAGCGCAGCGGCAGCGGGCATTCATGAGGTGTTTCTCGGGGTGGGGTGTGCCGGGGTCTGGACGCCGCGTGTGCTGCGTGCAGCGCAGGGCGCGCACTTCGATTTGCAGCTGCACGAACAGGCGGATCTGTCGGCAACCTTGCGGGGCTTTAACGGTCTTAGTGTGGCGGCCACAGCGCATGGCGAGGAAGGCTTGTTCGATCAGCCATTGAACGGCCCGGTCGCCTGGCTGCTGGGCTCGGAAGGTCGTGGCATTCGTCCCGAACTGGAAATGCTCGCCACACGGCGCGTTACCATCCCGCTGGCAACGGGGAGCGAATCCCTGAATGTGGCTGCAGCCGCAGCGATCTGTCTGTTTGAAGAAGTCCGGCAGCGTCGTCGGGTGCAGCAGAATTTCTGACGGCCTCCCGTTCATTCGATAGGCTGAATCTCAGGCTGAATCTTAGGCTGAATCACTACCCGATTTTGAGGTCGTTCATGTCGCAGGAAATCACGATGTTTCAAAAACTGCTGTCTCATCCCCTGTCTCATCCTTTATGGCAGGTCGGTTTCCGGCCTTTTTTCACCCTCGCCTGTCTTGCCGGTCTGCTGTTGCCCCCGCTCTGGCTGGGGCTGTATCTGGGCGGAATTGCTGCGCCCATGCAACGCTTTTCGAGCATGCAGTGGCATGCTCATGAAATGTTTTTTGGCTTTGGCTGGGCGGTAATCGGCGGTTTTTTGCTGACGGCAACCAAGAACTGGGTGCAGATACGCGGCTTTCACGGTGCGGCGCTGGTGTTTCTTTTTATGGCCTGGATACTCGAACGGCTGGGGATGTGGTTTGAGGCCGTACTGCCGGTGCCGCTGTTCCTGCTCTCGAATAATCTGTTTCTGCTCGCGATCGTGGCGATGTTGCTCTGGACGCTGATACGTCATCGCAGCACGGATTCCTACCGCGACAATTATTTTTTCCTGATTGTGTTGCCGCTGTTTCTGGTGGCCAAGCACTGCATGTTGACGGCCGAGTATTTCACTGTGGGCGTGAGCATGGCGGTCGGTCTGTTTCGTGTCGCCTTTCTCGTCATGCTTGAACGCACCCTGACGCAATTCATGAAATCGGAGTACCAGGTCGATATCCTGCGTCACCCACGGCTGGACAAGTCCATCAAATTATTGGCCGTCGTAATGATCTTTGAGTCCCTGCTGCCGCCCCCCGTAGCCGCGGGAATCGCCGTGCTGCTGGCCACGCTGCTCATGCTGCGATTCTTCTTCTGGTATCCGCAAAAAGCCTTGCGCCGCATCGACATCGGCATCATGTACGCGGGTTATTTTTTCATTGCCCTCCAGTTACTGGTGCTTGCTATGCGCGACGTCATGGTGGTGGGCGGCCTGGGGGGCGTCGTGACGCACCTGTTCAGTTTCGGGGTCATGGGGCTTATTATTCCCGCCATGTTGATCCGTATTTCCAAAGGTCACACCGGGCGTAAAGTCAGCTTCGACAAGCGCGACAAGGCCGTGCTATGGTTAATGGTAGTGGCGTTCGTGATGCGGCTGGTCTTTCCGCAGTTTTTCCCGCAACACTACGCGCTGTGGCTGTCATTGGCGGCGACGTGCTGGTTTCTGTGCTTTTTCACGCTGGGGCTGCGTTATATACCGTATCTCATGCAGCCGCGTGTCGATGGCAAGGAACACTGAGGGACTGGATGAACATTTCAGCCGCGTAAAGCCGCGACGTGAATGTGAAGGAGGATGTCATGCACGAAGGTTTCAGTTTGGCCACGCTCAAAGACGCACTACTACTGATCGCCACAAGCTTTGACGCTTTGGGTTACGAGAAGGCGTTGGGGATGCTCGCTTCACTGATTTTCGTGGGGGTATTCATCCTTCAGTTTTTTTCGATCTACCGGCATGGCGGGCGTGATGCCGTAGTGTCGCTGCTGACCTGGGTGCTGGTGGCCTGTTTGTGCGCTTCTCTGGCGGGCTATTACTGGCAACAGCAACGCGATTTCTTTCAGGTCGTGTTGCTGCTCATCCTGACAGCGGGTGCGTTGTCATGCTTCCTGCTATCTATTGTGGCGCGCAGCACGCTCAATGAAGAGGTTGAGCGACGCAAGGGAGACGCAGTGGCCGATGCGCCACGCGATGACCAGTTTGCACAGGTGGCAAAAACCATGCGCGAACGCATCGCGCTGGCACGTCAGCGCGACGGCCTGTAAAGCCCCTGGGTGGTACGAAAGCCCCTGCGGGGGCGGTGTATTTGTAACAGGTTGTTTGTAACAGGTTATTGGCCTGCCGTGTCCGCCTGATGACCCTGACGAAAATATCGCCAGACACCGCGCTGGTTTTTGGCGGCATACATCGCACTATCCGCTGATTTCTTGAGTTCTTCAATTTCGCTGGCATCCAGCGGGAAAATCGCAAATCCAAGGCTACCGGTCACGCCCACACTGCCTGCTGTGGTGGGGATGGGTTGGGCAATTGCTTTCAGGATGCGATCCGCCATCATTTCAAGAAAATCCTGCCCGCTTGGCAGGTCGATCATCAGCATGAATTCGTCGCCGCCGTGGCGGCCGACAAAGTCGGAGCCACGCAGCGCGTTCCGCAGCCGATCTGAAACGACCCGGAGGACTTCGTCACCGATGGCGTGACCGTAGCGATCGTTGATAGGTTTGAATCCGTCGAGATCAAGGTAGCCCAATGCGAAGCGCTGAAGCTGGTTTTGTGGGCCATAGGCGGCCATGCGTTCGGCAAGCATGGCATCGAAGTTGCGTCGGTTGGCAAGCCCGGTGAGTGGGTCGGTCTTGGCGAGTTGGACGAATTTATGATGCTCTACATCGCGCTCCTGTTTGAAGATCGATGCGGTGTATTCGTAAATGAAAGCCATCACCGAAATTACGGAGAGGTTCAGGAAGGTGACGACAAAGCTGAGAATGTTGCGTTTGTCGAGTGACTCGACCGTTTGTGGAAAGGAGAAGCCGAAGGCTTGCAGCAGGATCAACAGGGTGACGATCAATAAGGTGATGAGGGCGATGCTTCTGCCGAGCAGGCGACCACCAAAGAAAAAAGCGGTCAGCGGAGGAATGATCAGCAGTTGCAATACGGGCGACTCCTGCGGACCACCTGAAACGCTGATCCCGCCGAGCATGATGGCGAGCAAGACCACGATGGTGCTCATGCTGGCAAAACGATAGTTGCCTACGTTGCGCAGACGAATCAGGGCAAGGCCGAAACAGCCGACGGCGGGCAGGATCAGGCCGGAGGCCAGCATGTTGGATTGGTGAGGAAAGCCCGACAGCAGGATGACAATGAGCGCGGTTAATACGATGACCGTCAATGCCACGATCGAGGTGGCAAGGACGCGCGCTCGGTTGAACGTGTCCGGTTCGGTATGCAATGAGGGGTGGACGAAATAATCCACGATTTTCATTGCGTTTTTTGTGCGAATCACCTGGGGTCGTCAGCGGATGGATGCGGTGTCGGAAGGTCGTAGCATGCGCTACCTGTGTGCGTGATAGCGCGTGATGCGCGCATGAATTACGTTTGATTATAGTGGGAATAGCCGCCGTGGGTTGTGCGATAGTGCCTCTTGGCGTTATTCATGGCGCACCGTTTGCAGTCAGTAAATGCGTGTTTCCACCAGCGGCAGCGGTGTTGATGGTCAGGCAGCATTCGCTGGCGAAACGGAGCAGGTAATGTGGGCCGCCTGCCTTGGGGCCCGTGCCGGAAAGCTGTTCGCCACCGAATGGTTGCACGCCCACCACCGCACCAATCATGTTGCGATTGACATAGAGATTGCCGATCCGCACTTTGTGGCAGATGTGATCCACCGTGGTGTCG
Organism: Sterolibacterium sp.; assembly: GCA_018061005.1. Lineage (GTDB taxonomy): Bacteria > Pseudomonadota > Gammaproteobacteria > Burkholderiales > Rhodocyclaceae > Sterolibacterium. The sequence goes on along the minus strand of JAGOVA010000023.1, from coordinate 29,201 downwards.
ATCCGGCTGTGGATGCCCAGTGTCAGGCCATATTGGCTGGCGTTGATGTCATCGAGGCATGCGTCGAGTTCATCTGTCTGCCAGCGGATGACGTGTAGAACGGGGCCGAATACTTCGTTTTCGAGTTGCGCGAGACGCTCGATTTCCCAGGCTTGCGGTGCGAAGAAATATCCGCGCGCACAAATTGAGGCAGGGTCTGTGGGCAGTGTGCATTGATGAATCAGCCGGGCATGGCTTTCCAGTTGCGTGACATGCTGTGTCAAGGCCGCGTGAGCGGCAGCGTCTATCAATGGGCCGATATCGGTGGTGGCCAGGCCGGGATTGCCGATCTGCAGGGTTTGCATGGCACCTGCAAGTAGCGACAGCACCTTGTCGGCGATGTCGCTTTGCACAAACAGGACGCGCAGTGCCGAGCAGCGTTGCCCGGCGCTGTTGAACGCGGAGGCCATGACATCGCGCACGAGTTGTTCGGGCAGCGTCGAACTGTCGGCGATCATCACGTTGATGCCACCGGTTTCTGCAATCAAGGTGGCCAGCGGCACGGGATGCGCGGCATTGCCGCGTTGCGCCAGCGATAATGCGATGCGGCGGGCGGTTTCGGTCGAGCCGGTGAAGGCCACGCCGTCGATGCGATGATCAGCCACGATGGCTGCGCCGATGGTCGCATCACCGGGCAAAAGTTGCAGAATGTCGCGCGGGATGCCAGCTTGGTAAAGCAGGTCGACAGCGGCGGCGGCGGTGAGCGGCGTTTGTTCGGCAGGTTTGGCGATGACGGCATTGCCTGCGACCAGTGCGGCACAGACTTGTCCCATGAAAATGGCCAGTGGAAAATTCCATGGGCTGATGCAGGCAAAGACGCCGCGCCCGTGCAGGCTCAGCAGATTGCGCTCACCGGTCGGGCCGCTCAGTTCGAGGGGCGCGCTAAACGTCATGCGCGCCTGGGCTGCGTAATATCGACAGAAGTCGATGGCTTCGCGCACTTCGTTCATGGCATCGGGCAGGGTACGACCACCTTCGCGGCTGATCAGGGCGATCAGCGCGGAATGACGCTCCTGCAGCAGGTCGGCGGCCCGTTCGAGGCAGGCGGCGCGCTCATGGACAGCCACTTGATCCCAGCCTGTCTGTGCGGATTGAGCGCGGGTGATGGCGTGGATCACATCGCCTTGCGTTGCCGGGCGGACATCACCGACCCGGTCGTGGTGGTTGGCGGGCGAGCGGATTTCCTGCCGGGGGACGCTGCATTCCGTGTGAGCTGAAATGCCGGGGGCTGCATGAAATGCGATTTGCTGCGATGTGAGCCACGCGGCTTCGAGTTGTTGCAGGGTGAGCTGATCCGCCATATCCAGCCCCCGGCTGTTATTACGCGCCGTAGCGTATAACTGGTGTGGCAAGGGCAGCCCCTGGGGCGGCCGTGCCGAGTGCCAGAGTGCGACCGGGTCGGCCGCCAGTGCGTCGAGTGTGGTCTGTCCATCTTCGAGGCGATGGACAAACGAGCTGTTGGCACCGTTTTCGAGCAGACGCCGCACGAGATAAGCCAGCAGGTCTTCATGGCTGCCGACAGGGGCATAGACGCGGCAGACGAGCGGACGGTGCTTGAACTTGGGATCGGTCTCGGTCTGAACGATGATCGTGTCATACAGCGCGCGACCCATGCCATGCAACCGCTGAAACTCGAAATCACGGGTTAGACGGAGCTGCGCCATTTCAAGCAGGCTGGCGACGGTATGGGCATTGTGGGTGGCAAACTGGGGATAGAAGGCCTGCGGGTCATCCAGCAGTTTCGCGGCGCAGGCCAGGTAGGCAATATCGGTGGCGATCTTGTGGGTGTAGACCGGATAGTCGTCCAGGCCGCGTTCCTGAGCCAGTTTGATTTCGCTGTCCCAGTAAGCCCCTTTGACGAGGCGCACATTCAGGCGTCGACGTGTGCGGCGCGCCAGTTCGGCCAGCCAGTCGATGACGGCCGGGGCGCGTTTCTGGTAAGCCTGTACAGCCAAGCCCAGCCCTTGCCAGTTTTGTAATGACGGCGCTGCGGCCAGGGCAGCAAATACATCCAGTGAAAGTGCCAGGCGGTCGCTTTCTTCAGCATCTATGGTGATGGCGATGTCATGGCTTTTGGCGGTTTGAGCCAGCGTGCAGAGGACAGGGAGCAGTTCGGCCATGACGCGTGCGTGCTGCGCTGCTTCATAACGCGGATGCAAGGCGGAGAGTTTGACTGAGAGGGTGGGCGCGTCGAGCACTGTCTGGCCGGGCTTGCGGACGGCTGCGATGGCGGCCAGCGCGGCATGATAAGCCGCCAGGTAACGCCGTGCATCTTCTGTACAAAGCGCGGCCTCACCGAGCATGTCGTAAGAGTGACGATAACCCTGCGCTTCGGCGGGTGCGGCATGGCGTAGGGCTTCGTGGATGTCGCGTCCCATGACGAACTGTTCACCCAGCAGCCGCATGGCGGCACGCAGGGCTTGCCGGATGAGCGGTTCACTGGTGTGTGTCAGCAGGGTTTTGAGTGTGCCTGATAACGAGGCTGCGGCAGGGTCTGGCTGGGTCAGCTTGCCGGTCAGCATCAGTGCCCAGGTCGAGGCATGTACAAACAGGCTGTCCGAGTGTGGAATATGACGATTCCAGTCGGTGCTGCCGATCTTGTCCTGGATCAGGCGATCGACCGTAGTCGCATCGGGGATGCGTAACAGAGCTTCAGCCAGGCACATCAGGGCGATGCCTTCGTGCGATGAGAGATCGTATTCGCGCAAGAAGGCATCCAGGCCACCGCTGATCCGGGGTTTCGCGTGCGTGGCACGGATGTGGGTCATGAGCATCGTGGCGTATGCAGATGCACGGGAGCTGGCATCCGGAGGCAGCGTGGCCAACGGCAGCAGCGAACTCAGGGCAGTGATTTCATCACAGCGGTGACGGGCGCGGATCAGGTCGCGCAGGGTCAGTGCAGGCTTGGTGGTGGGCGTCATCTGAACCTCCCGGGTGAAGGACATCGCACGCCGCTATCGTAACGCCAGATGAAGGCGCAGGGTAGGGGGGCAGGCTGGTGCTAACATCAGCTCAAGATGCGGTTTTGCCAATGGTAACTCATGGACGACACTGGAAGCTGGGTGTATCGCGCCGTAGCGCACAGCAAAAGCGCAGGGCTAAAACGCCGCAGCCCCCGGCCTGAATGGCTCCGGGGGCTGCGGAGGTAGCGGGCGGTGAGTCTGCTGATATGCCCGCGTAGCGTTACAAAGCCTTGGTCAGTCTGGCCAGATAACGCTGGATCTGCTTGGTGGCATACATGCCGGAAAGCCCCGACTGATGCGTGCCCATCCCCGCCGCACCGGCATCGGCGCCGACGACATAGAGGCCACGGATCGGCAGTTCTGACTTCGGTTTGTCGATGCCGCACTGGCCGACGATCTGGGCAAGCCCGACACACTCACCGCCACTGCCCTTGACCACGCTGTCGCGCGTGAGGTCGGAAATTTCTTTCGGGCCGGTGTATTCCTTGCGTTCGGTGGCTTCCCAGATATCGGGGAAGACCTGCTGCATCTGCTGATCCATTTTGTCCCACAATGCCTGGATTTCCGTGGCTTCCGGGTTGGCCGAGCAGACCGTGCCGGAGACCAGCACCTGCTTGCCTTCGGGTGCTGCTTCGTCGTCAAAGAACTTGTGGTTCACCATGAACAGGATGACATCTTCGGGCAGCTTGCCGTCCTTCATTTCCTTGTAGCGTTCCATGTTGTACCAGGACTCGTCATTCCACATGACATACAGGCCGGTCTTCATGACGGGTTTGTTGAGGAAGTAACGCACGCTGGTGAAGGCCCAGCCGGGAACCAGGCTCTTGACGTAATTCACATAGGATTTGTCAAAGTGTTCTTCGCCCACCAGTTTGACGACGGTTGGCTGCAGGCCGGCATTTGACACAATGACGGATGCGTGGAAAGTGCCTTTGGCGGTTTTGATGCCCGTGACTGCGCCGTCCTCGACAATGATTTTTTCGACGCGGCAGTTGTTGATCAGCGTGCCGCCGTTCTTCTTGAACTCGCGCACCATGACGTTGGTCAGCATGGCAAAGCCGCCCTTGTACTGGCCGCCACCGCCTTGCAGCATCATCTGCTGCATGATCAGGATCATTTCCGAAGCCGAAACCAGATCGATTGGCTCGGCCAGCGAGGCATTCGCCTGGAAACCCAGGTAGCTGTACAGGGGGGCAGGCACATCGCGTGCGTCCAGCCATTCCTGCATGGTCACGCGGTCGAGTTTGGCCAGGTCTTCCGCCGTGAGGCTCAGCATTTCGCCGATCAGCATCATCGACTTTTCCTGTTCTTCCGGTGTGGCTTCCCAGGAGTTGAAAAAGCCGGTGGCATCGGTCAATGCCTGCTTTTGCGTGGTGACCTTGTAATCTTTCCAGCCGGGGCGACGATAGGCGAGGGTAATCATTTCGCGCTGGTCATCGACATCCAGCGCGGGTTTGAAGTCTTCCGAGCAGCCGAGTTCGGCAAAAATCTGTTCGAAGGCATTACCGCGTGTCGGCACCTGGCCGTGCGGGAACAGGTCGTAGGCATAGCCGTCGGCTTCTACGCTGTACATCTTGCCGCCGAGCACTTCATTCTTTTCTATGATCAGCGTGCGGACACCGCGCTTTTGCAGCAGTGTGGCGCAGGACAGGCCGCCCGGGCCGCTGCCGATAACGATGACATCATAATTATTTTCAGACATGCTTTTCTCCTCAATGGGTTAAGTGTGAGCGGGTTGAAATCAAAGGGGTGCGGCAGTGAAGGGCGTTGCAGGCAGACCGGAGTCGGCAAACAGGCTGCCGATGATGGTTTCGACGAAAGCAATTTGCCGTTCGATCCGCTGATCCGCGAATGGGTCTATGCCAAAGGTCTGCTTCAACATTGGCGCAATGGCGAAATGGCCGAATGACAAATGCCAGAACAGTTCGACAACCTGCGGGTAATCCTGGCGTTCGAGCTGTGGTGCGCGCTTTTCGAACTGCTGGGTGATGGCAGCAGCAAAAGGCTTCAGCCAGCGTTCGACCAGGCGTTGCAGATGCTCGCCATCGGCAATCGCTTCGAGATACAGCAACTGGCTGACGTAAGGACGTTGCTGCAACTGGGTGATGATCTGTTGCGCCGCCGTGCGGATGTTTTCGGGGGAATTGTCCCCTTCGGAAGTGCGTCGCACGGTGTCGATGATGGGCTGGATGCCCCGTTCGATCACGGCTTCGTAGAGCGCTTCCTTATTTTTGTAATAGTTGTAGAGCGTAGCTTCATTCACGCCGGCAGCCTGGGCGATTTCGCGTACCCGTGTGCCGCGCAGCCCGTGGCGGGCGAACAGCAGTTCGGCGGCATCGAGGATCTGCCCGTCGGTAAACGCCGCACGTTCTGCCAGCGCGGCTGCGCGGGTCGGGGTGATGCGAGCGCGCTCAGTGGCTATGGAGAGGGCAGACATGCGTGGTGGCCGGATCGAAAATAAGTGAATGTTTATCGGATTAAACATGTGTTTATTCTCGGTGTCAACGGGGTTTTGCTGGTTTGTGTTGTGGGTGAGATATGGTGGCGGTATGGGGCTGTGATGGGGGGCACTGATGCCTGTTGATGCCCGATATAATCAAAGCCTGTTCCAAAGGACAATTGATGACAGCGCATCCGGTCGGGAAAAAAATACCAGCAACGACTGTGCCGCAGGTCGTGCACAAGCCTGCGCGAGTGGGGCGTCCACGAGGCAGCAACAAGGAAGCCAATCTCGCGCTGATCCTGCAGGCCGCACGGCGACAATTCGCCGAGAAAGGCTATTCGCAAACGACCTTCAAGGATGTCGGGCGTGAAGTGGGCATGACGCATGCCGCCTTGTATTCCTACTTTGCCTCCAAACTGGAGCTCTACGCGGCGACCCTGGCCGACGCGCAAAGCGTGCTGTTGCCGGAGTATCTGCGTGCGCTGGAGGAGTGTTCGACGTTGCGGGAACGATTCCGACGCATCCTGATGGCATCGGCTACGGCGGCCGATCGTGATCCTACGGTCACCGGGTTTCTGGCGGCGGTTCCGATCGAAACGCGCCGTCATCCGGAGTTGCTGGCCGAACTGCCCAGGCAGAATGACGGCATTTACATTGCGTTGATCAACATGTTCGAGGATGCCAAGCGCAATGGTGAGCTGAACCCGGCGTTGAGCACTGAAAATCTGATCGTGGCCTTTTTTGGCGGTGCGCTGGGGGTCTCGTTATTTCATTACGGCCTGCATGCATCGACACGGCTGACCGATGCCATGTCGATTTTTGCCCTGTTGATCGACGGTGGCTTCGACAGCCATGAAATTGGTGTTTCTGTGACTTGAGTCATCCATCATTCTGCAGGAGGCCGTATGACACTCGATGAAATTCTTCCCGAACTGACGCCACGCATCGCAGCGATCCGTCGTGACATTCATGCTCACCCCGAACTGGCATTTGGGGAATGGCGTACTGCCGAGATCGTCGCGCAGCACCTCGAAAAACTGGGGCTGATGGTGCAGCGTGGGCTGGCGGGCACGGGGGTTGTGGGGACGCTGCAAGTGGGGAGCAGTCGCCGTGCCATCGGTCTGCGTGCCGATATGGATGCGTTGCCGCTCGAAGAGCTGAATGCCTGCGCGCATCGTTCGACGCATCCGGGGCAGATGCATGCCTGTGGCCATGATGGTCATACGGCGATGTTGCTGGGGGCGGCTGAAGCCCTGGTGGCTTTGCGTCATGCCGGGCGTTTCGATGGCACGGTACATTTCATTTTTCAGCCAGCCGAGGAACACGAAGGCGGGGCGCGGGTGATGATCGAGCAGGGCTTGTTCAAGCGTTTTCCGATGGATGCGGTGTATGGCCTGCACAACTGGCCGGGGCTGCCGGTGGGTGAAATGGCGGTGCTTCCGGGCGCGCTGATGGCTGGGGCGGATCGTTTTGAAATAGTGATCACTGGGCGTGGTGGGCACGCCGCGATGCCGCATCAGGCGACGGATACGGTGCTGGCAGGTGCGGCTCTGGTGCAGGCCTTGCAAATGCTGGTGGCGCGCCATACCGATCCACAGGAACCGGCCGTACTTTCGGTGACGCGTTTTCATGCGGGGCATGCCGATAACGTGCTGCCCGAAACGGCGTGCCTGGGCGGCACGGTGCGTACCTTCAGCGAGGCGCAGCAGTCACTGATGGAATCCGCGATGCGTCGCGTCTGCGAGGGTATCGCGACAACCCATGGGGTGCATGTCAGCCTCGATTACGAACACGGTTATCCGCCCACCATCAATAGCCTGGCTGAGACGGCTCTGTGCGCTGAAGTGGCCGCACAGACACTGGGGCCGGCCCGGGTGCGTACTGATCTGCGACCCAGCATGGGGGCGGGGGATTTTGCTTACATGTTGCGTGAGCGGCCGGGGTGTTATGCCTGGCTGGGGAACGGGAACGGGGGCGGGCAGGGCGGCTGTATGCTGCACAGCCCGCATTATGATTTCAATGACGAAATCATTCCGCTGGGCATCGCCTATTGGGTACGGCTGGTGAAACGGGCGTTACCGGTTTGATGTTTGCTTGATTTTTGCAGGCTTCAGTTGCCTTCGAAACGAGGTTTTTCGCGGGCGACGAAGGCCTGATAAGCGCGGCGGAAATCTTCGGTCTGCATGCAGATCGCCTGGGCATCGGCTTCGGCATCGATGGCATCATCCAGGCTCATGTTCCATTCCCGATGCAGCATGCGTTTGGTCATACGGTGAGCAAAGCGAGGGCCACTCGCCAGTTCGGTCGCCAGATGGCGTGCTTCAGCAAGCAGGGTTTCGGGCGGGCACAGACGGTTGAACAGCCCCCAGTGCTCGGCTTCCTCGCCGCCCAGCGTGCGTCCGGTATACAGCAGTTCGGCGGCGCGTCCCTGGCCGATCACGCGGGGCAGCAAAGCGCAGGCGCCCATGTCAGCACCGGTCAGGCCGACCCGGGTAAACAGAAAGGCACTGCGGCTGCGCGTTGTGCCCAGCCGCAGATCGCAGGCCAGCGCAATCATCGCGCCGGCCCCGGCACATACGCCGTCGATCGCCGCAATGAGGGGTTGTGGGCAGGCGCGCATGGCTTTGACCAGCGCACCGGTCAGTCGGGTGAATTCGAGCAGCTCGGGCATGGCCATGCGGGTGAGCGGGCCGATGATGTCGTGGACGTCGCCACCAGAACAGAAGTTGTCTGCCGCACCCGTCACGATGACGGCATGGATGTCATGCGCTACATCCAGCAGGCCGAAAAGCGCGTGCAGTTCCTCGTAGGTGGCAAAGCTCAGGGCGTTCTTGCGTTCCGGGCGATGCAGTGTGAGTGTGGCGACCTGCGTGTTTGCATCGACCTGCCACAAAAAGTGTTGTGCGACATGTTGTGCAGCAGAAGAAGGTTTTTTTATCATGAGGCGGTTTTGTCTTTGCCGATGGGTGGGGGTGTGGCCACGGTGGCAGCATGGGATTTGAGGATGGCCAGCAGGCCGTAAAGCTGGTCACGCTGCTCGGTGCTCAGGCCGGAGAGCAGTTCGACGATCCATTGTTCATGCGCCTTCGCCATCTCGGTAAAAATTTTGCGGCCTTTGGGGGTCAGCCTGACGATGTAGGCGCGGCGGTCTTCGGGGTTGTCCATGCGCTTGACCAGCCCTTCTTCCACCAGCTGGTCGGTAATGCCGGTGACGTTACCGCCGGTCACCATCATGCGGCGGGAGAGTTCCCCCATCTTCATGCCCTGCGGCATCCGTTCGAGTTGCGCCATCAGGTCGAAACGCGGCAGGGTGATGTCGAAATCCTGACGCAAGCGGGTGCGGACATGGCCTTCGACCAGATTAGTGCAGGCCAGCATCCGCAGCCACAGCCGCAGTTCATCGGCATGTTCGCTGTGGGCGCGGGTTTCGCTGTCGCTGGGTTTTTTGTGTTTGCTCATGATGAGGGTCTTAACTGACGTTCGAGTTGTTCCTGGCCGCTTTGATATTGGGGCGGGCAGGTGGTGGGTCGGTAGCCTTGTGCCGCCGCCGCCCGTAAGGTCCAGGCGGGGTCGGCGAGGTGGGGGCGGCCGATGGCGCAGAGGTCGGCACGTCCGGCGGCGATGATGGTGTTGACCTGGTCTGCCTCGGAAATGTTTCCGACGGCCATGGTGGCAATACCGGCTTCGTTGCGAATCCGGTCAGCAAACGGGGTTTGATACATGCGGCCATAAACGGGGCGGGCGGCGCGCGTGGTCTGGCCGGAGGAGACATCGACCAGGTCAACCCCGAGCTCGCGGAGTCGCCTTGATAAAACGACGGCATCATCCGGGGTGGTTCCGCCAGCCACCCAGTCATGTGCCGAGATACGCACCGCCAGCGGCTTTCCGGCAGGCCAGAGCGCGCGCAGGGCGTGACAGATTTCAAGCGGGTAGCGCAGACGGTTTTCCAGGTTGCCGCCGTATTCGTCTTCCCGCTGGTTGGTGAGCGGGCTGATGAAACTCGACAGCAGGTAGCCGTGAGCGCAATGGAGTTCGAGCAGGTCGAAGCCGATCCGGATGGCGCGTTCAGTCGCTCGGCAGAAAGCATCGCGGATTTCATCCATGTCTTGCCGGGTCATGGCACGCGGGGTCTGGTTGTCCGGCCCGTAAGATAGGGCCGAGGCTGCCAGCAGCGGCCAGTTGCCGTGTGCGAGCGGCGCATCGATCTGCTGCCAGCCGGGTTGCGTCGAGCCTTTGGCGCCGGCGTGGCCCAGTTGTAGACCGATGCAGGCTGCGCTGCTGCTGTGTACAAAATGGACGATACGTTGCCAGGCCTGCTCCTGCGCGTCATTCCATAGCCCGGCGCAGCTCGGTGTGATGCGGGCATCGCGGCTCACCGCCGTCATTTCGGTCATCACCAGTGCCGCTCCGCCGAGTGCGCGGCTGCCCAGGTGCGCCAGGTGAAAGTCGCCCGGCAGGCCGTCGTGGCAGGAATACATGGCCATCGGCGAGACAACGACGCGGTTGATCAGCGTGAGATCGCGCAGACGGAAGGGCGTGAACATGGGTGGCACGGTAGTGTCTGTGTTTGCGGGAGGCGTTATGCCGCTGCGGGTGGACAGCCAGGACTCGATGCCGTCGATGTAGGCGGCATCACGCAGCCGCAGGTTGGCGTGCCCCAGTCGCTGGCTGCTGGTCAGCAGCGCGTAGGCGAACTGTTCGGCGTCGAGATGGGCGTAGCGTGCCACGTTTTCGAACCAGTCCATGCGGTTGTTGGCGGAATTCTGCAAGCGCAGGACGGCGAGGCGGCGGTTGTCCTGATAGCGTTGCAGTGCCTGCGCGAGCGCATGCGGGTCATCGGCGGCGAGGTGGGTCAGTTCATGGCTGAGTGCGATGGCATCTTCCATCGCCAGGCGGGTGCCCGAGCCCACCGAGAAATGCGCGGTGTGTGCGGCATCGCCAATCAATACACGGTTTCCATGAAACCAGCGCTGGCAAGTGATGCGGTTGAAGCGCAGCCATTCATGGCCGCGCGGATGACGCAGATTGCAAAGCAGGGGCTGGCCTTGCAGATGGGCGGAAAATAATTGTTCGCAGAAGCGGGTCGATGCGGTGGCATCCAGTCGATCCAGCCCGGCGGCTCGCCAGGTTTCTTCACGGCATTCGATGATGAAGGTGCTGGTGGTGGCATCAAACGGATAGGCATGCGCCTGAAACCAGCCCCATGCGCTGGGTTCGCTGATGAAGGTGAAGGCATCGAGCTGCAAGGGTGTGCCAAACCAGAGGTAACGACACCGGCCTGGCTGGACGTCCACCTGAAACTGCGCGGCATCACGTTCGCGCAGCGTGCTGTGCGCGCCATCGGCGGCAACAATCAGGTCGGCCTGGCTGATTTTGTCGTGGTGCGTTTGCGTGGGGTCGGCTTCAAAAACCAGACGAACACCGAGCTCGCGGGCGCGTTGTTGCAGGATGTTGAGCAGTGCTTGACGGCCTATGCCACTGTAGCCATGGCCGCCAGAAACGATGCGCCGTCCTTTGAACAGAACGGCGCAGTCGTTCCAGTGACGCATCTGCTGCTGGATTTGGCAGTGGCTGATCGGGTCGGCCGCCGCCAGCGCATCCAGCGTGGCATCGGAAAATACCACGCCCCAGCCAAAGGTGTCGTTGGCCAGGTTGCGTTCGAAAACGGTGATGTCATACGACGGCCGAGCCTGCTTCAATAGCAGGGAAAAATACAGACCGGCCGGGCCGCCGCCGATGCAGGCGATGTGCATTGCTGTGGGGTCGTGGGTTGTAAAGTGGTGAGGTTGTGGCGGAAGAGGAGGGATGGAACGGGATGCAGATATTCAAGCTTCAACTATCATTTTATCAGTCATTCTGCGGCTTGCAGGGTGCGGCATAATGTCTCTCTTTGGGTTGGGGGGCGTTGCCATGCAGGGATGGAGGTTGAGCAGGTCGTCGGCGGTGCTGGCGATGGCGGTCGTTACCATGACCGTTCCGGCATGGGCGTTCGGCAAACCAGCCGCTACGTCGGCGGTGAATTCGCGTGGGCTGCCTCAGGATGTGGTGTTGCGACACATGTTGTCTGGTGTGCCGCAAGATACGCTGGCGACGCTGGTTCTGCGCTTTAACGACGAGCAGAAGGGGCGGGGGCGTGTCATTCTGCAGAATGTTCATGATCTCGATGACCAGGAACGGCACAATTTGCCGACCATGGCCTTGCTGGAGCCGGATGACGGCCCGTTGTTCTTTCATGGGCTGCCGCGCTTCAAACCCATGCATCAGGTAATGGCGGTGGCCGCTGAAAAGCTCGATGCGAAACAGTTTTTTCCCTTGATTGCCGATGCGGTGGATGATGGCGCCGGGCGCATCCAGGCTTTGCCTCTGGGGCTGTCATTGCCTGTGTTGTTGTGGAACAAGAAGGTGCTGCGACAGGCGGGGCTGGATCCGGATGAATCGCCTAAAACCTGGCTGGAGGTGCAGGCACGCGCAGGCAGTCTGTTTGATGCGGGCAGCAAGTGTCCCGTGACGACATCGCGATTTTCCTGGGTGCATCTCGAGAATGTTTCAACCCAGCACGGCGAGCCGCTGGCGGTGGCCGAGAAGGGCGGGCGTTCGCAGGTTCGGCTCAACAGTATGGTGGATGTCAAACATCTGGCCTTGCTGTCCAGCTGGTACAAAGCGCATTACTTTCGCTATTTCGGCCCGGGCAACGAGGCCGATCGTCGCTTTCTTGCAGGCGAATGCGCCATGATGACCGGGGAGTCCGCACTTTATCCGGAAGCGGTGCGTGCCGGTCTGGATGTGGGTATTTCGCAAATGCCGTTCTATGACGACATGTATGGCGCGAATCAGGAAAAAATATTGCCTGGCGGGCAGGGGCTGTGGGTGCTGGCCGGACGCAAGAAGGAGGAATACCTGACCGCTGCGCATTTTGCCCGTTTCATGTTGCGCCCGGATGTGCAGTCCGAGTGGTTGCGAGGCACGGGATTTTTGCCGATGACCCCCGGCGCATTGAATGCGATGAAGGCGCGTGGTGCGCCACAACCCCTGGTGACATTGGCCAGCCGTCGACTGGCGCAGGCCAGCCCGGCAAAAACCCGCGCTAAATATAATTTTGGTCTGACCCGTCTGCGGGAAATTCTGGGTGAGGAGGTGGCGACGGTCTGGGCCAACCTCAAGCCTGCCAAGGAAGCACTGGATACCGCCATGCGGCGAGCCAACAGCGCGCCGCTGTACAGTGACCAGGCCGCTGCGTTGCAGCATGACTGAAATGGAGTGAATGATGACACACTGGAACTATCCTCTCGTCATTGCCCATCGTTGCGGTGGTGCGCTGGCACCGGAAAATACCCTGGTAGGGTTGAGTATTGCCGCCCGCCTGGGCATCCGCGCGGTTGAGTTTGATGTCATGTTGAGTGCCGACGGCTTGCCGGTGCTGATTCATGATGAAACCCTGGATCGCACGACGGATGGCCATGGCTGGGTTGCCCAGCAGACGGCCGCGCAGCTGCGGGAGCTGGATGCGGGCAGGCATCATCATCGTGCTTTCGCCGGGGAACCTTTGCCGACTTTGCGTGAGGCACTGGAAACCTGTCGTATCCTGGGGCTGGCAGCCAATATCGAAATCAAGCCCGCGAGTGGTCAGGCGGTGAAAACCGGTGCCGAGGTCGCACAAACGGTGGCGGCTTTTTTGTCAGAAACTGCGACGCGTGGCGCGGCGATTATTCCGCTGCTGTTTTCATCCTTTTCGCAGACGGCGCTGGATGCGGCACGCATCGTGACGGGTTTGCCGGGTTCTCCTGCGCGTGCCTTGCTGTTTGAAGCGGTGCCGGATGACTGGCATGAACGTCTGAAACGGCTGGATTGTCGTAGTCTGCATTGTGCGGCCAGTTTGTTGCAGGGGCAGCAGTTGCGCGAAATTCGGGCAGCGAATGTGCCGGTGGCCTGCTATACCGTCAATCATCCGGATCAAGCGGAGCGGTTATTTGCCGATGGGGTGGCGGCTGTTTTCAGCGACCGTATTGATTTGTTTGCCTGATTTGAAAACACTGAAGCCCGCAGCTGCGGGCTTCAGTAGCAAAACATCAGGAACCAGGGGGTTCAGGTATTGCGTTCCCCGAAAATCCGTTTGGCGGCCGTGAAGTAGGCGTTCAGCTGTTCTTCGGTCATGTCCGGGTATTTTTCACGGAGCACATTGTAGGCAAGCGGCTCAAGCGGCTGCCCTGCCCAGGTGTTGTCAGGGTCGAGGAAGGGTTCGACACGGTCATAGACACCTTCGAAAATCTGGCGATTCTCCGGGCTATGTCGCCGTTCCTGGTTTTTGGTGGGGGTGTCTGTCGCCATGGTTGCAGCCTCCTGTCAGTTAGAATAATCGGTCGCGCTTTTGGCGCAGCCTCAGCCTGTCACGTTATGCACGATGCGTGTTTTGAACGCGCTAGGGCTGAGTCGATTATGGGGAAAGAGAATTCTTCAGTCAATCAAGTCCCTGAAACTCTTCTGTGACCTTTGTCACCCTTGTCACACTTTGTTGCCTTATGTGACAGGCTGCACGGAATTCATGACTGGCTGCTAAAATTGTCGCTTCCCTTTGAGTGACTCATCTTACTGACCCCGCCATGAATAGCGCCGAAATCCGCCAGAAATTCCTCGACTTCTTCGCCTCGAAGGGGCACACCATTGTGGTTTCCAGTTCGCTGGTGCCGGGCAATGATCCCACCCTGTTGTTTACCAACTCGGGCATGGTGCAGTTCAAGGATGTGTTTACCGGCAAGGATAAGCGCGCCTACACTCGCGCCACGTCTTCGCAGCGCAGCCTGCGGGCGGGAGGCAAACACAATGATCTGGAGAATGTGGGTTACACCGCGCGTCACCACACGTTCTTCGAGATGCTGGGGAACTTCAGCTTCGGTGATTACTTCAAGCGCGATGCCATCCAGTATGCCTGGGAGCTGCTGACTCAGGTCTATCAACTGCCCTCGGAAAAACTCTGGGTGACGGTGTATGCCGAAGACGACGAGGCTTACGATATCTGGGCCAAGGAAGTCGGCGTGCCTGTGGAACGTATCATCCGCATAGGTGACAACAAGGGGGCGAAATATGCTTCCGACAACTTCTGGCAAATGGCGGATACCGGCCCTTGCGGCCCGTGTAGCGAAATTTTCTTCGATCACGGCGCGGACGTCTGGGGTGGCCCGCCGGGCTCGCCGGACGAAAACGGTGACCGTTACATTGAAATCTGGAATCTGGTGTTCATGCAGTTCAACCGCGACGAAGCGGGCATCCTGCATCCCTTGCCCAAACCCAGTGTCGATACCGGCATGGGGCTGGAACGGATTGCGGCGGTATTGCAACATGTGCATAGCAACTATGAAATCGACCTGTTCCAGCAACTTATCAAGGCGGCTGCGCGCGAAACGCACTGCAAGGATCTGGCCAATAACTCATTGAAGGTGATTGCTGATCACATCCGCGCCTGCTCGTTCATGGTGCTCGATGGCATCATCCCTGGTCCGGATGGACGGGGTTATGTGCTGCGCCGCATCATCCGTCGCGCGATTCGCCATGGTTACAAGCTCGGCCAGAAACAGCCGTTCTTTTTCCGCCTGGTGGATGAGTTGTGTCTGGCAATGGGGCAGGCGTATCCTGATTTGATCGCGCAGCAGGCGCGGGTGGCCGCGGTGTTGCGTCAGGAAGAAGAACGCTTTGGCGAAACCATCGAGCACGGCATGGAAATTCTTGAGACTGCACTCAAGCCTGGCCTGAAAACGCTGGATGGCGATACTGCCTTCAAACTCTACGATACGCATGGCTTCCCGCTGGATTTGACAGCGGATATCTGCCGCGAGCGTGAAGTGGCCATTGATGAAGCCGGCTTCCATGCGGCGATGGAGCGGCAGCGTGAAATGGCGCGCGCCGCCTCCAGCTTCAAGATGAAAGGCAGTGTGGAATACGATGGCAAACCGACCCAATTCAAGGGCTACGACTCGCTGGAAGAAGAAGCCACGGTGCTGGCGGTGTATCGCAACAGCCAGCGAGTCAATCAGCTCAATGCAGGTGAGGAGGGCATAGTGGTGCTTGATACGACCCCTTTCTATGCAGAATCGGGTGGTCAGGTGGGGGACTGCGGCGAACTGGTGCGTGGCTCGGTGTGTACCACGCTGTTTGTTGTGTGTGATACGCAGAAAATTCAGACCGACGTGTTTGGCCATCAAGGCACGCTCAAGGCGGGTACGCTGGCGGTGGGCGAGAAGGTGGTGGCACGGGTCAATACCGCACAACGTCTGCGTTCCCAGTGGAACCATTCGGCCACCCATCTGCTACATGCCGCATTGCGCGAGGTATTGGGGGCGCATGTACAGCAGAAGGGCTCGCTGGTGGATGCCAACCGCACACGCTTCGATTTTTCGCACCCGCAGCAACTTACGGCGCAGGAAATCGTGCGTATCGAAGCACTGGTCAATCGCGAAATCCGTCGTAACGCGGATGTCAGTGCGCGTCTCATGGGCTACGATGATGCCATCAGCGCCGGGGCAATGGCCTTGTTTGGCGAGAAATATGGCGATGAAGTGCGTGTCATCGGCATGGGTGGCTATTCCACTGAATTGTGTGGCGGCACGCACGTCAAGCGCACCGGGGATATCGGTTTGTTCAAGATCGTGGCCGAAGGCGGTGTGGCGGCGGGGATCCGTCGCGTTGAAGCCGTGACGGGGGAGGGCGCGCTCGAATACATTCAGCAACTGGATGCCCAGCTCGCCGATGTGGCCGCACAGGTCAAGGCACCGCAGCAGGAGGCAGCGACCCGGGTCGCCAGCTTGCTGGAAGGTACGCGCGTATTGGAAAAGGAACTGGCGCGTCTCAAATCGAAGCTCGCCGCAACGCAGGGTGATGATCTCGTCGGTCAGGCCGTCGAACTCAAGGGGTGCAAGGTACTCGCTGCCATGCTCGAAGGCGCGGATGCCAAGGCCTTGCGCGAAACCCTCGACAAGCTCAAAGATAAACTGGGCAGTGCGGCCATTGTTCTGGGTAGTGTGGTTGATGGCAAGGTGGCCTTGATCGCCGGGGTGACCAGCGATATCCATGCGAAGGTCAAGGCGGGCGAACTTGTCAATGTCGTTGCCCAGCAAGTGGGCGGCAAAGGCGGTGGTCGTCCGGACATGGCGCAGGCGGGGGGTACTCAACCGGAAAACCTGGGTGCCGCACTGGCTTCGGTGAAAGCCTGGGTTGAGCAACGACTTTAATTTCTGCCCGCGCTGCGCTTCGCCGCTGAGTCAGCAGAAACTCGGCGGTGTGTGCCGCCGCACCTGCCCGACGGCAGGCTGCGGTTATGTCCATTGGGATAATCCCGCGCCGGTGGTGGCCGGGCTGGTTGAATATCGTGGGCAGATACTGCTGGCGCGTAACAGTGCCTGGGTGTCTGGTAAGTTCGGCCTCATTGCTGGTTTTCTTGAGCGGGATGAATCTCCCGAGGAAGCCATCGCGCGCGAGGTG
Organism: Sterolibacterium sp.; assembly: GCA_018061005.1. Lineage (GTDB taxonomy): Bacteria > Pseudomonadota > Gammaproteobacteria > Burkholderiales > Rhodocyclaceae > Sterolibacterium. The sequence goes on along the minus strand of JAGOVA010000023.1, from coordinate 12,287 downwards.
CAGGAGGAGGTGAACCTGGTGGCGCAACGCATCACGTTGATCGGTGTGTATCCCTTTCAGCGCAGGCATGAAGTCATCATGGCCTATCACGTCGTGGCCGAAGGCGATGGCGAGATCGCGCTCAACGAAGAGCTGGCTGAATATCGCCTGGTGCGACCGGAAAAGCTGCAAGCCTGGGATTACGGCACGGGGCTGGCCGTGCGGGATTGGCTGGCGCGCTACCCATTGCAGGGTTTGTAAAGCGGCATCTGTGCTTCGAACCTGCGGATGCAGGTTGTGAAAAATTCAACGACTTGTAGCGGATTATTTTTTGTCGTCATTGACAATTCAGGGATGCCTTGCTTAAATCAAACAATCGTTTGAAACTACTGTTTGAACATCATGCCTGAAATTGATCATCGCGATACCCGAGAGCGGATTTTGCGTACTGCCGAGATGCTGTTCATCGAGCACGGCTTTGAGGCGACTACTTTACGCCAGATTACCGGCAAGGCGGGTGTCAATCTGGCGGCCGTCAATTATCACTTTGGCTCCAAGGACTTGCTGATCGAAGAAGTGTTCCGGCAGCGGCTGGGCTGGCTCAATGAGCAATGCCTGCTGGAGCTGGATCGGCTGGAATCCGAGGCGGCGGGTGCGCCGTTGCGGACGCGCCAAATACTCGAAGCTTTTTTTGGGGTGGCGCTCAAGCTGGCGGCTGACAAAGAAAGTGGCGGCAACAATTTCATGCGTTTGCTGGGGCGCACCTATACCGCGCCGACCCCTTTTGTGCGGGAGTTTCTCGCGCGTGAGTATGCCGCTGCCGTGCCGCGATTCAAGGCGGCCTTGTTCAAGAGTTTGCCGGATGTGCCCAAGGAAGAAATTCTCTGGCGTTTCCATTTCATGCTGGGTGCCATGTCCTACGCCATTTCAGGCAGCGATGCGCTGAATGTGCTGGGTGGGCTGGACGACAGCAATACCGGGGCACTGCATGCGCGCTTGATGAGCTTCCTGATTGGTGGTTTGCGCGCCCCTTTGCCTGAGCTGCAAACCGGGCAAACACTGCCGCGAACATCCGCTGCGAAACAATTTGCCTGAAGCTGAAGTTTGTATTTCGTTTGCGTTTGTCTGTATTCATAAAACATACATCAACACGTCTGGAGGAGATTTGGTATGGCTCAATATAATGCCCCGTTGCGCGACATGCAGTTTGTCATGCATGAATTGCTGAATGTGGAAACGGAACTGCGCAAGCTGCCGCCGCATGCCGATATCGATGCCGAAACCATCGATCAGGTGGTCGAGGAAATGGGCAAGTTTTGTAGCAAGGTGCTGTTTCCGTTGAACCTGAGTGGGGATCGTGAAGGCTGTCGTTTTGATCCGGCCAGCCAAACCGTGACCACGCCCAAGGGTTACAAAGAGGCTTATCAGCAGTACGTTGATGCGGGTTGGCCGTCGCTGGCTTGCGATCCGGCGTACGGTGGCCAGGGTTTGCCGCATGTCATGAGCAGCGTGATGCTGGAAATGCTCAATTCGGCCAATCAGGCATGGACCATGTACCCCGGTTTGTCGCATGGGGCGTATGCCTGCCTGCGCGCCCATGGCACGCCGGCACTGAAGTCCTTGTATCTGCCCAAACTGATTACGGGTGAATGGACGGGCACGATGTGCCTGACCGAGCCGCATTGCGGTACTGATCTGGGGCTGCTGCGCAGCAAGGCCGAGCCGCAGGGCGATGGCTCATACAAAATCAGCGGCGCGAAGATTTTCATTTCCGCTGGTGAGCACGATATGTCGGCCAACATCCTGCATCTGGTGCTGGCCCGGCTGCCGGGTGCACCGGTGGGCACGCGCGGCATTTCGCTTTTTCTTGTGCCGAAGTTCCTGCCCGATGCACAGGGCAATCCAGGCGCACGCAACACGATCGCCTGCGGCGCGATTGAAGAGAAAATGGGGATCCACGGTAATGCGACCTGCCAGATGAATCTGGATGACGCGACCGGCTGGATCATCGGCGAGCCGAACAAGGGTCTGAATGCCATGTTCGTGATGATGAACGAGGCACGTCTGGGTGTGGGCCTGCAATCGCTGGGGCTGACCGAAGTGGCTTACCAGAATGCCGTGGTGTATGCGCGTGAGCGCATCCAGATGCGGAGTTTGTCGGGCACCAAGGCGCCGGAGCTGGCGGCTGACCCGATCATCGTGCATCCCGATGTGCGGCGCATGTTGCTGACGGCGCGCGCCTATGCCGAAGGGGGGCGTGCCTTTACCACTTTTGTTTCATTGCAGGCCGATATTGAAATCAAGCATCCCGATGCGGCGGTGCGCGAAGAAGCGGCCGATCTGCTGGCCTTGCTCACGCCCATCATCAAGTCGTTCATCACCGATAACGGCTGGATTGCCACTTCGGAAGCCATGCAGGTGTTTGGCGGGCATGGTTATATCGTTGAAAACGGCATGGAGCAGTATGTGCGCGATGCGCGCATCAACATGATTTACGAAGGCACCAACACCATTCAGTCCCTCGATTTGCTGGCGCGCAAGGTGTTGATGGATGGTGGCGCAAAGCTGCAGAAATTCGGGGCTTTGGTTCAGGCATTCATTGCTGAAAATGCCGGTAATGAGGCCATGAAGGAATTCATCGACCCGCTGGCCGATCTGGGCGACAAGCTGACCAAGCTCACCATGGAACTGGGCATGAAGGCCATGCAGAACCAGGACGAGGTGGGGGCGGCGGCTGTGCCTTATCTGCGTGTGGCCGGGCATCTGGTGTACGCCTGGCTGTTTGCCCGCATGGCGAAAATCGCTCTGGAAAAACAGGCGACGGGGGATGCGTTCTACAAAACCAAGCTGGCCACGGCGCGTTTCTATTTTGCCCGCCTGCTGCCGGAAACCGCCATGTTGATCCGTCAGGCACGCACCGGTGCGGCCTGTCTGCTGGATCTTGAAGCTGAACTGTTCTGAAATCTGGTCACAGGAGAAGAAACCCATGAGTAATTTCATCGTCAGGAAAGTCGCGGTGCTGGGCGCTGGTGTGATGGGCGCGCAGATTGCCGCGCATTGCATCAATGCCAAAGTGCCGGTGGTGCTGTTTGATCTGCCCGCCAAGGAAGGCCCCAAGAATGGTGTCGTGCTGCGCGCCATCGAAAACCTCAAGAAGCTGAATCCCGCGCCGCTGGGCAATCTCGCCGATGCCGCGCTGATCCAGGTCGCCAATTACGACGATCATCTGGCCGTGTTGCAGGAGTGTGACATCGTCATCGAAGCGATTGCTGAACGCATGGACTGGAAGCACGACCTCTACAAGAAGGTCGCACCGCATCTGGCCGCGCATGCCATCTTCGCCACCAATACTTCGGGGTTGTCGATCAATGATCTGGCTGATGGGTTCAGTGATCAACTGAAGGCGCGTTTCTGTGGTGTGCATTTCTTCAACCCGCCGCGTTACATGCCGCTGGTCGAGCTGATCCCGACCCGGACGACGCAGCCTTCGATCCTCGATCATCTCGAAGGCTTCATGGCCACCACGCTGGGCAAAGGCGTGGTGCGTGCCAAAGATACGCCGAACTTCATCGCCAACCGTGTCGGGATTTTTGGCATCCTCGCCATCCTGCATGAAGCAGAAAAGTTTGCTCTGAGCAGCGATGTGGTCGATGATTTGACGGGTACACGCCTGGGGCGCGCCAAGTCGGCCACCTTCCGCACGGCCGATGTGGTCGGCCTCGACACGATGGCGCATGTCATCAAGACGCAGCGTGAATGTCTGCCGGATGATCCGTTCCAGACCGTGTACGGCATGCCGCCCGCGCTGGAAAAGCTGATCGCCGCAGGCAATCTGGGGCAAAAGAGTGGCGCAGGTTTCTTCCGCAAGGTCGGCAAGGAATTCCAGCGTTTCGATTTCGCGACCGGCGATTATGTGCCCAGTGGCACCAAGGCGGATGAGAGCGTCATCAAGATCCTCAAGGAAAAGGATGTGGCCAAGCGTGTGGCCGCGTTGCGTGCTGCGGATCATCCGCAGGCGCAGTTCCTTTGGGCGATTTTCCGCGATGCCTTCCACTATGCCGCGCTGCATCTGGAAAGCATCGCCGACAGCGCCCGTGATATCGACTTTGCCATGCGCTGGGGTTATGGCTGGACGACCGGCCCGTTTGAAATCTGGCAAGCAGCCGGCTGGCAGCAGGTCGCCCAGTGGGTCAAGGAAGATATCGACGCGGGCAAGGCCTTGTGCAACGCGCCACTGCCTGCCTGGGTGTTCGATGGCCGCACCGGGGTGCATGGCAATGAAGGCTCCTGGTCGTCCGCGCAAAATCGCGCCGTGCCACGCAGCGATCTGCCGGTCTATCGTCGTCAGGCGTTCCGTGCCCCGCTGGTGGGCGAGAGCGGCCCGGCGGCGGATCCGAAGACTGCCGGGGTCACCGTGTTTGAAGACGATGCCGTGCGTGTCTGGCATCAGAATGACGATGTGCTGGTGTTGTCGATCAAGACCAAGATGCATGTGATCGGGCCTGCGGTCATCGAAGGGCTTAACAAAGCCATCGCCGAAGCCGAGCGTAACTATCAGGGCCTGGTGATCTGGAATACCGATGCCGCCGATGGTGGGGCGTTCTCTGCCGGTGCGGATTTGCAGTCGGTGTTGCCGTTGTTCATGTCGGGTGGGGCTGAAGCACTCCAGCCGGTGGTGCATGGCTTCCAGCAGGCGGCTCTGGGCATTCGTTACGCGCAGGTGCCAGTGGTGGCCGCGGTGGCGGGTTTGGCACTGGGCGGGGGGTGTGAGCTTTTGCTCCATGCGACAAAACGTGTGGCTGCACTGGAGTCGTATATCGGTCTGGTGGAAGTCGGTGTGGGTCTGGTGCCGGCCGGTGGTGGTCTGAAGGAAGCCGCGCTGCGTGCCGCCAAAGATGCCAAGGGCAATGATCTGCTGCAGTTCCTCAAGGATAACTTCCTCAATGCCGCGATGGCCCATGCGTCGAAGTCGGCGTATGAAGCGCAGAAAATGGGTTATCTCACGGCGGACGACATCATTGTCTTCAATCCGTATGAGCTGCTCAATGTGGCACGAAGCGAGGTGCGCGCCCTGCATGCGGCGGGTTATCGTCCCCCCATGCGCCGGCAGATTCCCGTTGCCGGGCGTTACGGTATTGCCACCATCATGGCGCAGCTGGTCAATATGCGGGATGGTGGCTTCATCTCCGAGCATGATTACACGCTGGGTTCAATGATTGCCGAGATTGTCTGCGGCGGCGATGTGGCGCAGGGCAGCCTGGTCGATGAGCAATGGCTGCTCGATCTCGAACGCAAGGCCTTCATCACTCTGCTGAATCATCCCAAGACCCAGGAACGCATCATGGGCATGCTGCAAACCGGCAAGCCGGTGCGTAATTGATACGGAACAGGAGAACAGAAATGACCAAACAATTACAGGATGCTTATATCGTTGCCGCGACCCGCACGCCGATTGGCAAGGCACCGCGTGGCATGTTCCGCAATGTGCGCCCGGATGATCTGCTGGTGCGTGTGTTGCAGTCCGTCATGGCGCAGGCGCCGGGGCTGGATCCCAAACTGATCGAGGATGTGATCGTCGGTTGCGCTTTCCCCGAAGCAGAGCAGGGGCTGAACGTCGCCCGGATGGCTGCGCTGCTGGCCGGGTTGCCCAATACGGTGGCGGGGGTGACGGTCAATCGTTACTGCGCTTCAGGCCTGACGGCACTGGCCATGGCAGCTGATCGTATCCGCGTGGGGCAGGCGGATGTGATGATAGCCGCCGGGGTCGAGTCGATGTCGATGGTGCCGATGATGGGGCATCATCCCTCCATGAACATGAATGTGTTCAAGGACGAAAACGTCACCATGGCCTACGGCATGGGGTTGACTGCCGAGAAGGTGGCCGAGCAGTGGAAAGTAAGCCGCGAGGCGCAGGATGCGTTTGCCCTGCAATCGCACCAGAAGGCGCTTGCCGCGCAGCAGGCGGGTGAGTTCAAGGACGAAACCACCTCGGTGGAAGTGATGGAACGCACGCCCAATCTGCTGACGCGTGAAATTGAAGTCAGCACGCGGATTTGTACGCAGGACGAAGGTGCGCGCGCCGATACCAGCCTGGCCACTCTGGGCAAACTGAAGCCGGTATTTGCGGCGAAGGGGAGTGTGACGGCGGGCAACAGTTCGCAGACATCCGATGGCGCGGGCGCATTGTTGCTGGTTTCCGAAAAAATCCTCAAGCAGTTCAACCTCACGCCGCTGGCACGTTTCGTGTCGTTTGCAGTGAAGGGTGTGCCACCCGAGATCATGGGGATTGGCCCGTCAGCGGCCGTGCCGCTGGCCTGTCAGGCGGCCGGTATCAGCTCGTCGCAACTGGACTGGATCGAGTTGAATGAAGCCTTTGCCGCGCAGTCGCTGGCGGTGCTGCAGGATTTGCAGCTGGATCCGGCCAAGGTCAATCCGCTGGGCGGCGCGATTGCACTGGGGCATCCGCTGGGGGCGACAGGCGCGATTCGTGCGGCGACGGTGGTGCATGGCCTGCGTCGGCGTAACCTGAAATACGGCATGGTGACCATGTGTATCGGTACGGGGATGGGCGCTGCGGGGATCATCGAGCGCGTTTGAGCGAGCTGATATTTCAGGGCGTAACCCGGAGAGCAAGCGTCCTTGTGTGAATGTGGCGCGGGCTTTTCGGGCTTCATGTTTTTTGTGGGCGGATTTGCAACACCCGGTGCGGCGGGTTGTTCCTGAATTTTATTTTTGTCACGCCTTTGTCGTGAGGAATCCTTAAAATACGCGTTGTTCCCGGGTTAGGGAGGCACTGATTCATTCGTGACCGTTCGGGCTGATCCTGTCGAGGCGCTTGTATTTCCAGCGTATGTCCTTCGACAAGCTCAGGACGAACGGATTTAATCAGTGCATCCTTGGTCCCACCCCGCTTTCTGAACTACTGCGTGCCGCATGACCACGATCGAAGAACATAGCCTGGATACGGACGATGTCGAATCTCATCTGCACGAGATCGAGGATCTGCTCGTCCATCAGGATGATGACGCGGACGCCGCATCGCTGCAGGACACCTCGCGCTCAGGGCAGGCGGAAACGCTGGTTTCCAAACAGAATATTGTCGAGCTGGAAAGCCGTTTGGCGGCTCTGGACAGCCGTTATCTGGCCTACATCCTTGAAGCGACTGCCGAGGAAGATCGTCGCCTGCTCTGGCGTTTGATTGACGCCACGCGGCGTGACGCAATTCTCACCGAACTTTCCGAGGATACGCGCGCCAGCCTGGTGACGACGGTATCGCAGCCCAATCCGCGCAAGATGCCCAACGTATTCGAGTTGCAGGGCGGGCGGCTGCGCCAGATTTCCGTGGATAACCGTGAAGATCTGGCGCGCGCCAATCTGGTCTGGATCGATCTGGTCGCGCCCACGGAGGATGAGCGCGCGCTGATCGAAGAAATGTTCGGGTTGTCCCTGCCTATGCCGGAAGAGCACACCGACCTGGAGGCATCGGCGCGTTTTTATGTGGAGGAAGACGGCTCGATTTATCTGCACTCCGACTTCCTGCTCGACAAGAAAGATGAATCGCGCAACGTCCCCGTGACCTTCGTCCTCCATCGCAACATCCTGTTTTCAGTACGCAACGAGGAACTGCCGGTTTTCCGTTTGCAACGTCTGCGTGCGCGTACCCAGGTTGGTGCGGTGAGCGACAGTCTGGACGTGTTGCTCGACCTTTATGCAGCCGACGTGGAGTATTCCGCCGATGCGCTGGAAGATATTTATGCCGGGCTGGAAACCGTCAGTAAACGTGTGCTGAGTACGGAAATGACCGACACCCAGGCCGCCAAGGTGCTGGCCGCCATCGCCAGTGAGGAAGACTTGAATGGGCGTATTCGTCGCAATGTGCTGGATACGCGCCGCGCGGTATCTTTCCTGATGCGGGGTCGCTTTCTCTCGGCCAACCAGATTGCCGACACACAGCAGCTTTTGCGCGACATCGAATCGCTCGATGGTCACACTTCGTTCCTGTTCGACAAAATCAACTTCTTGATGAATGCCACCGTGGGTTTCATCAACATCAATCAGAACAAGGTGGTGCGGATTTTCTCCGTGGCTTCCGTGGCCTTGCTGCCACCGACGCTGATCGCCAGCATCTACGGCATGAACTTCAAGTTCCTGCCGGAATTGAACTGGGAATATGGTTACCCGTTCTCGCTCGGCTTGATGGTGGTTTCTGTGGTGCTGCCATTCTGGCTGTTCCACCGCAAGGGCTGGTTGAAATAAGCGTATTTCGTAGCGTATTGACGCTCAATCGCCGTGGCGACGTTCGATGCGCGCCTCGGCAACCAGGCTCACATTGCCTTCTTTATCCAGTTCCTCTAGTTTGACCGGGAAGCCCCAGAGCAGGGCAATGTGTTTGAGCATGGTTTCGCAACTGGCACCTAGCGGTCGATTCTCGTATTTGAAGTGACGTAGCGTCAGGGAGCGTTCGCCACGCAGATCGACATCCCAGACCTGAATATTGGGTTCGCGGCTGCCCAGGTTGTATTGGTCGGCTAGGCGCTGGCGTACTGTGCGATAGCCCTGTTCATCGTGGATGGCGTGAATTTTCAACATGGATTCCGTTTCATCGTCGACGATGTTGAACAGGTGGAACTCACGCATCAGTTTAGGTGAAAGATACTGGGCAACGAAACTTTCATCCTTGAAGTTTCGCATGGCGAAATCCATTGTCGTCAGCCAGTCGCTGCCAGCGATTTCAGGGAACCAGGTTCGGTCTTCCTCGGTCGGATTCTGGCAGATGCGCTGAATGTCGCGCCACATGGCAAAGCCCAGGGCATACGGGTTGATGCCGCTGAAATATCGGCTGTTGTAGGCAGGCTGGGCAACGACGTTGGTATGGCTTTGCAGGAATTCGAGCATGAAGCCGTCACCTACCCGACCTTCGTCGTACAGGTGGTTGAGCAGCGTGTAATGCCAGAAGCAGGCCCAGCCTTCGTTCATCAGCTGGGTTTGGCGTTGCGGGTAGAAATACTGGCCGATCTTGCGGACGATACGTATGATTTCGCGCTGCCAGGGTTCCAGCAATGGCGCGTTTTTTTCGATGAAATAGAGCAGGTTTTCCTCGGGTTCGGCAGGGAAGCGCGGGGCGTGCTTTTCTTCTTCCTTGCCAGGGCGAGGGGGCAGGGTGCGCCAGAGATCGTTGATCTGTGACTGGATGTAGGCTTCGCGCTCTTTCTGGCGTTCGCGCTCCTTGAGCAGCGAGAGGCGGGGCGGTCGTTTGTAGCGATCAACGCCGACATTCTGCAGGGCATGGCAGGCATCGAGCAGACGCTCGACCTCTGCAACACCGTAGCGTTCTTCGCATTCCTGAATAACATTGCGGGCAAACACCAGGTAGTCGACGATGGCATCGGCCGACGTCCAGGTGCGGAACATGTAGTTGCCCTTGAAGAAGGAATTGTGGCCGTAGGCGGCGTGAGCGATGACCAGTGCCTGCATGGTCATCGTGTTTTCTTCCATCAGATAAACGATGCAGGGGTCGGAATTGATGACGATTTCGTAAGCCAGCCCCATCTGGCCGCGCTTGTAGCTCTTTTCGGTGGATAGAAAGTGCTTGCCGAATGACCAGTGATGGTAATACACCGGCATGCCGATGGAGGCGTAGGCATCCATCATTTGTTCGGCGGTGATGATTTCGATCTGGTTGCGGTAGGTGTCGAGTTTATAGTGTTTCGCAATACGGGCGATCTCGTGCTCGTATTGTTCGATGGCCTCAAAAGTCCATTCCGAGCCTTGGGGCAGGCTGACTTTTTTACGGCGGCTTGGCGTTTTTGTACTCATGCCAGTTTCTTCCGGAACAGTTCGCGAAATACCGGGTAGATGTCTGCCAGATCCTTGATCTGCTGCATGGCGAAGGTGTGCGGGTGGATATCTTTGAGCTTGACGTATTCGTGCCACAGATTTTGTGGCTCGGCACCGCCAATTTCGATGTAGGCGTAATACTGGAGCGCAGGCAGGATTTTTTCGTCGAGCAGGGCGCGGCACTTTGGCGAGTCAGCATCCCAGTTGTCGCCATCCGAGGCCTGCGCGCCGTAGATGTTCCAGTTGCCACGGGTATAGCGTTCGCGGATGATTTCGTGCATCAGCTCCAGCACGCTGGAAACCACCGTGCCACCGGATTCGCGCGAGTGGAAAAAATCCTCCTCATCGACTTCGGCCGCCTGCGTATGGTGGCGGATGAAAACCAGTTCTATATGTTCGTAAGTACGGGTCAGAAACAAATAGAGCAGCATGAAGAAACGTTTGGCGACCTGTTTCTTTTCTTCATCCATCGAACCAGAGACATCCATCAGACAGAACATCACCGCCTGGGTCGAGGGTGTGGGGATCTTGATGCGGTTGTTGTAGCGCAGATCAATGGTGTCGATGAAGGGCAGGCTGTCGATCTTGCGTAGCAGACGGGCGATTTCCTGGCGCAATTCAGCGGCCTCCGGCGTGTCGCCATGACCGTTTTTTTCGAGTTCAGCCAGGCTTTCCCGGGCGACGCGCAGTGCCTTGCGATAAGGCGCGCCGACGGCAATGCGCCGCCCGGTGGCGCCACGCAACGAGCGCACCACGTTGATGTTGGTGGGCACGCCAGACTGTGTGTATCCGGCGCGGATCTGTTTGTACTCGGCAATGCGGGCGAGTTGCGTCTTGATGAGGTGGGGCAGGGCGAGATCGTCGAAGAAGATATCGAGAAATTCTTCGCGTGACAGGGTGAAGGCGAAATCGTCCATGCCCTCACCTTCGTTGGAAGCCTTGTTGCCACCGCCACCGGCACCATCCTCCGGGCGTTCGACCTCGTCGCCGCTGATGAAGCGGTCATTGCCGGGTTGAACCACACTCCAGCGCCCGCCACGGCCATGCTGGAACTGTGGCTCGGAAATATCTTTGGCAGGGATGCCGATTTTCTCGCCGTTGTCGATGTCTTCGATGTTGCGTTTGGAAATGGCATCCTGCACCGCCTTGCGGATCTGCCCCTTGAAACGGCGCAGAAAGCGGTTCCGGTTGACGGCGCTTTTGTTCTTGCTGTCCGTGCGTCGGTCGATGATACGAAGCATGTCCCCCTCCCGCAGTGTGGGGCAAGCCGGGGGGTGTTGTGTAGCGACCGGCTTGCCACCTGACTGTCTGACGTATGGCCAGATTCAGATCAGGACGTTCAGGATGATTTACGTACGCGCAGATACCATTCAGCCAGCAGCCGTACCTGCTTTTCTGTATAGCCCTTGGCCACCATGCGATTGACGAAATCCTGGTGCTTCTTCATGTCGTCCGTCGTGGCCTTGCTGTTGAACGAGATGACGGGCAGCAGTTCCTCGGTGTTGGAGAACATCTTCTTTTCGATCACCGCACGCAGTTTCTCGTAGGAAGTCCAAGAGGGGTTTTTGCCGTCGTGCTTGGCGCGAGCGCGCAGGACGAAATTCACCACCTCGTTGCGGAAGTCCTTCGGATTACTGATCCCTGCGGGTTTTTCGATTTTCTCCAGTTCATCATTGAGCGCGCTGCGGTCGAGGATTTCACCGGTATTCGGGTCGCGGAATTCCTGATCCTGTATCCAGAAGTCGGCGTAGGTGACGTAGCGGTCGAAAATGTTCTGGCCGTATTCGGAATACGACTCAAGATAGGCCGTCTGGATTTCCTTGCCGATGAATTCGGCATAGCGCGGGGCGAGGTATTCCTTGATGTAGCCCAGATAACGCTGTTCAACTTCAGCGGGGAACTGCTCCTGGGCGATCTGTTGCTCCAGTACATACATGAGATGCACCGGATTGGCAGCGACTTCACGATGGTCAAAGTTGAATACCCGGGAGAGTATCTTGAAGGCAAAACGTGTGGATAGTCCCAGCATGCCTTCGTCGACACCGGCGTAATCACGATATTCCTGATAAGACTTGGCCTTGGGGTCGGTGTCTTTGAGATTCTCGCCATCATAGACGCGCATTTTTGAGAAAATCGAGGAATTTTCTGGTTCCTTCAGGCGGGAGAGCACGGCGAACTGCGCCATCATGCACAGCGTGTCTGGCGCGCAGGGGGCTTTCGAGAGCGAGGAGCCAAACAACAGTTTTTCGTAAATTTTCACCTCGTCGGAGACGCGCAGGCAATAAGGTACCTTGACGATGTAAATGCGGTCGAGGAAAGCTTCATTATTGCGGTTGTTCCTGAAGCTTTGCCACTCGGCTTCATTCGAGTGGGCGAGGATCATGCCGTCGAAGGGAATCGCGCCGAAACCTTCCGTTCCTTTGTAGTTGCCTTCCTGGGTGGCGGTCAGCAGCGGGTGCAGCACCTTGATG
>JAGOVA010000079.1 GCA_018061005.1 Sterolibacterium sp. | reverse complement strand
GTGGTGACCGCCGTGATGGCATTGGTGGGTGCTGCCGTTGGCTGCACGGCAATATTCACCTCGGGCGGCGGAATGTAGGGCGGTGGCGGTGGGGCCAGCTTGGGCGGGGGTGGGGGAGGCTTGTCGGCCTCGGGTTTCTTCTGGATTTCTTCGATGATTTTGGTTTCTATCGGTGCCCGAATCACTTCAACCACCTGTCGTGCCAGCCCGGTCATCAGGGCATAGGCCACCACCACGTGCAACAGCACGACCGCAGTAAAGCCGACCATGTGATTGGCCGGTCCTTTCCGCTGCCCCGTGTATTTCATGCTGACTCCTGCTGTTTCATGTTCTTGGAGGGCGGTCGATGACATCGATCCCTGTTTTTTTTTGACAGTTGCGAAGTCTAAACCGGATTTATATTTTCCGGCTCAACGGCTGCCGCTGCCGAATACTTTTTGTAGCAGCTTGCTGCCGCTGTCCAACGGATGGTCGCGGATCTGTTGTTCTTGCTCAGCGATCATCAGAAACAGGCCGTCCAGCGTTTTTTGCGTGACATAGGTGTCGAGATTGGCTTCGCTGGCATCGATCAGCTTCAGCCGGGCGGCTTTGTCTGCAAGCGTGTTGTATTTCTCGGTCAGCTTGAGCCGCGCCGTGGCCTGATGGACGAGCGGACGGATTTTCTCGCTGAGCTGTCGGGATGTGGTTTTGCGGAAATACTGCGTTGCCGCATCGGGCGAGCCGCCAAGAATGTCATAGGCATCGCGCACCGACATGTTCCTGACCGCTTGCACCAGTAACGGTTTCGCTTCGGTCACCGCGCTCTCGGCCGCACGATTCATGGTGGTGACCAGTTCGTCCATCTGCTTGTTCAAGCCCAGGCTGCGCCCCAGTGCCTCGATGGGTTGCAGGGATTCCGGCAAGGGAATCCGCACCTTGCTGTTGCCCAGAAAACCGTCCGTTTTGCCCAGTTGCGCCACGGCGTGTTCGGCACCCCGGGTGAGTGCGTCCTTGATGCCGGCACTGGCCTCCTTGCTGCTGGGCGGGTTTGGCGCGGCGTGCGCGGGCATCATCGGCAGCATGAAAGCCAATAACGCGAACAGTGCGTGCAACAGGGTGTGCGACAAGGGGTGTTTTAACGGATGAGGGGACATGAAGGTTCCTGCGGAATAGGGCTGCGAAACGTGATCGACCATCATGCCGGATTTTCCACCCGGCCTGCTGCTGCGGCAAGAAACCCGTATTCGGCCGGGTTTTCCGCCAGCAGACGCATCAGATCCTGCGGTTCATCAATATCACACGCCAGGCCGGGGCGTTCGAGCTGTGCGGCTTCACGTCCCAACTGGGCGATTTCGGCGCGATGCAGGGCAAAACTGCCCACGCCGAAACGGAAGGGAAAGGGGGCGGGCAACGGGATGAACAAGGCATTGGTGCCTAGTCCCAGTTTGTCGGCGGCCATCGCCAGCCCGTGGGCGCGTCCGGCGGCGATCATCGCATCAATGTCGGCTGCGTTTAGCAGGGGCAAGTCGGCGTGCAGTACCAATGCGACGTGGATGCCGCGCGCAGCCAGTGTGTGCGTGCCGTGCGTGAGTGCGGCATTGAGGCCGCCGCCAGGATCGGCAATGCGTAGCAGGGGGGTATGGGCATTCTCATCGGCATCCTGCAGCGGGAGGGTTTCGTTGGTGACCACCGCGATGCCGTCGATCTGTTCCGCCTCGCGCAGCGCGCGCAGCACCTGCTGGAACATGCGCTCAACCAGCTGACGGCGTTCTTTGGCACTCAGAATTTCCGCCAGTCGCCCTTTGGCTGCGGCCGAGGATTTCAGTGCCACCAATGCCCAGCAGCTCATGGGTGTGCCGCCTTGCGCTGGCTCAGGGTGCGGGCGAAATCGAGGGTTGTTTGCGCCAGACGCTGGCGGTCGGCCAGCGATTTCATCAGCGTGTCGGTGACCCGCGTGGGCAGGCCGATCGCGGCGAGTTCGGCTTCAACAGCCGCATCGCGCACATCGAGTACGAAGCCGTCGAGCAGGCCGCCGTAATGCTGTGCCACCGCCAGGGGCGAAACCGAGATGCCCAGTTCGTTCATGATCTTGGCGGTCGGGCCTTTCACCGCCGCGCCGCCGACCAGGGGCGAGATGGCAATCACGGGTGCTGCCGTCTGCCGCAGTAGTTCGCGCATGCCCGGCAAGGCAAGGATGGGGTCGATGCTCAGATAAGGGTTGGACGGGCAGATGATGATGGCATCGACATCGGGTGCTGTGAGTGCGGCACACACCTGTGCCGTGGGGGCGGCCGCTTCGACACCGGCAAAGCGCAGGGCGGCGACCCGTGGCTGACACTGGCGACGAACGAAGTAGTCCTGAAAATCCAGCTCACCCACATCGGTGGTCACGCGCGTGCGGACCGGCGCATCGGACATGGGTAACACCTGCGCGGTAATGCCCAGTCGTCGGGCGAACTCAGCAATCACGGTGGTCAGCGATGCACCGGCTTTCAGGCGACGTGTGCGCTCGACATGCAGGGCAAGATCGCCATCGCCTAAGCGGAACCAGGTTTCTCCGCCCAGACTTTCCATGGCCTGCATGAACGTCCAGGTTTCGTCACGCCGTCCCCAGCCGGTTTCCGGGTTGGCGATACCGGCCAGTGAATACAACGCGGTATCGATATCCGGCGAAATGGCCAGCCCCAGATGCTCGAAATCATCGCCGGTATTGACGATTACGGTGAGTTGTTCGGGTGGCACAACATGCAGCAGCCCCAGTGCCATCTTGGCACCGCCGACCCCTCCCGACAACGCCACGACGCGGCGTTGACGTGTTTGTGCGGTGATGCTCATTGGAACAGGTCTTCTTCCAGCGGCCGGATCAAGCTGGACACGTCGCGTTCGGGGGCTTGCCAGTGCAGGCCGCGTGCCAGTACCAGCGGCGTGCCTTCCGCACCTTCACCCATGACCAGCCCGGCGGCCGAGG
The DNA here is from genome assembly GCA_018061005.1 of Sterolibacterium sp. Classification (GTDB taxonomy): domain Bacteria; phylum Pseudomonadota; class Gammaproteobacteria; order Burkholderiales; family Rhodocyclaceae; genus Sterolibacterium. The sequence goes on along the minus strand of JAGOVA010000079.1, from coordinate 7,819 downwards.
CAATCGCATCGGCATAGGCCACCTGGGTGACTTCCAGGGTGCGGCCATACATGTCCTGCTCGCCCCGTCGATCGATCAGCGCGGGCAGCCCGGCACTTCCCAGCGCGACATTCACCACGCCATTGCGCCAGGGGCGGCCAAAGCTGTCGCTGATGACGATGCCGACGGAACAGCCCAGCTGCTCTCGCAACTGCGCGCGCAAGGCGGCCGCCGAGGCATTCGCATCGAGCGGCAGCAGCAGCACGCGTTCGGCTTGCCCAGGCTCGACATTGGAGTGATCGATGCCCGCATTGGCCATCACATGGCCGCAACGATGGCGCACGATCAGCACATGGGGAATGGCGCGCAGCACATGGGTGGATTCGGCCAGCACCAGCTCGACCAGTCGCGCATCTTTTTTAACGGTCTGCGCCAGTTCCCGGGCGCGCACCGAGGGCTGCACCGTATCGAGTTCGACGATGCGTCCTTCGGCCTTGGAGACGATTTTCTGCGCCAGCACCAGCACGTCGTCATCGCGCAGCAAGAGGTCGTTATGCCGCAGCCCGTCTTGCACAATGGCCGCGAGATCGTCGCCGGGCTGGACGTGCGGAATGCCTTGCAGTGCCGTGTAAGTAATGCCTTGAGACATGAGCGGGCGGTCGGTGATCGTGCAATCAGCGGAGCTGGAATTTCAGCACTTTACCCGAGGCATTCAGCGGCAGTGCCGTGAGGAACTCGACGTGGCGCGGTACTTTGTAGTTGGCCATGTTGTCGCGTGCCCAGCCGATCAGCCCGGCGGCATCCAGCGTCGCCCCCGGGCGCAGCACAACAAACGCCTTGCCGACTTCGCCCTGACGCTCATCCGCGACACCGATGACCGCCACCTGGGCGATGGCTGGATGCGCGGTGAGGATGCGCTCGACTTCCGCCGGATAGCAGTTGAAACCGCCGACGATGTACATGTCCTTCAGGCGGTCGGTGATTTTCAGGTTGCCGTGGGCATCGAGAATGCCGATGTCGCCGGTATGCAGCCAGCCTTCGTGGTCGATGGTTTCCGCCGTAGCGTCGGGGTTGTTGAAATAGCCCTGCATGACGTTGTAGCCACGCATCACCACTTCACCTTCTGCCCCCGCCGCCACGGGCTGGCCGTCTTCACCGATGCAGCGCAGTTCGATGCCGGGCATGGCGCGGCCGCTGGTGTGGGCGATGGTTTCGGCATCGGCATCGCGGTCGCAGATGGTCGCCACGCCACAGCATTCGGTCAGGCCATAGGCGGTGACCACAATCCTGAAGCCCAGTTCGTCGCGCATGCGGTGGATCATCGACGGCGCAATGGCCGCCGCCCCCGTCACCGCCACGCGCAGGCTGGACAGGTCAAAGGTATTCAGTTTCGGGTGAGCGAGGAAGGAGAGGAACAGGGTGGGCGAGCCGGGCAGGAAGCTGATGCGTTCGCGGCCAATGAGGTTCAGCACGCTTTCGGTGTCGAACACCGCCAGCGGGTAGATGGTGCAGCCGCGCATCAGTGCGGCCAGCCAGCCCGCCTTGTAGCCAAAGGAATGGAAGAACGGGTTGATGATGAGATAGCGGTCATCGGCGGTGAGATCGACGCAACGCGCCCACTCATCAAAGGCACGGATATTCTGGCCGTGACAGGTCATTACACCTTTAGGCCGGCCCGTGGTGCCGGAAGTAAACATGATGTCGGAAAGATCTTCCGGCTTGACGGCTGCCGCCCGCTCAATCGCGGCGGCTGCGGGTGTTTGTTCTGCCAGTTTGAGGAAGTCGCTCCAGGACAGATCGCCCGCATGGTGCTTGCCGAGCACCACCATGCGTTCGAGCCGGGGCGTGTTTTGCCCCCGGATCATGTCCGGGAAATAATCGTTGAGAAACTCCCCCACACAGAACAGCAGCCGCGCGCCGCTCTGTTCGAGGATGTCGGCCGCTTCCACGCCCTTCATGCGCGTGTTGATCGGAATCAGGATGCCACCCACGCTGTGGATGCCCAGCGCCGCCGCCACCCATTCATGGCCATTCGGTGCCCAGACTGCCACCCGGTCACCGGCTTCGATGCCTGCACTCATCAGCGCACGCGCGGCCTGCAGGCGCAGCGTGTCGAGTGCGGCAAAACTCAGATCAGCGCCTTCTTCGCGGATGGCGATACGATCCGGATGTTGCTGTGCGGCAGTGGCAATCAGGCCGGGTATGGTTTGCGGCAGGGATGACATGGGAATTCCTTGCGAGATTCGATGAAAACGGCGTGAAAAACAGCGTGAAAAACGGCAGCTTATTCTTGTTCCATAACCAGGGTCATATCTTCATTGCCCCAGTAGGCGCGCATCTCGACGACCTTGCCCGCATCGTTGAAGCGCATGGTTTCGATCACGCTGATCTGCATCTTCGGCATGCCGGGCTGGGCCAGGTCGACGACCACCGGCATGGCCGCGTAATCACTGGAAGAGCCGCTCTGCGCGCCGACGATGGTGAGTTGTGCACCACTGGCAATCGCGATTTCGTAAAAGGCGCGAATCTCTGCCGTGCCGCGCCGCTCACCCGTACCCACCGGATCCTCGACGCTGGCATCGGCGGCATACAGTGCCAGCACGCCTTCAAGATCACCGGCGTTGAGGCGTTCCACATAGGTACGCATCGCGGCTTTCATTTCGTCATTGCTTGGCATGCTTGTTCCTCAAAAATAGTAACGGCTGATGGTGTCAACCACGCAACCCGGCTTGGCCTCATTTTCGATCTCGATGGTAATGCGGATCGTGGCTTGTACACCTTCACCCGCTTTCTCAACGGCGATCACTTCCCCTTTGCCACGGATGCGCTTGCCTGCCTTGACCGGTGCGGGAAAACGGATTTTCTCGCAGCCGTAATTCACACCCATTTTCATGTTGCGGATTTCCACGAGTTGCGGCAGGAACAGATTGGCCAGCGACAGCGTGAGATAACCATGTGCCACACAGGCGCCGAACGGGCCGGTTTTGGCACGCTCGGGATCGACGTGGATCCATTGGTGATCGTCGGTGGCATCGGCAAACTTGTTGATGCGCTCCTGGGTCAGCTCGATCCAGTCGGTTGTACCCAGATCCGTGCCGCTTGCGGCGAGGACTTCTGCCGCAGAAGAAAAAATAGTGGTCATCGTCGTATTCCCTTTCCCGATCAGGCGCGCTGGCTGCTGACCGAGACGATTTCGCCGGTCATGTAGGAAGAATAATCGCTGGCCAGGAACATGATGACGTTGGCGATTTCCCAGACTTCCGCCGCCCGGCCAAAGGCTTCGGTGGAGGTGAGCTTTTGCAGCAGCTCTTCAGAGGCGGATTTCTTGAGGAATTCGTGCAGGGCAATGCTGGGTGACACCGCATTGATGCGCACACCGAAGTCCGCCGCTTCCAGCGCGCTGCAACGGGTCAGTGCCATCACGCCGGCCTTGGCCGCAGCGTAGTGCGCCTGCTCTTTCTGCGCGCGCCAGCCCAGTACCGAAGCGTTATTGACGATCACGCCGCGCCCACGCGGCTGCATGACCTTGAGCATCGCGCGCGTCATGCGGAAGGTGCCGTTCAGCGTGATGTCGATGACCCGGTTCCACTCGTCATCGGTCATTTCCACCAGCAGCTTCGAGCCGCCCAGACCGGCGTTGTTGATCAGCACATCCACCCCGCCGAGCTTTTCTTCGGCGGTGTTGATGAGCGTTTGTACCTGCTCTTCCTTGGTGACATCGCAGATCTGGCCAGAAACAGAGCGATCACCGGCCATTTCTTGCAGCTTGGCCACCGATTCCGCGAGGCGACGTTCATGCACATCGGAGATCATGAGGGCGCGGCAGCCTTCCTCGATGCACTTCTGGGCGGTGGAAAAGCCGATGCCCGCACCCGCTGCAGCGGTGATCAGGACAGATTTGCCCGCCAGCAGATTGTGGCCGGGAACGTAGGGGGGAGGTGCACGCATGATGGATTCCTTGGTAAATGTTCTGGATCGGCGACTGGCTGCCTGTTTAATGACCGTTCGTCCTGAGCCTGTCGAAGGATGAACGGCGCTCGACAACGGTACGCTCGTTCATGGTTCGACAGGCTCACCACGAACGGAATGGGGTGGGCCGCCAGTGATGTTGGTCAGTCTTCGTGCGGGGTTTATTTGTCTCTTTGTTTTTACTTGCCGCGCGGTTCCTTGGGCATGCCCAAAGCGCGTTCGGCAATGATGTTGAGCTGGATTTCGTTGGTGCCTGCGTAAATGGTGTCGGCACGGCTGAACATGTAAATACGCTGCAAATGGGCGCGTGCGGTGTCATCGTGTTCGTCGAGGATGTCGCCTTCGCAACCGTAGATGTCCATCGCCAGCTTGCCCAGGTCGCGGTGCCAGTTCGACCAGTAGTATTTGTACATCATGCCGGCGCGCGGCAGCGTGCCACTTTCTGTCCCCGAGAGCATCCGCAGGGCGTTGTAACGCATGACGCGCAAACCGCTCCAGGCGGCGGCGATGCGCTGGCGGATGTGCGGGTTCTTGTCCGCGCCATTCGCTTTGGCGGCCTGACAGACCAGCTCGAACTCGTGCAGGAAGTGCATCTGCTGGCCGAGGGTGGACGCGCCGCGCTCGAAACCAAGCAATGCCATCGCTACATGCCAGCCTTCACCGGGTTTGCCGATGATGTGTTCGGCGGTGGTGCGTGCGCCGTCGAAAAATACTTCGTTGAACTCGGCCGTACCGGTGAGCTGGCGGATCGGGCGGATTTCGATGCCCGGCTGGTCGAGTGGCATCAGCAGGAACACCAGCCCCTTGCTGCCCTGGCTTTCCGGGTCGCAACGCGCCACCACAAAAATCCATTGTGCATCGTGTGCCAGTGAAGTCCAGACTTTCTGGCCATCGACGATCCAGTTGCCATTTTCATCCTGACGCGCCTTGGTGCGCACGTTGGCCAGATCGGAGCCCGCGCCCGGTTCGGAATAGCCCTGACACCACAGTTCCGACCCGTTCTGGATGCCGGGCAGAAAACGCTGTTGCTGCGTCGGGCTGCCCATGGCGATCAGGGTCGGGCCGATCAGCCCTTCGCCGATGTGGCCGACGCGACCGGGGCCGCCCGCGCGCGCGTATTCCTCATGAAAAATCAGTTGCTGGGCGAGGCTCAGTCCGCGCCCGCCGTGTTCTTTCGGCCAGCCGACGCAAGTCCAGCCGCCCGCGGCGAGCTTTTTTTCCCATTCCTTGCGGCGTTCGGGGAAGGCATCTTCATCGCCCGGGCCACCGCGATGCTTGAGCGGGGCAAATTCGCCCACCAGATGGTCGCGCATCCAGGCGGCAATTTCACCGCGAAAGGCTTCGTCAGCCGCAGAAAATTCGATTTGCATGTGTTGTCCTATTCTTCCATTGCTCAGGCGTCCAGCAACGCGCTGGCGATGCGTTCGCGCAGGGCATCGGCACTGCCGAGCCAGTGCGCGCTGGCCTGTGCGCGCTTGAAGTAGAGCTGAGGGTCATATTCCCAGGTGAAGCCGACCCCGCCATGCAGCTGGATGGCGTCGGCCGCGCAATGGCAGTAGGTGTCCGAAGCCAGTGCCTTGGCGGCTGCGGCTTCGAGCAGGAAGTCCGTGGCCAGCGCGGGGTTTTCCGCCACGGCGGCCGCGCCGTAGATGGCGGAACGAGTGGCTTCGATTTTGACCATCATCTCGGCACAGCGATGTTTGATCGCTTGAAACGAAGCAATGGTGCGGCCAAACTGCACGCGTTCGGCGGTGTAGGCCAGGGTGAGATCGAGGCATTGCTGCGCGCCACCGAGTTGTTCGGCGGCCAGTGCCAGGCGGGCGCGGCTGAGGGCGCGCGGCATGAGTGCGGCCACCTGTGGCGGCGTGGCAATCTGCGCGTCGGCGGGCAGGACGACGTTGCTCAGTGTGATGGCAGCTACACGCCGGGTCAGGTCAAAATTTTTCAGCGGGGTGCGGCGGATGCCCGGCAAGGTGGCGGGGAGCGCGTAAAGAGCCACCGCGCCCTGGGAGTCGCGTGCGGGCACGATCAGCAGATCGGCACTCGCGCCATCGGCCACCAGATCGAATTGCCCGTTGATGACAGACCCCGTAGCCATGGTGCTGACGACGGCATCCAGCGCGTTGGTCTGCCAGTCCATGCCCTGCCGTGCCAGCGCGACGGTGGCGGTCATCTCACCGCTGGCGATGGCCGGAAGATAGCGTTGCTTTGCTGCCTCATCGGCGACTTCCATCAGCACCTGTGCGGCCAGTGCGACGGTGCTGAAAAACGGTACACACAGCAGGCGACGCCCCATCTGCTCCATGAGCAGCGCCAGTTCAACGCTGCCCAGCCCCAGGCCGTCGTAAGCCTCGGGAACCGGGGTTGCACACCAGCCCAGTTCCTGACCGACGCGTGCCCAGAGGGCGGAATCAACGCCGGTTTCGGTTTCCATGGCCGCGCGCACGGCGGCGGATGAGCTGGCTTCGGCGAGAAACGCCTCGGCGGTGTCGCGGATCATCTCCTGATCGGCGCTGAGGGCAAAATCCATGAGAGGCCTTTATGCTGGATGAGGTGCAAGGAACACCCGCCCCTGTTCCTGTTCATCACAGGGAACGGGGGCGAGGGAAAGACGAACGATCAGGCGCCGTAAACCTTTTGCGGCGGCACGGCTTCCTTGATGAGGTCATTCACCACATCGGTCAGTTCGGCCGGATTCCAGCGGGCTTTTTTGTCGCGTGCGGGGCCTGCGCGCCAGCCGTCGGCCAGCATGACCTGACCACCAGCGACTTCAAAGACACGCCCCGTCACAGTTTTGGAGAGGGCGCTGCCGAGCCAGACGACGATGGGGGCGACGTTGGCGGAGTCGTAATAATCGAAGCTGCCGTCGGTCGGCTTCTTCATCATTTCAGCAAACGGGCCTTCGGTCATCAGGGTGCGTGCCGAAGGCGCCAGCGCGTTCGAGGTGATGCCATAACGACCCAGTTCGGCCGCCTGCACCAGGGTCAGCGTGGCGATGCCGCCCTTGGCTGCGGAGTAGTTGGATTGACCGATCGAGCCTTGCAAGCCTGCGCCTGAGGTGGTGTTGATGATGCGTGCATCCACCGGTGTGCCCGCCTTGGACTGGTCGCGCCAGCGACGGCAGAGGATGTTGGCCAGGCAGAAATGACCGCGCAGATGCACGTTCATGATCTGGTCCCAGTCGTCTTCAGAGAGGCTGACAAACATGCGGTCGCGCACGATGCCGGCGTTATTGACGATCACGTGAACTTCGCCATAAGCCGCCACAGCCGCGTCGACGATCTTCTGTGCCGTATCCATGCGGGTGATGTCGTCGCAGGTGGCGATGGCCTTGCCACCCGCCGCCACGATCTCGTCGCGCACCGCTTCGGCGAAGTCTTTGCGAATGTCGTTGACCACCACATTTGCGCCTTCGGCGGCAAACGCCATGGCGTAAGCCTTGCCCAGGCCGCTGCCGGAGCCGGTGATGATGACGGTGCGCTGATCGCAGATACCCATGTTCTTTTTCCTTATCAATCGTGATGAATTTGTAACGCCGGACAGACTTCCGGCAACCACCCATTTTTTACATAGGGCGATACGGCGGCATCGTCCGATGAGACTACGATCGATGCCGACATGCGTTTCACGCTGGGCAAAGAATGAAATTGGGCGTTCATGGCGGGATTCTAGGATAATGCCGGGTTTTCGAGCCGCAACGCGATTCCCTGCGCGGCTCCGGTCGCGAAATTTTCAAGGAATGCGCCCATGAGTCTGACCCATCTGCAACGCCTCGAAGCCGAGAGCATCCACATCATGCGCGAAGTGGTCGCCGAGACTGAAAATCCGGTGATGCTCTACTCCATCGGCAAAGACAGTGCCGTGATGCTGC
>JAGOVA010000124.1 GCA_018061005.1 Sterolibacterium sp. | reverse complement strand
GCGCGCGTCGGCGCGTCTATCCCCCGGCTGGTTTCCATCGCTTTGCCGAGCGTATCGGCGTATCCAAGTCTGATTCGTGGATCGACATGAGCGTGCTGGAAGACTGCATGCGCGAGGAACTCAACGAGCAGGCCGAGCGTCGCATTGCCGTGCTCGATCCCTTGAAGCTCATCATCGACAATTATCCGGCAGAGGCCGAGGAAGTCTGTTTCGCGCCGAATCACCCGCTCAAGCCAGAGCTGGGCCGGCGCGAGCTGCCGTTTTCACGCGCGCTGTGGATCGAACGTGAGGACTTCATGGAAGTGCCGAGCAAGGGCTACCACCGCCTGTATCCGGGTAACCTGGTGCGTCTGCGCTATGGTTTTGTCATTAAATGTATCGGCTGCGACAAGGACGCGGCAGGACAGGTCGTGGCGGTGCATGCCGAACTGCAACCCGACTCGAAATCCGGCACACCGGGGGCGGATGCCTACAAGGTCAAGGGCAACATGCACTGGCTCAGTGCCCGCCACGCCTGTGCCGCCGAAATCCGCCTCTACGACCGGCTGTTCGCCTGGCCGCACCCGGGGGCGCGGCGTGAGGGAGATGCCGATACGGTGGAGCGGAATTATCTGGATGACCTCAATCCAGACAGCAAGCGGGTGCTGCAAGCCTGGCTGGAGCCAGCGTTGCGGGCGGCGTCTGCCGAAGAGAGTTTTCAGTTCGAGCGGCACGGCTATTTCGTGGCGGATCGTCACGACACTCGCCCGGGCCAGCCGGTGTTCAACCGCAGTGTGACCCTGAAGGACTCCTGGGCGGCGGGGCATCGTAAAGGCTGACGTATTTTGCTAACCTGACACCCATGACGCATTCACCGAGCCAGCTGCCACCACTACAGCCTTTGCACGTCATTGAGCGATGCCTGAGCAGTTTCGAGTATTACCACGCTTCGGTTGGTCGTCATCCGGCGGCAGTATTGCGGCCGCGTGAGGTCATTGCCATCGTCGAGGGGCGGTTGACCGGAGCGGTACCCGACTGGCAAGCCGCCCTGAACGTCGTGGTGGCGCAACATCCCGGCTGTCGCTTGCGCCTGTCCGGTGATCGCTGGCAGGCTCACTGGACCAGCGATGGTCTACCTCCGGCCTTGCGCCAGCTGCCGGACGTGGATTGGGATGGCCGTTCCAGCCAGGGGGATGAATTTATTTACGCCACGCCGCTGAGCCTGGAAGAGGGGCCGACCTGCGAGCTCATCGTGGCGGGCCGCGGGGAGCACACCAAGGTCATTTTCCGGGCGCTGCATGCCGTCATGGATGGTCTGGGAGTAATTCATTTTCTGCTCGACCTCTTCCGCGCCTTGCGCGGAGAACCCTTGCAGGGCTGCAATGCGGCGTATTCCGATGTTGACCTGATGCGCCATCTGCCCTCGCAGCGGCCGTCTTATGACCGGGCCTCACCCGTCACGCTCGATGCCGCCGATGTTTCCGCGCCGCCGGGGGGGCGCTGGTGCCGCATCACCCTGCCCGGGCCGCAGCATCATCTCATTCCGCGCATTGCCCGGCTGGTGGCGCGCCATGCCCGTCAGCAGACCGGAGCCTCCCTTGCACCGGTACGTATCGCCTTGCCGGTCAGCCTGAAGCGTCATGTTCCCGAGCTGCTGAGCACGGCCAATTTCACCAACATGGTGTATCTGGAGGTTGCCCCAGAGGCTACCAACGAGCAGCTGCATGCGCAGTTTCAGGGGCTGTTGAAACAAAATGTCGACGCCCATTATCCGCGCATCTTCTCAGCCATCCGCGCCCTGCCCCTGCGCTGGCTGGATCGCCTGCTGTCGCCCACTGGGCGCAATTACACCCGGCGCAAGGTGCTGGAAACTGCTATGCTATCGGTGCTGGGGCCGTTTCGCAAGGTGGCCTTCAGCGGCGGTGGCTTTCAGGCCGAGGCACTGTATGGCGTGCCACAGAAGGAAAGCGCCTTCATCGTCGCCATCGGCTTTCAGGGGCGCTACGAGCTTACCATCGGCATGGCGCATCTCTACGCCAGTGCCGGCCGCCTCGAAGCCTTCGTGACAGAGCTGGAGCAGCAGCTGAAGGCGTAGGGAATGAAGGCATAGGGGATTGCCAGCGATGCAGGTAGTTCAGGTACAATACCCGATGAATTTTGTCGGGTATGGCCGGCTCCTGCAATGATTGCCGGGAGATGCTGAACCCTTTCATGGATTTTTCTTTGAGGGTTGTTCATGAGTACGATGGATACGATGGGTTCGTCTTCCACGAAGGTGTGCCTGCTGGCGCATCATCTGTTGCAGCGGGCGGCGGGTGCCGGTGCCGCCGTCAACGTCATGAAGCTGGCAGCGGTGCTGTATTACTGCGAAGCCGGGTCTTTGGCGGTTTTCGAGCGTGCGCTGACGGATGAGGAGTTGCAGGCCTGGGATGTCGGCCCGATGTATCCCTCCTTGTGGGCGGCATTGGGGCACAAGGGCTGGAATGATCTCGAAGCGGATGCGCTGGCGGCATTGGCATCGCAGGCAGCAGCCGGGTCGGCGCCGGATGAGGAGATGCTGGGGCTGCTGGAGGATGTCTGGTGTGCCTATGGCGAATACTCGCAGGCCGAGCTCGACAGGATGATCCGTGCGGAGCAGCCGTGGAAAGAGGCACGTCGTGGCCTGCAACCCTGGGACCTGACCCGGAAACCGATCAGCAGGCCGCTCATGGCCTCGTTCTACAAGGCGCGCTTCGGGGAAGAGGCCGCGGCCACGGCTGCCCGACCGGCAGCCGCGACCTTCGGTCAGATTGACTGACCGGCCTGGGCGGGGACAAAAAAATACCGCCCGAGGCGGGCGGTATCAGGAGGCTCCGGCAGCTCCAGAGCGACCGGTCGAGCCGGTCGCCTGGTTTGGATCAGTGCTATCAGTACTTGTAGGTCAGGTCGAGGCCGACGCTGCGCGGCTCACCCCAGTTACCCGACATGTCGGAGATCCAGCCGGGGTTGGCCATCACCAGATA
>JAGOVA010000123.1 GCA_018061005.1 Sterolibacterium sp. | reverse complement strand
GGACTGCGCGCCAACGTGATGGGCAGCTACCAGCGCGTCGACTATCCGGGCGCACTTTCCGCAGCCAGCCTTGCCGGCTGCCAACGCCGGTATAAAATGGGGCCAGCCACCGGTTTAAAAGTGGGCCAGTCAATTCAAACAAAAAGCCTCAGTTTGAGGCTGGGTTTAATCGGCGTCGGGGAAGCGGCTGTAGCGTAGCGGAAGCCGATTTCCCGACGCCGATTGCCGTTTCTGATCAGGTCATCTTGCTGCTCTCCTTTTCCTTTTGTCGCTTACGGCTGCTAGCAAGACGGAAGCTGTCACCATTCATCTCGAGGATGTGGACATGGTGGGTTAGCCGGTCGAGGAGCGCGCCGGTAAGGCGTTCGGAGCCGAACACCGATGTCCATTCGTCGAACGGTAGGTTGCTGGTGATCAGCGTGCTGCCGCGTTCGTATCGCTGGCTGAGCACTTCGAACAGGAGTTCGCCGCCGACGGCAGTGAACGGCACGTAGCCGAGTTCGTCCAAGATCAGCAGCTTGACTGATGCCAGTTGCTTCTGGAGCATGCGTAATCGCCGCTCATCTCTGGCCTCCATCAGGTCATGCACCAGCGCTGCCGCGGTGGTGAACGCCACGCTTTGGCCCTTCTGGCAAGCGGCAAGACCCAATGCGAGGGCGGCGTGCGTTTTGCCTGTACCGCTCGGCCCCAACGCAATAACATTACGCCGCTGTTCGATCCATTCCCCGCGCGCCAGTTCCAGCACCAGTGCTTTGTTCAGCGATGGCTGGGCGGTAAAATCAAACGTGTCGAAGCTCTTGGTGTGCGGGAACTTGGCCATGCGAATGCGGCGTTCCACCATCCGGCGTTCGCGGTCGATCCGCTCGAGCTCGCATAGCCGCAGCAGATAGCGCGGATAATCGGCACGGTCTTGCGCTGCTTCAAAGGCGACCTTTTCATGCTCACGCGCAAAGGTTGGCAACTTGAGCGCCTTGAGGTGGTTGGCCAGCAACACCGCTGGCGGAACGCTGGTAGAAGTTTGCGCCATGGCAGGCAGCGGCATCAGGGACTCGGTCATGCCAATACTCCCGCCGGGGAACCGCCTGTCTGCGACAGCAAGCCCATATAGCTACGCGGGTCAGTGCGCCCGACATCTGCGCGTGGCAGGTGCGGATAAAACTGCAAGTCAAGCCGCGGTGGCCGCCGCTCGAGCCGCGCCAGCGCGATCATCTTCACGGCATCGAAGCTGATCGCCCCCAGATCCAAGGCATGAGCCACTGCCCATTCCACAAGGCTTTGCTCGAACCGCTCACAAAGCCGCAGCACCTGGATAAACTCGCGCCGCCCTTCTTTGCCGCTACGCGCCTCCATCAATCGCCGGATGCGATGCATTGGCTCGGCCAGAACCCAGCCATCAAGCGGTGCGGCCTGATCAAGTGCGCGCGGCTTTTGCTCCAGAAGCGCCAGGTAGTGCAACGGATTGGCGATGAAGTCTTCGCGTTCATAGCTGCGCGGATGCACCGCAATCTGTTCACCCCGGCAGATCACCGCGACACGGTCGACATAGCCTTTGATCACCACCTCCTGATGGGCATAGGCCGTGGGCACTGAGTAATCATTGGTGCGATAGCGCACCAGTGACATCGACGAGGCACGCCCCGTCACAATATGGCAGGGATCGAATGGCACCGCTGGCAGCGACATAAATGCTGCCAGATCGGCTTGCATGCGCGTCTCGATGTTTTCGCTGTGCCCGCGTAGCACTGCATGCCTGCGCTCCATGCATTGTTCGACAAAGCGCGCGTTCATGGCATCAAAGCTATCGGCAACCGGCATCGGAACCATGAAGTGCCGCCGCACATAACCGACCAGCCCTTCGACCTTGCCTTTGTCGTTGCCCTTGCCGGGCCGACCGAATTTGTCTTCGAACAGGTAATGGCTCTGCAGGGTCGAGAACATCCGGCTGCGCTCGCGCTTCCCGTCACCCAAGATCTGCGCCACAGCAAGTTTGGTGTTGTCATATAGGATCGATATCGGAATGCCGCCGAAGAAGGCGAAGGCTGCGACATGCCCATCACAAAAAGCCTCGGCCACCTCGGCAGGATAAGCTTTGATGAATGGCGCATCGCTGTGCGGCAGATCCATGCAGAAATAGTGGAACCGCACCAGCTTGCCGCCAATGATCCCGTCCGCCTCACCAAAATCGACCTGAGCGTGGCCAGGCTTATGGCTCAAGGGAATGTACACTTCGCGGCTGCGCAGCTTCGCCCCGGCCACGTAATCACGTACGATCGTGATGCCGCCGGTAAATCCATGCCCATCGCGCAGGCGCTCGAATATCCGCACCGCTGTATGCCGCTGCTTGGCATGCACGCTGCGATCATCTTCCAATATCTGATCGATGGTCTCGGTGAACCCGGACAACTTCCGGCTATAACTCACGCCTGTCCGACCATGCTCAGGCGGAGCCGGGAAGGCCAACATCTTGTCGACGGTCTTGCGGTTGATACCATAAAATCGCGCAGCAGAACGACGGCTCATCCCGTCTATCATCACAGCGCGGCGAACCTTGAGATAAAGTTCCACTCTCTTCACCCTCCGCCTCCGCGCAAAGGCGAAGGTCTAGCAGGAGTGGCCCCTTTTTAATCCGGTGCTACCGTCCGATGAATGGCCCCTTTTATTGCCGGTGTTCTCAACCGGGCCTGCGATCCTGCGGGGGACAGCGTATCGGCAAGGTTGAGGTTGTCGGGATCGATGTTGTGCAGGTGCAGGTTCATCAACAGCAGGCGGAACGTGTCAGGCACGTTTTCGAAGCCCTGGAGCGCCTGATTGAGCTGGAACGCCTGCTGCTTGGGCGAGAGTTCGAAATAGCCGTCGGTCTGTTCGCGCATGTAATGATCGGCGGCGATCAGGAAGCCGCCGGTCCCGGCTGCGGGGTCCTGGATGACTTCGCCGGGGCTCGGCTTCATCAGTGCCACCAGCATGCGAATGACGACGCGGGGAGTGAAATACTGCCCTGCCC
>JAGOVA010000078.1 GCA_018061005.1 Sterolibacterium sp. | reverse complement strand
GGATATTCCCGCCGATTTCGGTCATGGCGCAGGGATGTCGGGGCTGGTCAAGACGGTGGTCAAGGAGTGGCCAGAGGTCAAGGTGCATTGCGTGGATCTTGATCTGGCTGAGCGTGCCGAGGTGCTGGCGGGTTATCTGGAAATCGAGCTGCTGGCGGAAAATCCGCTGACCGAAGTCGCCTACCGGGATGGTAATCGTTATGCCATCGAGGTGGTCGGTGCGCCCTTGCCACAGCCCGCCCAAAGCGAGCAGTTGAACCTGGGCAAGGGTAGCGTCGTGTTGCTGACCGGTGGCGCGCGGGGTATTACGGCGCAACTGGCAGTGGCTCTGGCGCGCCGTTATGGCTGTCAGCTGGAACTGGTGGGGCGTTCACCCTTGCCGCATGAGGATGAATCCGTGGAAACGCGGGCGGCGACGGATATGAAGTCGTTGCGACAGGCGCTGGTTCGTTTGCATCCGTCATTGAAACCGGCGGAAATCGAGCAGCGTTGCCTGAAAATCATGGCCGCCCGCGATATTCGTCAGACTTTTGCCCAGATTGAAGCGGCCGGTGGGCGGGTGAATTATGTGGCACTCGATGTGCGCGACATTGACGCTTTCGGCGCACACATCCAGTCACTTTATCAGCGGCATGGCCGCATCGACGGCGTGATTCATGGCGCGGGCGTGGTGGAAGACAAGCTGTTGCGGCAGAAAACCCCTGAAAGTTTTCAGCGGGTGTTTGACACCAAGGTGCGTGGTGCGCTGATGATCCACAATCTGATTCATGATGATGTTCGGTTTGTGGTGTTTTTTTCTAGTGTGGCGGGTGCGTTCGGCAACAAGGGGCAGGTGGATTATGCGTCGGCGAATGATGTGCTCGACAAGGTCGCGCATGCCCTGAGTCGCCGTATCCAGGGGCGGGTGCTGTCGGTTAACTGGGGCCCCTGGGCGGGTACCGGGATGGTTTCCGCCGAACTGGAGCGTGACTATGCGCGCAAGGGTATCGGCCTGATTCCGCTGGCGGAAGGTGTCGATGCGTTGCTCACGGAATTGCGTTTTGGTGTGAAGGAAGATACGCAGATCGTCTTCATGTGCGCCACGCCCGAGAGCATGGCCTCGGCTTCCTGAGGGACGTTTGTGACCGTCAAGCCGCCTAGCGTGCCGATCGCCATTATCGGCATGGCCTGCATCTACCCGGGTGCGCCGAATCTGCGTTGTTACTGGGACAACATCGTCAATGGGGTCGATGCCATCAGCGAAGTGCCGGAGCAACGCTGGGCGGCTTCATTTTATGACCCGGATTCCAGTGAAATCGACCGCTTTTATTGTCGGCGTGGTGGTTTTGTCGATGACTATGTCGATTTCGATCCGCTCAAATATGGTGTCATGCCCAAGGCGGCGGCTTCGGCGGATCCCGATCAGTTGTTGAGTCTGCGCGTGGGCTTCGAGGCACTGAGCGATGCGGGTTACAGTACTCGTGATTTTCCGCGTGAAAAAACCGGGGTCATCATTGGTCGGGGCAATTATCTGAGTGCGGGAACATTGCGTCTGGAGCAGCATGTCCGGCTGCTCCCGCAAACCTTGCAGACGGTGCGAGACCTGATTCCTGAAGTCACGGACGAGCAGTTGGCGCGGATTCGTGAGCAGCTCAAGAGCCAGCTCGATTATTACGGCCCCGATGTGGCCGTGGGCATGATTCCCAACCTGGTGGCCTCGCGCCTGGCCAACCGTCTTGATCTGCATGGCCCAGCGTACACCGTGGACGCGGCCTGCGCCAGTTCGTTGATTGCCCTTGAGCAGGCGTGTGATTCTTTGCGTTCAGGGCAAAGCGACATGATGTTGGCGGGCGGGCTGCATTTCACCCATGACCTGACCTTCTGGGCGACTTTTTGCCAGCTGGGTGCCTTGTCGCGTACCCAGATGTGCCGGCCTTTTGCAGAGAATGCAGACGGCATCCTGGCAGGCGAGGGGATCGGCATGCTGGTGCTGAAGCGACTGGAGGATGCCGAACGTGATGGGGATCGTATTTATGCGGTGATCAATGGCGTGGCCTCTGCCAGTGATGGGCGCAGCAGCAGCTTGCTGGCTCCGGCCGTCGAAGGCCAGTTGCTGGCCTTGCGCCGTGCCTGGCAGCAGACGGGGCTGGAGCGTCAGCACATTGGCTTGCTGGAGGCGCACGGAACGGGAACCCCTGCGGGGGATCTGGCCGAATTGCAGACGCTGAAAAGTTTTTTTGGCACCTGGAACGACGCAGACCAACAGACGGCGCGCCCGGTGTTGGGTTCGGTGAAGTCCATGATAGGCCACACCATGCCGGCGGCGGGGGTGGCGGGCGTGATCAAGGCCGCGCTGTCGGTCTATCACGGTGTTTTGCCGCCAACCTTGCATAGTGAGCAATCTCACCCATTGGTGGCTGAGACGCGCTTTCGGCTGACGCAGACGCAGGAGCCCTGGCCGGAGACGGAATGCGCCGTGCCGCGTGTGGCGGCGGTCAATGCTTTTGGTTTTGGTGGTATCAATGCCCATGTGGTGCTCAGTCGTCATGTTCCGGCGGCGCGTGACGATGGTGATGATGCGCCCTCACGCGGGGCGGGGCTGCAAAGTGTGACCTTGCCCAAGGTGGTGACCATCGCTGCGCGTACCCGTGAGGCTTTGCTTGAGCAACTGCAGCGGCGGCACTGGGATAGCCAGCCGGGCAGCGGACAGTGGCGATTGGCCATCGTCGAACCTGACGAAAAACGGATTGCGCTGGCGATCAAGGTGGTCGGCAAGGGGCAGGCCTGGCATGGTCGTAACCAGATCTTTTTTTCTGGTGATGCCATGATTGCCTCGGGTGGCAAGGTCGCCTTCATGTTTCCGGGCGTCGATAGCCTGTTTGAGCCGCGTGCCGAGGATATCGCCGAATACTTTCATTGGCCGCTGTCTGAGTTCTGCCATGCGGCAGACCCAGCGGACGTCTTGTTTCGCGTGGTGCTCGGGCTTAACAAGTTCAACCAGATGATGTTTGAGGCCATGAGTCGCCTGCAGATCAAGGCGCATGGCCTGGCGGGGCACAGTATTGGTGAGTTTTCTGCCATGGCAGCGGGGGGGATGCTTTCGCAGGCGCGTGTCGATGCAGTTATGGGGGTGCTGGAAAACGATCCATCGACCCTGCAGGTGCCGGATGTGATCTTTCTGGCGGCCGCCTGCAGTGTTGAGGTGGCGCAGATCGCGATTGGGGGTTTGCCGGATATTGTCGTTTCGCATGATAACTGCCCGCATCAGGTCATTCTGTGCGGTAAGGCAGCGGTGGTCGAGCAGGTGGCGCAACGACTGCTGGATGTGAATGTGTTGAGCCAGAAACTGCCTTTCGTTTCAGGCTTTCATTCGCCGATGTTTGCCGGGCACATGCAGCAGTATCGTGATTTTTATGACGAGACGGATTTATCTGAGCCGAATGTGCCGGTCTGGTCGGCCACTTCGGGCGATCTGTTTCCGGCTTCGATGCAGGAAAAGAAGCAGTTGGCACTGGAGCATCTGTTGCAGCCGGTGCGTTTTCGGCAACTGCTTGAAAACATGTATGCCGCCGGTTTTCGTGCCTTCATCCAGGTGGGCACCGGGAGTCTCGTCGGCTTTGTCGGCGATATTTTGAAGAACCGCACGCATCTGGCCATCAGTGCCAATGTGCCGAAACGCAGTGGCATGGAGCAATTGTGTCATCTGGTCGCGGCTTTGTGGGTTGAAGGGGCGGAGCTGGATTTGAGCTTGCTCGGTTTTGCGGGCGATGTGCGGCAAACACCGGATGTTTCATCGAACTCCATCCGCCTGCGGCTCGGTGTGCCGCTGGTCAAGCTCGATCATGCGTTGCAGTTGCAAAGCACGCTGGCAGCACAAAGAGCCGCACAAATAACGACACAAATAACGACACAAATGGCCACGCAGGGCGCGCTGTTGCCGTCGATGGAGACGGAGGGCGATCCGTTGCAGCATTTGTTCAATCAAACGCTGGTCGATATTCATCAAGCCGGGCTTGAAGTGCAAACCTTGTGGCGTGAGCGCCAGAAGGCGCGGGGTAACCGGCGTGAGCCGGACCTTGCTTCGTCCCCGCCAGCGTCGATGCCTGCCAATACGGTTCAGGCCGCGCCGGTCGCGCCTTTCAGAAAGTTGATCCGGCAGACGCTGGATGTGCAGTCCAATATTCCGTATGTGATGGATCATGAGTTGTACCCACAGCGTCCTGGCTGGCCGGTGGTGGCCGATCGCCATCCTGTGGTGCCGCTGACCATGGAAATTGCCTTGTTGCGCGAAGCCATCGAAGCCTGTCTGCCGGGGTTTGTGGTGATCAGCTTCAAGGAGGTTCATGCCTTCAACTGGCTGGTGGTGGATCAACCGACGGAAATTGGCATCCATCTACAGATGCACCAGTATCCGGAAATCGAGGTGGCGATCGAAGGCTATATGAAAGCCAAGGCGGTCATTGATGCCCATTATCCTGCGCCCACGGGAGGGTTCGAGGCGGAGCGGAGTGGGGTGTTTGAGCGTCGCTCGCGGCATCGCACCGCGCCTTTTGAAAATCCGCGTCCGGCTGCGATCGATGCCCAGCATCTATATGAAGAACGCTGGATGTTTCATGGCCCAGCGTATCAAGGGATTACGCAGTTGGGGCCGATGGCCGACAATGGTATCAGTGGCTCCATCCGGGTGCCTTCCGGCAAGGGGGCGCTGCTCGATAATATGGGGCAACTGGCGGGTTACTGGGTGATGGAGCAGGACAAGGATAGCCTTGCCATGCCGATCAGTGTGGATCGGATCAGTTTTTATGGCGCAGAACCCGAGGTCGGCTGTGAGTTTGATTGTCATATCTGGGTGCGCCATCTCGATGGGGTCAGTTGTGTGACCGATCAGCAGTTGCTCAATGAACATGGTCAGGTGGTCTTGACGATGGAGGGCTGGCAGACACGGCGTTATCAGATGGATCGGGATTTCTTCATGCAGACCAAGCAGCTTCAGCAGAAGCTGGTCAGCGAGGTGCTGGAGGAAGGGGTGGTGCTGTTCCATGACCGCTATGACACGGCCATCGTGCGTGATTATCTGGCAAAGCGTTTCCTGAATCGTCCGGAAATGCATGAATATGAGGCTGTGTCGCCGCGTCGGCGCAGGCAGTGGTTGAACGGGCGTGTGGCGGTCAAGGATGCGCTACGCGCTTACCTCTGGAACAAGCGGGGACGTTACGATCTGTTTCCCAAGGAAATCCTCGCCAGCAACGATGACCGGGGGCAGCCGCAAGTGGCACCGCATATCAGCGCGGCTTTCGATGAGTTGCTGCAGGTCTCGATTGCCCACAAGGATTTGCTGGCACTGGCCATGGCAGCGGAGCATCCGGTCGGTGTCGATATCGAGAAAATCGAAACGCGTAGTGAGGAGTTCATCGCTTTGGCCATGAGCGACGAGGAAATCGCCCGCTTGCCTCAGCTTGAGCGTGATGAATGGGTCACCCGCTTCTGGGTGGCCAAAGAGGCACTGGCCAAACAGCTGGGCACCGGGCTGGAAGGTCGCCCTAAACAATTTGTCATCCGCGAAATTGATGGACAAAATCTGCGTGTCAATGAACAATGGGTCGCTACGCGCAAGCGAGACAATTACATCATCGGTTGGACGATTTGAATATGGCAGACAGCAAGGATACGGTACTCGAACAGATCATCGACATCATCCGTACCACGGTCAATGAAGACTGGATACTGGATTTTGATATCGATGCAGCGACCAGTTTCAACGACGATCTGGAGCTGGAAAGTATCGAGTTTGTGGGCGTGGCCGAGAAAATCCAGGCACACTATGGCAAGCACATCGGCTTTCTTGAGTGGTTGTCCAGTATGAAGATTGAACAGATCATCGCGCTGACGGTGGGTGATCTGGCCGATTTTGTGCGTGCCCACCTGAAGGCTTGAGGCGCAGTGGCACGCATCCTTTTGACGGTTCCTCCGCTGACCGGGCACATTAATCCGGCGTTATCTGTGGCTGCCGAACTGGAGCGGCGCGGGCATGAGGTGCGTTGGGCAGCGCATACGGTGGCGACGGGCGATCTGATCCCGGCTGCTGCAAAAGTCATGGCGTTGCCGCTGGATGAAGAATTCATGGCCGGGCTGCAGGAAAAGTCGCAAAAAGTGCGTGGCTTGGCGAGTGTCCAGTTTTTGTATGAGGACTTCTGTCTGCCTTTGGCTCGGTGCTCGCTCGCGCCGCTGGAGCGTATCGTGCGCGAATTTCAGCCGGATATCATCCTGTGCGATCACCAGATGCTGGCCGGTGCCCTCGTGGCGCGTCGACTGGGTGTGCCGTGGCTGAGCCTGGTGACGACGACGGCTTCCATTCTCAAGATGTCGCATGTCGATGTGGTCGAAAACTGGGTGGTGGCGCAGTTGCGCGCGCTGCAAGCAGACTATGGCATGGACAAGATTATTGATCGGCCGGATTTTTCACCCTATGGCGTGATCGTCTTTTCTTCACCGGAACTGATGGGCGATCAGCACGAGCGTTATCCTGCCACCTATCATTTCGTCGGCCCCGCATTTACGCATCGGCCACAAGCCATCGAGTTTCCCTGGTCGCGGCTCGAGCCGGGGATGGACAAGGTGCTGGTGTCGCTCGGAACCGTCAGTCGCGATCGCGGGCTGCGGTTCTACGAAGTGTTGATCGAGGCGCTGGCTGATCTTCCCTTGCAGGTCATCATGGTCGGCCCTGAAGTGCTGCGGGCGAAAGCACCGGAGAATTTCATCATCCAGCCGCGTGTGCCGCAAGTGGCATTGTTGCCGCAAATGAAGGCGGTGGTGTGCCATGCGGGGCATAACACCGTGTGCGAAAGCTTGTCGTATGGCCTGCCACTGATTGTTGCGCCGATACGCGACGATCAGCCGGTGATTGCTCAGCAGGTTGTTGATGCCGGGGCAGGGTTGTACATGCGTTATGGCAAGGTTTCCGTGAATGTCGCCCGCGAAACCATGCAGCGGTTGTTGCATGAGCCGCAGTTTCGACTGCACGCGCAGCAACTGGCGGAGTCATTCAAGCGTCTGGGTGGCGCAACGCAGGCGGCGGATGTGGTCGCGGAATACCTTGCGGCGCCACAGGCCTTGCATTGAGCGCGCGGCATGGCTTTGCTTGAGACGAATGGTGTCCGCCTGAATTGCCAGCAACTGGGATCTGGGCCTTTGCTGGTCATGTGTCATGGGCTGGTCTTTGGCAGTATTGCAACCTGGTATTTCACCGCAGCAGCGAAGCTGGCGACGCGTTTTCGGGTGGTGCTCTACGATCAGCGTGGTCACGGTAAAAGCGAAATGACGCCGACCGGTTACGATCTGGATACGCAGGCCACCGATCTGGCAGGCATTATCGAGCAACATCAATGCGCGGCCGAGCCGGAAGGAGTGATCTTGGTCGGGCATAGTTATGGTGCGCTGGTGGCTATGAATTACGCACTGCGTTTTCCGCAACGGGTGTCTAAACTCGTGCTGGTGGACGCGCCTTTGCCGGCTAGCCGTTATGTCTACCCGAGTATGGCGGGCGTGGATAGTCGTGAAGCACTGGAACGTTGTTTTCCGGCGGAGATCCGGCAGAAAATGATGCAGGGTAGTCGTTCGGCGCAGCGTTTGCAGGAGCGTATGGATTATCTTTTTCTGCAAAGCAGCCTGCGCGCGGATGTGGCGGCGGCACACGATATCGAGGATGCGCTGCTGCGTCGCCTGACAATGCCCGTGCTTTGTCTGTATGGTCGTGATTCGGATTGTCTGGCCGCCGGTGAGCGATTGGCGCGGATTTTGCCGGATGCGCGTTTGCAAGTGCTGGATTGTGGGCATTTCATCCCCGTTGAAGCGCCTGAGGCCATGACCCATCACCTGGATGCCTTCCTGTGAGCGACGCGAAAAACCATGACATCATGGGGAAAAACCAGCAACGGATTCCTCACTCGGCGCTGTATACCTCGGCGACCTGGAAATGGGCGAGCCTGCCTTATGCTGATGTCGTGACACCGACGGGCGCAGAAGGGATCTTCCGCTTCGTTAACGCGTATCTGCTGCTGTACCGGTGTTTGAATCCGCAAAAGATTTCACTCAAGCACAACCTGTTGCATCGGCATACCGCCATCGACAGCTTGATTCGCCAGTCTTCCTGCAGGCAGGTGATTGAAATTGCTGCCGGTTTTTCGCCGCGCGGCTGCATGTTCAGCGAGAACCCGGTGTATCGTTATTTCGAGGTAGATCTGCCGGAAGTGGTGGCTTTGAAGCGCGAGCAACTGGAAAGCAGTTCCCGTGGCCAGGAAGTCTTGGGGCGAGCCAATTTTTCCTTGGTTGAAGGCGACATCACGCGCATGGATTTTTCTGCCTTTGCTGCTGAGCCGACGTTGGTGGTCAGCGAGGGCATCATGATGTATTTCCAGCGTGCAGCGCAGTTGGCGATCTGGCGCAGCATCGCCCAATTCGTGCATGCGCAAGGCGGAGAGTATCTCTTCGACTACATTCCGCTGGATGATGAGCCGCCGCGCAGCGGGCTGGGGCAGGTGTTGAGTAATTTGCGCCAGTCACTTTTTCATCCTCCCCCTGCGTTTGCGTACGATGAGCGGACACGGGAGGATGTCCGCGCCGATCTGCTCTCGGCCGGGTTCTCGTCGGTCGAAACCATGGATACCCGGGAAGTGGCACGCGATTGGGCTTTGCCTCACGCAGAGGTTCGCACGCGCACTATCATCTATCGCTGTCGGTGAGATCGATTGCTGGGGTTCAGTGAGTCTGTAAATCCGTAAATTCGTGAATTACTGACGCATTGCCTGGCGAAAGTCCTCGATGAGCTGGTCGAGTTGGCCGTCTTTGTTGTAGGCGGCCGGGGTTGAGAAAACCACCTCGGTATGATCGGTATGGTTCATGATGACGACATTCATCTTGCCGACTGAACCCGGTATGCCGATGCAGGTCGTGGCCTGGAACTGCGGACATGAATAGTCCTCCGGCTTGAACATACCCATAGAAACAATGCCCCCACTGGGCAGAACCTTGTTTTTGGCGTAGAGCAGTTTGTCGGCATTGGTACGCATGTCCTTGATCAGTAGCGACAGCGGTATCCAGGGAACCCACTTGAAGATCGGCGGGATGGTGCAATCCAGATGACCTTTGATTCCCTGATTGATCTGCTGCATGACGTTCTTGGCGGTGAGATCCGGGGTGACTTTGACGCGCAGATAACCTGTCATGTTGGCGGTCGTGTGGATGTCTTCGCGCAGGCCACGCAAATCGACCGGGATGGTAAAGCCGACATCACCTTCTGCATCCGTGCGTTGGCGCGCATGCTGCGCCAGAAAAATGGCCATTTTGGGGAGCATGCTGCTGATATTGCGTTCGACGATGGCGCGTCGCCAGATATAGCGCAGTGCTTCACCGTCATGTGTGCTGGGCTTGAGGATGGGCATGCACTCCATGTCGACCTGTGTGCCTTGAATCTTGTCCTGAAATTTGAGTTTGACATCCTGATCGGTCAGCGTCGAATCCGAACCGATGGGGGATTCTCCGCGCAGCACCCGGAAGATATCCTTGACGAAATGCTGCAAACCACGGGCATCCATGGCGGCATGCAAGACTCTCACCACAATACGGGTGATCTCACCAGGGATCAGATAAAGATCGCAAACGGGGCCGCCAGACAGGGTGTCAAAACTTCCATCCATGAAATCGGCACCGCGTTCACTATTGCAATCCCAGTCAGGGGTCTGAATTTCATGCACCTGCGGAGCGATGCCGCTGTCTACCCATTTCGTCCATCCCAGCCAGGATTTCAGGCGAACCCGGGCACCTGGATTGTGCGCTGCAGCGACTTCGACGGCATCCTGAAGCTGCTGGCGGCTGATGTTGCCCGTTCCCTCGGCCAGTGCCACGATGTTGTAACGATAAAGTTCGTTGATTGCTAGTGAGAAACGTTCTGTCGCTGACATCGTGCGAATGTATTTTTTTGCAGGGCGGACGGTTGCGGTCATGGAGGTCATTCCATCAGGTCAGTCAGTAAAGGAAGGGCATTACGCTGCCGCCGGAGGCTCCGGAGGCAGCAAGGCAGACAGGCATTCTGCATCAACCCCCAGTTTCATGGGAAGCATGTCCGCACCAATGTGCAACAGTGCTTGTATACCCTTCAGGTCATCGGGTAGTGCTGCATCATTCCAGCCTTGGGACGAGTGGCGCGCCAGATCAACGGCCAGTGCAACATTCTGGACGCGTGGGTTTTCATGGGTGCTGTGATCCATCAGTTTTGTCAAAATATGGGGCAAACCCCAGAAATGTACAAAGGCTTGCTGTAACTCAAGCAGAGTGATGCCCAATACCTGAACCTGCGCCGAGGCACTGCGTAGTTGTGGATCATGCGCTTTGATGGCTTCAACTTCCAGTGCGAGCGTTGGCGCAAAACACCATATCAACATTTCGGCCACATCGTGCAATAGCGCGGCCAGCGTGATTTCATCAGCATCCAGATCGTGTCGATGAACGGCCCAGTCGTGCGCCCAGTGAGCAGCGCGACGCGAGCGTGTGATCACCCGCAAAAGGCCGAGTAGTGCTTTGGGCGCATCTTTCAAATGATTTTCGATCAGTAGCGGTGAATCGAAATCCCTGAAAAAAGGGCCGACACCGATCATCATGAGTGCCCGCTCGATGGTGGTGACATCGGTGAGTTGCGTCTTGCGCCGATGCTCGGCTAAATACGCAAAGACACGCAGCGTCATCAACGGGTCTTGCAGGATGACAGCCGCCAGCGTGCGTGCATTGACCTCTTCGGCATGCTCGCGCAGGCTGGCCAGTTCCTGAGCGGTGCGGCGCAACACGGGCATTTCAAGCTTGGAGAGCGTCAACACCCAGGCATCGGTGTCTGGAAGAGGAAGTTTGATCATATTAAAAGCACCCGGAGGACATTTCACGCGTCGATTATGGCAGCAAGCAAGCTTGCGTTGTTGGTCTGGATCGTTGATTTCAATGGAAAAACAAACAAACCATAAAAAAATCTCTCAAAAGGGGTTTACAAGACTTGAAAGCTTTCCTATAATTCTTTTCCTCAGCTGCTGACGCAGCGAAGCCCACCGACTAGGTGGTGAGCAACGAAGATCATTAAAAACTGGACAACCGATAGGTGTGGGTGCTTGTTGGTGTGT
>JAGOVA010000022.1 GCA_018061005.1 Sterolibacterium sp. | reverse complement strand
CTCAAGGAAGAACGCGAGAAAGTCCGCAAGGGCGGCAAGTCTGAACTGATGGATCTACTCATCGCCTATCGCTGGAACGACATGTTCGGCGGCTTTGATGTCAATCCGCAGTCGCTGAGCTGGGCTTGAACAGCGGATTTTCGGAATGAAAATGATCTACCAAAAGAATACTGACTGACAGGAGAGTATCAATCATGCAAGTATCCCGTCGTAATTTTATCGTCGGCTCTGCCGTCGCAGCCGCTGGCTTGGGTCTTTACAGCCTGAAGCCGAAAACGCCTGCATCCATCAAGGCTGGCCCGGCGTTGAAGCCGAAAACGCTGGCCAAGAAAATCAAGTACAACGATTACTCCGACCTCTGGCGTGAGAAATGGAAGTGGGACAAGATCGTCAAGGGGACGCACACCCGCGCCAACTGTGGCGATGCCTGTTCATGGGATGTGTACGTGCGCGATGGCATTGCCTGGCGCGAGGAACAGAACGCCATTTATGAGCCGCATCGCGCCGATGTGCCGGACATGAATCCGCGTGGCTGCCAGAAGGGGGCGTGCTACACCACCTTGCAGGTATCTGAATCGCGTCTCAAGTATCCGCTGAAGCGTGTGGGTGAGCGGGGCGAAGGCAAGTGGAAACGGATTTCATGGGATGAAGCACTCAACGACATCTGCGACAAGCTGATTGATGTGGCCGTGGATCAGGGGACCGAGTCCATTATTTTTGACGATGGTACGACCAATGGCGGGTTTGGCCCGGAAACGGCGGGGGACGTGCGGTTTACCGAAGCCATGAACTGTACGCAGATGGACTCCTGGGCCGGGGTGTCCGACATGCCGATGGGTCTGGTGCAGACCTGGGGGATGTTTAACTCCGAAGGCTCGGCCGATGACTGGTATCTGTCGGATTTCATCGTGATCTGGGTCGGTAATCCGATTTATACCAAGATCCCTGAAGCGCATTTCATGCATGAGGCACGTTATCGTGGTGCCAAAATGTGTGTGATTTCGCCCGATCTCAGCCCCTCGACGGTGCATGCTGACATGTGGGTGAAGCTGCGCCCGGAAAGCGATCCGGCATTTGGGTTGGCGGCGGCGCAATACATCATTCAAGAAAAACTCTACAAGCTGGATTACGTTCTTGAACAGACCGATTTCCCCTTTCTGGTTCGCAAGGATAACCAGCGTTTCCTGCGTGCCAATGAGGTGGTCAAGGGCGGTGACGAGAATGGCCTGTATTTCTGGGACGAGGCCACGAACAAGATTGTCATTGCGCCGGGTTGTATGGGTGACGGCGACGGGGGGCGCAGCCTCAAGCTGGGTAGCCTCAAGCCGGCACTGTCGGGGACGCGTCAGGTCAAGCTGGCCGATGGTTCCACGGTGGAATGCGAAACTGTTTTCGACAAACTGAAGGCCAAGCTGGACAAAGAGTTCACGCCCGAACTGTCGTCCAAAATCAGCGATGTTCATCCGAACGTCATTCGTGCCTTTGCGCGTGAAATGGCGCAGGCGAAAAGCTCGATGATTTATGCCTCCTGGGGGGCTTGCAAGCACTATCACAGCGACCTGTTCCAGCGCGCCATGGCGTTGCTGATGGATCTGACCGGCAACCAAGGAAAACAGGGTGGCGGTATCAAGGTGATGAGCTGGTGGTGGCTGGAAGGGTTGGGGGCACTGAATGATGGCGCGCTCACGCCTATGGAAAAAATCAAGCTGATTCCCAAGGCCGTGCGGGGCATGTCGCCGCGTGATTACGAGGATGTCTACACTTACGTCAGCAACAAGCAGGGCTGGACACCGTTGATGGTCTTCCTTTATGTGCATGGCGGCTACAAAGAGTTGTGGGACAAGCCCCATCTGCAGGACAAGACCTTGCCGCGCGATCTGTCTTCTTATTTGCGTGAGTCGATTGACAAGGGCTGGATCAAGGTTTCGCCGCGTGAGGATCGCTCGCCCAAGGCCTATATCTTCACGGGTTGCAACATGCTGCGTCGCTGGCCTTCACCGGAGATTGCCAAGAAACATCTGTGGCCCAAGCTGGACATCATCGTCGGTGTTAATTTCAAGATGACGACATCGTGTATGTTTGCCGATTATGTGTTGCCAGCCGCCGCCTATTACGAGAAGGTGGGGATCAAGTATGCCGTGACCTATGTGCCTTATGTCATCTGTTCGGACAAGGCGACGGAGCCTCTGGGTGAGTCCAAGAATGAATGGGAAATTTTCGGACGCATGAGCAAGCTGATTTCCGAACGGGCCAAGGCGCGCAATATCGGCCCGGTGCGGGGCTGGCACGATAAGCCCCTCGATCTGACCAAGGTGTACGACCATCACACCGATCACGGCAAGTTTGATCCGCTGGATCCGGAAGATCCGATGCGCTTCATGGACGAGATTTTCGAGAAGAGCCCCAGCGTGGCGGCGCGTACCGGCCGTGAAGCACTGGATATGGGGGCTGTGCCGGTGATCGCCAGTGCGCGGCCGGGCATCATCAACCAGAATTATTCAGATTACGACCCGAAGGATACGCACTGGGCGCATCGCGACATGATCGAGAAGAAGTCCTCTTGGCCGACGCTCACCGGACGTATGCAGTTTTATATCGATCATCCCTGGTTCATCGAAGGCGGCGAGGCTTTGCCCTGTCATAAAGAGTCACCGATGCACGCCAGCAAGTATCCCTTGCGTTTTGCCGGGGGACACAACCGCTGGTCGATTCACTCCATCTGGCGCGATGTCAAATTGCTGTTGCGCCTGCAGCGCGGCCAGCCCGCCTGCTGGATGAATCCGAAGGACACGGACGCGCGGGGCATCAAGGATGGTGACATGGTCAAGGTGTTCAACGACCACGGTGCTTTCGAGTGCATGGTCAAGGTCGCCGCCATCTGTGCGCCGGGTGAAGTAATCATGTATCACGCCTGGGAGCCCTTCCAGTTCAAGAACTGGAAGGGTCAGCAGGAGCCGGTGGAAGCCCCCTGGAAGGCATTGCATCTGGCCGGAGGCTACAGCCAGCTGCACTATCGCATGTTCTACGGCGGTCCCAGCCACGTTCCCCATGGGGCGGCGCTCGATGTCGCCAAGGTCTGAGTCTGTGGCTGACTGAACTCCCCATTCTGGGTTTTGCCGGGCAAGGTCTGCGGTATCATGCAGCTCTTGTCCGCCATGTGACAACATGACAGCAGGTTTTGACGCGGTTTGTTCCGCGTCATTCTTTTTGATGGGATGGGTATAGACCAATGAGCAATGCAAACACAGCAGCAGAAAGCATCGACCAGAAGCGCAGCCAGGCGTATGGCTTTCTGGCGGCCGCGATGGAGTATCCGGAAGGCGAGCTCACCGACCTGATTCGTGCGGGCGACATTGCCCGCCAGGCGCGTGAGACCTTCTGTGCCATTCACCCCGAACTGGAAAAGGCGATTGACTGGGACGCGCTGGCGCAGGCGGGTGAGACCGATGAGCTTTCCGTTGAATTTACCCGTCTGTTCGATGTCGGCGGTACGGATGGCCCGCCGTGTTCGCTCAACAGCGGTGCGGCCAAGGGCGATGCCCGCATGGGGCTGCTTGAAGAACTGGTGCGTTTCTATAACTACTTTGGTCTGACCGCCGCCGGAACCGAAGCAAACGAATTGCCCGACCATCTGAGTACGCAATTCGAGTTCATGCATTACCTGATCTTCCATGAGCTCGAAGCCCTTGCCACGAACGAAACGCCGGATGATTTCATTCGTGCGCAACGTGATTTCATCAACCGTCATCCAGCGAGCTGGGTTCCTGATCTGGCCAACAAGCTCAAGGATCAGAAGGCACCGGCTTATTATCGGGCGATGGGCGAATTGATGGCGCAATTCATATGTCATGAGCAGCGTCTGCTGGAAAACAAGGTGGCGCATCTGCCGCCACCGCAACCGCATCCGGAGCCGCCGGAAAGTGAGGAGGGTCATTCCGCATCAGGTATGGCACAGGGGATGGTCGGCCAGGGGGCACCCATTCCGATCACCCTGCACCGAAAAGCCCCGTCGTCACATTGACCTTGGCCGACGATAGACTGTTTTTTGGGATGGCAGCATAAAAAACTCCGTTTTACCCCTGTATTTCACGCTTTGTGCATTGTCATAACGTTAAAGGCAGGGTTAAAATCATCAAGCCATCACCTCATGGGTGATCACACTGGCGCTTACAGGCAGGGTTTTCAAACAATTAAAAGGAATATCCATGAACAAGTCTGAACTCATTGAAGTCGCGGCAAAAGAAGCTGACATCAGCAAGGCTGCAGCAGGCAACGCACTGGATGCAATTCTGGCAGCAATCACCAAGGTGGTTGCCAAGGGGGAAACGGTCACCTTGATCGGTTTCGGCACTTTCGGTTCCTCGAAGCGCGCTGCGCGCACAGGCCGCAACCCGCAAACCGGCAAGGAACTCAAAATTGCAGCAACCACCGTGCCGAAGTTCAAGGCAGGTGCTGCATTCAAGTCCGCCGTTGCTGGCAAGAAAAAGGCCGCAGCCAAGAAATAACGCTGCTACCGCCTTGGATGGTGCGTAGTGCCACCATCCGAAAGACACGCGCCCAGAACCGCCGCAAGGCAACCCTCGGCGCGTGTTTTCTTTTAGAATTCCCGTTTCCCTGGGGAAAGCCTGATTCCGTTGTCAGCCTTCCGCTCGCATCCACGCTTTTGTGCAACCACGCATCCAATATTCCATGTTTGATTACATTCATAATAATCGCAAGGTGGTTCAAGGTTTCCTTGTGTTGATTACCTTGCCGTTTGCATTTTTTGGTATCGAGTCCTTCGTGGGCAAAAGTGGTGGCGCTGATGTGATTGCCAGTGTCGGCTCCGCCAGGATTTCACAGCAGGAATTCCAGCAGTCGTTGCGTGATCAGCAGGATCGCCTGCGTCAGCAGTTTGGTCGTGAATTGCCGGCAGGGATGCTGGATACGCCTGAAATGCGTCGCGCTGTCCTCGATAATCTCGTCACTCAGCGCGTACTGACGCAATATGCCAGCAAATCGGGCCTGCTCATTGGCGATGCCCAGTTGGGTGAGGCCATACAAAACGTCCCGGCCTTTCAGGACGACGGCAAGTTTTCTCGTGCCCGTTATGATGCCTTTGTGGCCGGGCAGGGCATGAGCTCACAGGAATTCGAGCGTCGGCTGCGTCAGGAAATTTCACTGCAACAGGTGGTTTCGGCGGTGCGTGAAGGGGGTATCCCGGCGCATGCTTCGGCAGACCGTTGGCTGGCGGCACTGCAGGAGGTTCGTGAGGTTAGCGTAACCCAGGTCAAGCCTGAGCAATTCAATGCACAGGTCAAACTGGCGGATGATGCCGCGAAGAAATTCTACGACGCCAATCCCAAGCTTTTCGAAACCCCGGAGCAATTGCGCGCTGAATATCTGCTTCTTAGCCAGGATGCGCTGGCCGGGCAGATGGTGGTCAGTGACAAGGAAGTTGCCGATACCTATCAGAAGAACATCGCGCATTACCATACAAAGGAAGAACGGCAGGCCAGCCATATCCTCATTACGGTGGCCAAGGATGCGCCTGAAGCCGCGGTGAAAGCCGCGCAGACCCAGGCTGAGACGCTGCTGGCTCAGGTGAAACGCACGCCAGCAGATTTCGCCCGCCTGGCCAAAGAAAACTCGCAGGATCCTGGTTCGGCATCGAAGGGGGGGGATTTGGGCTGGTTCATGCGTGGGGCGATGGTCAAGCCTTTCGAGGACGCGGCTTTCGCACTCAAGTCGAATGAAATCAGCGGGCTGGTACGCTCGGACTTTGGTTTTCACATCATCCGCCTCACTGGTGAAAAGGGCGGGCAAGTCCGGCCTTTGGCCGAAGTGAAGAACGAGATTGCGGCGGATCTCAAGCGTCAGGCAGCCGTCAAGAAATATAGTGAACTGGCCGAATCGTTTACCAACACGGTGTATGAGCAGTCCGACAGTCTCAAGCCTGCGGCGGAGAAGTTTAACCTCCCCATTCAGCAAAGTGCCTGGCTGGGACGTAGCGGCAATACCGGCCTGCTGGCCAATGCAAAATTGATCGGCGCACTGTATGGCGATGATGCGATCAAGAACAAGCGCAACACCGAGGCCATTGAGGTCGCACCGAATACCCTGCTGGCGGCGCGTGTGCTGGAGCATATGCCTGCCAAACAGATGTCTTTCGAGTCGGTCAAACCGGCCATAGAAAAACGTCTGGTTCACGATGAAGCCAGCAAACTTGCACAGAAGGACGGCGAGCAGCGTTTGGCCAGGCTGAGCAAAGGTGAGTCAGTCACCACGGAATGGGGTGCGGCACAGAATGTGAGTCGTGCCGAGGCAGGTAAACTGCCTGCGGATGCCCTGCGTGCCATTTTCAAGACGCCTGTGGCGCATCTGCCCGCTTACGCTGGCTTGACGCAACCTGATGGCAGCTATGCGCTGTATCGCATCAGTCAGGTGAAGCCTTATGAGGTCAGTGCGGGTAACGAAGCCTTGACCCAGCGCTTGCGGCAGAACTACGCACGGATCGTCGCAGAAGAGGAGTTCTCTGCATGGCTGGCGGCCTTGCGGGGGAAATTCCCGGCTGAAATCAACAAGAGCCTGCTGGAAAACAAGGAAAAGCCGTGATTTTGATGCGTGCTTGATTCTGTGGGGTTCTGTGGAATTCTGTAGTTAAGCCGACAAAAAGCCCGCTCGAAAGCGGGCTTTTTGTCGTGCGTCAGAATGATGCAATCAAGGTTTCAACGCATCAACGCATCAACGTAACAACTCAGCTCAGTTTGCCATCGGATCCGCATTCCCCAGGGCAGTGGTATTGAAACCCCCATCAACAAACATGATTTCACCCGTGATGCCGCTGGCCAGGTCGGAGCAGAGGAAGGCGGCGGCATTGCCGACTTCTTCGATGGTGACATTGCGGCGCAGCGGTGCGTGGTGCGAGTTGTAGGAAAGCAGTTTGCCGAAGCTGCCGATGCCGGAGGCGGCCAGAGTCTTGATCGGGCCTGCTGAAATGGCATTGACGCGCGTGCCTTCCGGGCCGAGGCTGGCGGCCATGTAACGCACCGAGGCTTCCAGGCTGGCTTTGGCCAGCCCCATGATGTTGTAGTTGGGCATGGTGCGTATGGCACCCAGGTAGCTCAGGGCAAGCAATGCACCGTGGCGATCTTTCATCAGCGGACGCGCGCCTTTGGCCAGTGCCGGGAAGCTGTAGGCAGACACGTCGTGCGCGATGCGGAAGGCTTCACGCGAGATGCCGTCGAGGAAATCGCCTTCCAGGGCTTCGTTGGGCGCGTAAGCAATCGAATGGACGAGGCCGTCAAGAGAGCCCCATTGCTGGGTGATACCGGCAAACAGCGCGTCGATTTGTGCGTCTTCGGCGACATCGCAGGGAAAGAGCAGCGGTTTGCCAAAGTCGGCGGCCAGTTTGGCGACGCGATCCTGTACGCGGTCACTCTGGTAGGTGAAGGCGAGTTCAGCACCTTCACGGTGCATGGCCTGGGCGATGCCGTAGGCGATCGAGCGGTTGGAAAGCAGGCCGGTGATGAGGATGCGCTTGCCGGAAAGAAAACCCATGTTGTGTTCCCGTGTAATTCAACCCACCGATTATAGCGGATGAAAATGCTGAAAAGCCTTGTCAAACGCCCGTTTGGCTGCCGCTGAGATTGAGGCCGATTACGCCGATGATGATGACGGCAAGAAAAAACAGGCGCATCGGCGTGTGTTGTTCGTGAAAGAAAATGACCCCTATGCTGGCAATGACGGCAATGCCAACCGCCGACCAGATGGCGTAGGCAACGCTGATTTCAATTGTTTTGACGGCCAGAGTCAGGTTGACGATGCTCAGGCAGTAAAAAACGAAAATGCCGACCGAGGGCCACGGCCGGGTGAAGCCTTCGGAGAGCTTCATGCAGGTGGTGCCGGAAACTTCGAAGGCGATTGCCGCAAACAGATAGAGCCAGTGCATAAGGATCTCGAGCGGTGAAATGCACCGCCCACGCTTGAAGTGGTGGGCGGTGCGAAACAAAGGTCAAGACTTTTTGGCGATGAATCGCCCTTGGGCGATCTTGCCGGCTTTGGCCAGTTGGCTGAGGAACATCATTTCTGCAGCAACGGCACTCAGCATGGCCGTGTCGAAGTTGAGTATGCGCAGTGCGTCATAGGTCAGTTGTTTGTCGACCATGTTCAGGTAAAGATCGACGTAGGGGTCGAAACGTCCGGTGTCGCTGGCCTCAATCACCTGGCAACCATTGCTCTGGAGCAGTTGGGTGTACCCGGGAATCGACTCGACATTGGGGAATTTCATGAAGGCCAGAAAGCGGTGGCTTTCTTCGGCGGACATGGCGACCGAACCCTGCACCCAGTCGGTGAAGGCGATGGTGCCACCGGGTTTGACGAGGCGTGCCGCTTCGTGAATCAGGGCGGGTTTGTCGACGACATAGCACCAGGCATCTTCACCCCAGATAAAATCGGCAGTGGCATCGGCAAGGCCGCTTTGTGTGACATCGGCATGGATAAACTCAATCCGATCTCCTAGACCTTCCTCGATGCAGCGCTGGCGACCACGCTCGATCACTGTGATCGAGGCATCAACGCCCGTCATCCGGGCAACATTGCGAAAGCGGGTCAGGAAGCGCATGCCTGCGCCATTGCAGCTGCAAAGGTCTATGCCATGCGGCGCACCACTGATCGCGGCACGTTCGGAAAGATCCATCGATGACTGAAAGCCGCCAATATGGATCTGGTGACCCATGATCAGCTCCCATAAATCACCTTCGGCTCCGTTATACACCGCCTTGACTTCGTTCAACCCAATGCCGTTGCTCATGTGTGGTCTCCTGGAATGAGGATGAATGATCGCTGACAGCTGTATCAGCGAACTCAGTGAAATGTTCTGCTCAGCCGGTGAGAATTTACCGGCAAGTTAATTATCCATGATTCGACGGGTGCTGCAACGGCATTTTGCCTGTTTCGGGTAAGCCAGGATTTATCTCAAAAAGACTCAGCCCCGCGTGTTTGACTGTGTGTCGAAATTTGCCAGATCCACCCGGGGTGCGGGTGTCCAGCCTTTTTTTCGATGCTCGGCTACGACGTTGGTGAAGATGCCGCCACGTACATAGAACTTGGCGGTCAGACGCAGGTAGCGCGGTTTCAGGGTTTTGGCGAGGTCGTCGAGGATGCGGTTGGTGACATCCTCGTGAAAATGGCCTTCTTCGCGGAAGCTCCAGCTATAGAGCTTGAGGCTTTTCAGTTCCACGCAGAGTTTGTCCGGCACATAGTCGAGGATCAGTGTGGCGAAATCCGGCTGGCCGGTTTTCGGGCACAGGCAGGTGAATTCAGGGATTTCCATGTGGATCTGATAGTCTCGATGGGTTGCCGGATTGGCAAAGGTTTCCAGGGTTTTGACAGGTAGGCTGGGCATGGCGATGGAATAGGAAGAAAGAGTGGGCAATGCCAGCGTGTGCAGCGGCTGACGACAGGGTTTTCATTATAATGGGCGATTCCGTCCGGATTGGCTGATTGGTTGATTGGCTCTTTCTGGAAGGCTGCCCCTGACTTCTCACAAAAATCTGCCGTGCGCCTGACCAAGCTCAAACTTGCCGGTTTCAAATCATTTGTCGATCCCACCACGGTGCTGGTGCCGGGGCAGCTGGTGGGTGTTGTCGGCCCGAATGGCTGTGGCAAATCCAATATCATCGACGCCGTGCGCTGGGTGCTGGGTGAGTCGAAAGCCACCGCGCTGCGCGGCGAGTCGATGCAGGATGTCATTTTCAATGGTTCCGGCTCACGCAAGCCCGTAGGGCGTGCCAGTGTCGAGCTGGTTTTCGATAATGCGTTGGGGCGTGCCGCCGGCCAATGGTCGCAATACGCCGAAATCGCCGTCAAACGGGTGCTCGACCGCGACGGGAATTCCAGCTATTACCTGAATAATCTGCAGGTGCGGCGGCGCGATGTGATCGACGTGTTCCTCGGTACGGGGCTGGGGCCGCGTGCTTACGCCATCATTGAACAGGGCATGATCTCGCGCATCATCGAGGCCAAGCCTGAAGAGCTGCGGATGTTCCTCGAAGAAGCAGCGGGCGTAACCAAGTACAAGGAACGTCGCCGCGAGACCGAAAACCGGCTTTCCGATGCCCGCGAGAATCTGCTGCGTCTTGAAGATATCCGCAACGAACTGGAAGGTCAGGTCGGCCGCCTTGAAGGCCAGGCCGAGATCGCTCGCCAGTATCATGATCTCAAGGCACGCCACGACCGGCGTCAGCAGTTGCTGTGGCTGAAGAAACGCAATGATGCGCGTGCGGATCACCAGCGGCTGGTTCAGGAAGTCGAGAAAAGTGCCTTGCGTCTTGATGCCGAAACAGCGCAGCTGCGTGAGCTGGAGGCGCGTCTTGAAGCCTCGCGCAGCGAACATTTTGCCGCCAGCGATGCGCTGCACGCCGCGCAGGGGGAAATGTATACCGCGAATGCGGAAGTCAGTCGTCTGGAGGCGGAAATCGCTCACATGCGCGATTCACGTCAGAAGCTCGAAGCCCGTTTGATCCAGCTGACCACCGAAGACGCGCACTGGAAAACGCAGATTGTCGGTCTGGATACCGAGGCGGAACGCTGGCAGTCGCTGCTCGATAACGCCCAAATGCGTGCCGAGACCAGTGTGGCGCGTCACGAAGAAGCCGCCGGGCGGCTGCCACAGGCGGAAGATGCGGTACGCCATGCGGGCGAAACGGTTTCTGCTGCGCGTCATGCGGTGAATGAAGCCGAGCAAGGGGTGCGGTTAGGCGATGCCAATCGCAGCCATGCCTTGCGCGCGTTGGAAAATTACGCCCAGCGCCGGGCGCGGCTCGATATCGAGCGGATGCAGTTGGGTCAGCCCGATCCGCTGCGCCTGGCCGCCAGCCAGGAGGCGCAGGCAGTTGCTGAAGAAGCACTGGCGTTGCAGCAGGATCAGCTGGCCGAGTGGCAGGCGCGTGTGCCGGGGCTGGAGCAACAGCAGCGGGCTGCGCGGGAGCGGATGCAACAGACGCATCGCGCCTTGGCGGAAACCCGCGCCCGGCATGATGCCCTGCAACAGTTGCAGCGTCGCGTTGAAAAAAACGGCGGGGCTGAAAAACTGGCTGAATGGCTGGCGCAGCGTGGGCTGACACAGGCCGCACCGTTGTGGCGTTCGATCCAGGTCGAGCCGGGCTGGGAAACCGCCGTTGAAGCCGTGTTGCGTGAGCGACTGGCCGCGCTCGCCACCAGTCGCGAAACCGCCGCACAAGCATTGCTCGAGCCTGCTCCGGTGCTGTTTGCCCTGGTGTTGCCGGATGCCGGGAATTCGCCAGTCGCTTCCTCCGCACCGGCGGCAGAGAGTCTGCGCGCACGGGTGCGTTGTGACGATGCCGCGCTGGCGGGGGTGCTCGACGAATGGCTGGCCGATGTCCGGGTGAGCGATGACCTGGCGGGTCTGGCCACGCAGCCTCTTGCCGATGGGCAGGCCTGGGTCAATCGTGAAGGACATCTGCTGTCGCGGCGGGGGCTGGTGCTGTATGTGCCCGATGTCCGCACGCATGGGGTCATCGAACGTCAGCGTGAGCTTGAGGAACTGGCAGCCTTGCTGGAGCAGCGCACCCAGGATGAAGCGCTGGCACGCGAGGCGCAGAGTGAGGCGGAACGCGAGCTGGCGGATGCCCAGCAGCAGCTGACCACCACCCGTCGTAGCGTGCAGGACGCGCAGAATCGCGCACATGCCGCCCAGGTCGACGCGCTCAAGCTCGCGCAGGCGCAGGCTCGTTTTGAAGAGCGTGCCAGCCAGATCGACCGTGATCTGGCGGAAATCAATGCGGGTGAAGAAAACGAGCGCATGGGCATGATGCGTGCCGAGGAGGAGGGCGCGGATTGCAGCGAACGTCTTGACCTCGCGCGTGCCCGCCTGGAGGAGGCGATGGCCGCCTTGAACGTGCGTGAATCGGCCTTGCGCGAGGCACGCAACCAGGAGCAGACGCTGGCGCGTGAAGCGCAGGAAGTTCGTTTTACCGAACGTGAGTGCGCGGGCAAACTTGAAGACAACGCCCGGGCGCGTGAAACCGCACGTCAGCAACTCGAACGCATTGCCGAACAGAAACTGACGGCAGAAGAGGAGCGCAGCCACATCAGCGATGCCGCACAGCAGGATCGTTTGCAGGGCGCGCTGGCCGGGCGGCAGGAGCGCGAGGCCTTGCTGGCAGGGCGGCGGGATGCGCTGGAAGTGGCGGCCGCCGCACTGCGCGGGCTTGATGAGGATCGCCTGCGTCTGGAGCAGGGGCTGCATCCGTTGCGTGATCGCATCAACGATCTGCGTCTGAAGGCGCAGGCAGCGCAGCTCAACGAGGAGCAATACACCCAGCGGCTGGCTGAGGCCAACGTGCATGGCGAGGCGGATGAAACCCCGTTGCTGGCGGAGCTTGAACAAACGCCGAATCTGCGTGAAAGCGTGATGCAGGCTGAAATCACCCGTCTGCTACAGGCGATCGAGGCACTCGGGCCGGTCAATCTGGCGGCACTGGAAGAGCTGGAAACGGCGCGTGAGCGCAAGGGC
Organism: Sterolibacterium sp.; assembly: GCA_018061005.1. Classification (GTDB taxonomy): domain Bacteria; phylum Pseudomonadota; class Gammaproteobacteria; order Burkholderiales; family Rhodocyclaceae; genus Sterolibacterium. Next base: position 29,984 of record JAGOVA010000022.1, on the reverse strand, counting down.
TTTCTCGATGCCCAGTCGGCCGATCTCAACCAGGCCATCGGCACGCTGGAGGATGCGATACGGCGCATCGATGGCGAAACACGCGAGCAGCTGCAACAAACCTATGACACCGTCAATCGTCAGTTTGGCATTCTGTTCCCGCAGCTGTTTGGTGGGGGCGAAGCGCGGCTGATCATCACCGGTGAAGAAATTCTCGATTCCGGCGTGCAAGTCATGGCGCAGCCGCCGGGCAAGAAGAACAGCAGCATCCAGCTGCTCTCGGGGGGTGAGAAGGCACTGACGGCCACGGCACTGGTGTTCGCCATGTTCCAGCTCAACCCGGCACCGTTTTGTCTGCTGGATGAGGTGGATGCGCCGCTGGACGACACCAATACCGAACGCTTTTGTCATATGGTCAAACGGATGTCGGCACAAACGCAGTTTCTTTTCATCAGTCACAACAAGATCGCCATGGAAATGGCCGAGCAACTGGTGGGTGTCACCATGCAGGAGCAGGGCGTTTCCCGCGTGGTCGAGGTTGATATGGAAGAAGCACTACGCATGACTGAAGGTGTGGATGGAGGGAATGTCTGATGGCAATGTGGCATGGAATGACCGAATTGCAGTGGAGTCTGATCGTCATCGGTATTTTGTCGGTGGGTGGCGTCTGGGCTTACAACCTCTGGCAGGAACGCCGCCATCGCAAACAGGCGCAGGACGTGTTTCGCAGCCAGCAAAAAGATGTCCTGATGCGCGAAGCAGCCGTGCCTGCGCCGCAACCGGCTGTTACGCCCGCCGCGCCTGCGCTGGCGCAACAGCCCGAGGCGTTTGTTGCAGCCGCACCCACTGATGCGCCTGTGGCGACCGTTGCTGTGCCTGAGCGCAATGAACGCATAGAGCCTGTGTTCATCCTGCCAGCCGATGTGCCAGATGTGCTAGATGCGCCAGAAGCATCCGGCGAGGCCATGGTGACACAGGGGCAGGACACGCCGGCAGCAATGCGGGATACGGCAGTCACACGAATCGAACCTGGCATCGAACCTGTGACGGATGCTTTGTCCGCGCCGTCTGCCGAGTCCCCTGCCGTGTTCACTCCTGATCCTGAAAGTCCGCTGGAAATTGTGGCCGGGGTGGTCAGCCGCGATGAACCGGGCCTGACGGCCGGGGAAACCATCGAAATAATCGATGAGGAGCTCCCGGTGCTCGATACGGTGGTTGATCGGGAGCCGCCGCTGGCGCTGGCAGATCCGGTAACTGACTGCATCGTGCATCTCAACGCGCCGGAACTCGTCTCCGCGCCGCTGTTCTGGGCGGCGCAACGCCAGATACTCAACCGTCTGGCCAACCGCATCGTCTGGAGCGGGCTCGACGAGAATACGGCGCGCTGGCAGCGACTGCAGGCCAACGATGCCAACAGCTATCGTCGTCTCGTGGGGGCTTTGCAACTGGCGGATCGTCATGGCCCGGTTGCGGCGGATGATCTTGCCCTGTATTGCGATGGCGTGCGCCAGCTGGCCACGCAATATCAGGCACAGGCCATCGTTCCCGTGGTGGCCGATGTGTTGGTGCGGGCGCGATCGCTGGATGAATTTTGTGCGGCGGTGGATTGGCGTTTGTCGCTCAATCTGGTTCAGCGTGAAGGCAAGGGGCTGTCGCTCGAAGCCATCATGCAGCTTGCGGAAATGGCCGGGATGCGGCGTTTCGATCGGCAACAGAGTGCTGGCAATGATCTGCTGCATGCGGTGGATGCCAGGGGGCGCACCGTGTTCACCCTTGGTTTGCCCGCGCAGGCCGGGGTGGAAGACATGACGCATGTCGGCGGTTTGAGCCTGACCCTGGATGTGCCTCTGGTGACCGATGGTGTCGCCGCTTTCGACCGCATGACCCAGCTAGCACATCATATGGTCGGCCGTCTGGAGGCCGTGATCGTCGACGAGCAGCGCAAGCCGCTGGCCGATGATGTGCTGGGGCGGATTCGCAGCAAAATCGGTGAGCTGCAACAGCAGATGACGACCCATCAGATTCCCCCCGGCGAACCGCGGGCGATGCGTCTGTATGCCTGAGATCACCCGTCAGCTTGCGGCTCTGCGCGCCGAAATCGCGCGCCATGATCATGCCTATTATGTGCTCGACCAGCCGCTGCTGCCTGATCCCGAGTACGACCGTCTGTACTGCGAATTGCAGGCGCTGGAAGCCGCTCACCCCGATCGGGTGACCCCCGATTCCCCCACGCAGCGCATCGGTGGTGCGGCCTTGCCGCAGTTTGTCGCGGTGCGCCATGCCATGCCGATGCGCTCGATCCGCACTGAAACGGATACCGAAGCCAGCGGCGCGCGTGCCTTCGATGCGCGGGTGCGCCGCGAACTGGGGTTGAGCGCAACCGATGCGCCGGTCGAATACGTTGCCGAGCTGAAGTTTGATGGGCTGGCAATCAATCTGCGTTACGAACAGGGGCTGCTGGTGCAGGCCGTCACGCGGGGGGATGGCGAACGCGGGGAGGATGTCACGCAGAATGTGCGTACCGTCAAACGCATTCCATTGCGCCTGACGGGGGATGCCGCTGCACTGCCGCCGGTGCTTGAGGTGCGCGGAGAAATCTTCATGAGCCGCCCAGATTTCGAGCGTTACAACGCCCGTCAGCGCGCATTCGGACGCGCCATCCTGGTCAATCCGCGCAACGGCGCGGCGGGTAGCATCCGTCAGCTCGACCCCAAGATCGCCGCGCAGCGACCGCTCTCTTTTTATGCGTATGGCCTGGGAGAAACCCAGGGCTGGCCGCTGCCAGCAACCCATGCCGAGCTGCTCGACCGGCTTGCTGCCCTGGGCTTGCCCGTGTGCGAGCAACGTGTGGTCGCACACGGTGCGGCGGGGCTGGTGGCTTTTCACGAACACATCCACCGCCTGCGCGACCGCCTGTCCTTCGATATTGATGGGGTGGTCTATAAGGTGAACGCGCTGGATCTGCAGCAGCAACTGGGGTTTGTCACCCGCGAACCGCGCTGGGCGGTGGCGCACAAATATCCGGCGGAAGAAGCCTTGACGATCGTCGAGGCTATTGAAATTCAGGTCGGACGAACCGGCGCACTGACCCCCGTGGCGCGTTTGCAGCCGGTGTTTGTCGGCGGGGTAACGGTGACCAATGCCACGCTGCACAACGAAGATGAGGTGCGTCGCAAGGATGTGCGGGTGGGTGATACGGTGATCGTGCGGCGGGCGGGCGATGTGATTCCGGAAATCGTCGGTTCTGTGCCGGAACGTCGTCCGCTCATGGTGCCTGAATTCCTCATGCCGCAGGTTTGCCCGGTGTGTGCTTCAGCCATCGAAAAGCCCGCAGATGAAGCGATTGCCCGCTGCACGGGCGGCCTGTTCTGCGCGGCACAGCGCAAGCGGGCTCTGCTGCATTTCGCCTCGCGTCTGGCGCTGGATATCGAAGGACTGGGCGACAAACTGGTTGAACAACTGGTGGATCTCGACCTCGTCAAAACCCCCGCCGACCTGTATCAGCTCGAACTGCCAAAACTCGTTTCGCTGGAGCGCATGGCCGAAAAATCAGCGACCAATCTGCTGGCCGCCATTGGACAGAGCAAGGCCACCACACTGGCGCGCTTTATCTATGCGCTCGGTATTCGTAACGTGGGGGAGGCGACGGCCAAGGATCTGGCGCGCCATTTTGCCAGCCTGGATGCGCTGCTCGCCGCCGATGAGGCCGCGCTTGCCCAGGTGGCGGATGTCGGCCCGGTGGTGGCCGGTTCCCTTCTGCACTTCTTCGCCGAGCCGCATAACCGTGAAGTCATCGCGCAACTGCGTGCTGCGGGCGTGCATTGGCCAGATGTCGAGCCGGTCGCGCAGGTGGCTGCCGCACTCAGTGGTCAAACTTTCGTACTCACCGGCAGCTTGCCGAATCTGACGCGCGAACAGGCCAAACAACGCATTGAAGCACTGGGCGGCAAGGTGGCCGGTTCGGTGTCGAAGAAAACAACCTATGTGGTCGCGGGTGCCGAGGCCGGTTCCAAGCTCGAGCGGGCGAATGAACTGGGCATTGCCATTCTCGACGAAACACAACTACTGGAGATATTGCACGCATGAAAAAAGTCACCAAGGCCGTGTTCCCGGTTGCGGGCCTGGGCACGCGCTTCTTGCCAGCGACCAAGGCCAGCCCCAAGGAAATGATGCCGATCGTCGATAAGCCCTTGATCCAGTTTGCGGTGGAAGAGGCCGTTGCCGCAGGGATCAGCGACATGATTTTTGTCACTGGGCGCAGCAAGCGCTCGATTGAAGATCATTTCGACAAGGCTTACGAGCTGGAAAGCGAACTGGAACGGCGCGGCAAGCAGGAAATGCTGGATTTTGTGCGTGGTCTGCTGCCGAAGAACATCAACTGCATCTACATCCGTCAGTCCGAGGCGCTGGGGCTGGGGCATGCCGTGCTGTGCGCCAAACCGGTGATCGGCAACGACCCCTTTGCCGTGTTGCTGGCCGACGATTTGCTCGATGGTCAGCCCGCAGTCATGAAGCAGATGGTCGATGCCTATGACTACTATCAATGCTCGGTGCTGGGTGTGCAGGACGTGCCGCGTGCGGACACGCGCAGCTATGGCATCGTCGCTGCCAGACCGCTGGCCGAGCGGCTGGAACAGATCAGCGCCATCGTGGAAAAGCCGACGCCCGAAGAGGCACCGTCGACGCTGGCCGTGGTGGGGCGTTACATACTTACGCCCCGCATTTTTCATTATCTGGAAAACGTCAAGCCCGGCTCGGGGGGCGAGATCCAGCTCACCGACGGCATCGCCGCGTTGCTCAACGAACAACAGGTGCTGGCGCATCGTTACGACGGCGTGCGCTACGATTGTGGCTCGAAGATCGGTTACCTGCAGGCGATGGTGGAATTCGGCCTGCGTCATCCGGAAGTTGGCGCGGCGTTTGCCGCCTATCTGGACACGCGGGGGCAGCCATGACACCCGAGCAGGCGCGGCGTGTTTTCAATGAAGCCGACCTGATCTGTTCGGCTGACGAAATCCAGGCCGCGATTATCCGGCTTGCCGCCCAGATCGGTGCGCGTCTGGCAGATGCTCATCCACTGGTGGTCACAGTGATGGGCGGTGCGGTGGTTTTTGCCGGCCAGCTCATCCCGCATCTGGCCTTTCCGCTCGAATGTGATTATGTCCACGCTTCGCGTTATGGCAACAAAACCAGCGGCAGTGAGATCAACTGGGTCAAGGATACCCATGCCAGCCTGGCCGGGCGTACCGTGTTGCTGCTCGATGACATCCTCGATGAAGGCATTACGCTGGCGGCTATCCGGGAACGTCTGCTGGCCAATGGTGCGGCAGACGTCGTGACCGCCGTATTGGCCGACAAGGTATTGGGGCGCGCCAAACCGATTACCGCTGATTTTGTCGGCGTAAGCCTGCCCAATCGCTATGTTTTTGGCTGCGGCATGGATGTCGAAGGGGCATGGCGCAATTTGCCCTGTATTTATGCGGTCAAAGGCATGTGAAACCGCCCATGAAACTGTGTCTGGCACGTCACGGTGAAACCGACTGGAATGCCGCAGGCATTTTGCAGGGCTGGAGCGATGTGCTGATCAACGACGAAGGACGCAGGCAGGCACGTGAAATGTCGGTACAACTGCTGACACAACGTGCGGATAGTGGTTGCGGCTGCGGTTTTATCCAGGTCTGGAGCAGCCCGCTGATACGCGCGCTGGAAACCGCACAGATCATTGCCGCACAGTGGGGTTTGCCTGCGCCGCAATGTCATGACGGGCTCAAGGAACGGCATTTCGGCATCATTCAGGGTGTGCCCAAAAGTGAACTGGCTGAATTGAATCCGGTGCTGTTGCAACAGATACTCAAGCGTAATCCGGCCACCGATTTTGAAGGGGGCGAAACCATGGATACGTTCGCCGTGCGTGTGCTGGCGGCACTCGAAGAAATCGCAGGAATTGCAAGGGGCGTAAGGGTTACGGCAGCATCGGCCGATGGCTGTTTGCTGGTCATCAGCCATGGCTGGGTGCTCGATGTGCTGACGCGCCACATCCGGGGCTTGCCGCGCAGCGCGATGCTGGGCGTGAAGCCGAAAAACGGGGAGTGTTTATGGCTGGAAGTCAGCCATGAAGGGCGGATTCAGGCACTAGGCGGTTAGGCATCAAACGCCTGGCGGTGCTGATGTGTGTGATGTAACCCCCCCCACCATCCCAACGCACGGCAGCGCGCCGTTGCGTCAGCATGAACGGGGGGGGCAAAAAGCCTTTATCAGGCCGCCGCAGCGCGGCTCATGCGTTTGCGATCGTTTTCCGTGAGGTAACGTTTACGCAGGCGGATCGACTTCGGCGTGATTTCAACCAGTTCGTCATCCGCAATGAATTCAACGGCGGATTCAAGCGTGAGCTGCACGGGCGGCACGAGGCGCACGGCTTCGTCCGTTCCCGAAGCGCGCACGTTGGTGAGCTGCTTGCCCTTGATCGGGTTGACCACGAGGTCGTTGTCGCGGCTGTGGATGCCGATGATCATGCCTTCGTAAACTTGGTCACCGTGCGAAGCAAACATGCGGCCACGATCCTGCAGCTTCCAGAGGGCATAGGCGACTGCCATGCCGTTTTCCTGTGAAATCAGCACGCCATTGCGCCGTTCCGCCATGTCGCCAGCCATCGGGCCATAATCGTCAAAAATATGGCTGGCCATGCCGGTACCGCGCGTCAGCGTCAGGAATTCGCCCTGGAAACCGATCAGGCCACGCGCCGGGATGCGGTATTCAATCCGCACACGCCCTTTGCCGTCCGGTTGCATGTCTTGCAGTTCACCCCGGCGACGGCCGAGTTCTTCCATCACCGCGCCCTGATGGTTTTCTTCGACATCGACGGTGAGCAGTTCGTAAGGCTCGCTTTTCACGCCATCGATGTCCTTGAAAATCACGCGCGGCCGGGAAACGGCCATTTCGTAACCTTCACGGCGCATGTTCTCCAGCAAAATGGTTAGGTGCAACTCACCCCGGCCGGAAACCAGGAACACATCGGCATCGTCGGTATCTTCCACACGCAGCGCGACGTTGGCGAGCAGTTCTTTGGTGAGACGTTCACGAATCTGGCGGCTGGTGACAAATTTGCCTTCCTTGCCAGCGAAGGGCGAGGTATTGACCTGGAAATTGATGGTCAGCGTCGGCTCGTCAACCTTGAGCGGAGGCAGCGCGACGATCTTGTCCGTTTCGCAGATCGTCACACCAATGCCAACCTGTTCGATCCCGGTAATCAGCACGATGTCGCCGGCTTCGGCCTGCGTGGTCTGCTCGCGTTCCAGCCCTTTGAAGACGAGAATTTGGTTGATTCGGGCTTTGCCACGTGCTTCGTCGCCGTACATCACCGCGACTTCCTGGCCTTGCTTGAGGCGACCCTGGGTAATCCGGCCGATGCCGATCCGGCCGACGTAACTGGAGTAATCCAGCGAGCAGATTTGCAGTTGCAACGGTGCTTCGGCATCCACCTTGGGTTGCGGGACGTGTTCGAGGATGGCATCGAACAGCGGGCGCATGTCGGTGCCCGGCTGGCTGGCATCGAGCATGGCGAAACCGTTCAGTGCGGAGGCGTAGACCACCGGGAAATCCAGCTGTTCTTCGTTTGCGCCAAGCTTGTCGAACAGGTCGAAAGTCTGGTTGATCACCCAGTCCGGCCGTGAGCCGGGGCGGTCGATCTTGTTGATGACGACAATCGGTTTCAATCCCAGTGCCAGCGCCTTGCGGGTGACGAAACGGGTTTGCGGCATCGGCCCTTCAACGGCATCCACCAGCAGCAGGCAGCTATCGACCATCGATAGCACGCGCTCGACTTCGCCGCCGAAGTCGGCGTGACCCGGGGTATCGATGATGTTGATGTGCGTGCCTTCGTAGTCGATCGCGCAGTTTTTGGCGAGAATCGTAATGCCGCGTTCTTTTTCCAGGTCGTTCGAGTCCATCACCCGTTCGGAAAGCTGCTGGTGGGCGGCAAACGTGCCGGATTGACGCAGGAGCTGATCGACGAGCGTGGTTTTGCCGTGGTCGACGTGGGCGATGATAGCGATGTTGCGGATGGCGCGGGACATGGAATAAGACCGTGTAGGCAAAGGGAAAAAGGGCGAAATTATAGCACGATACCTTTTGTTGGCCGTGAGTATGCGCCGACATGGAATGAGGCTGCTACAATCGAAGCTCACTTCATTTCCAGTGCGCTCATCATGTTGGCAATCATCGGCGGCAGCGGCCTTACGCAACTCTCCAGTCTTGACGTTTCTCATCAGAAAGTGGTGCGTACGCCGTATGGCGAGCCCTCCGGTGCGCTGACTTTCGGGCGTGTCGGCAATCAGGAAGTGGTGTTTCTGGCGCGTCACGGTTTTGGTCATACCATCCCGCCGCATCGCGTCAATTACCGTGCCAACATCTGGGCGCTGGTGCAGGCCGCTGAAGCCACGCGCATCGTGTCGGTTGCATCGGTGGGCGGCATACGCGCAGATCTCGCGCCGGGCTCGCTGGTGGTTCCGCATCAGCTGATCGATTACACCTCCGGGCGGATCACGTCGTTTTACGACGAACAGGATGCGCCGGTGGTGCATATCGATTTCACCCAGCCCTACGATGAAGGTCTGCGCCAGCAACTGCTGTCCGCCGCAGCGCGGGCGGCTGTCCAGGTCGGCAATGCGGCGGTGTATGCCGTGTCACAAGGGCCGCGTCTGGAAACGGCTGCGGAAATCAATCGTTTCGAGCGCGATGGGGCCGATGTCGTTGGCATGACCGGTATGCCGGAAGCCGCGCTCGCCCGCGAAGCTGAAGTGCCTTACGCGGCTATTTCGGTGGTCGCCAACTGGGCGGCGGGGCGCGGCGACAGTGCCCAGGCGATTTCCTTCGATCTGCTCGAAGGGGTGCTGCAGAATGCGATGGTCAGCGTCCGCAGCGTCATCGAACATCTTTGTGTTTCAGCTCACTGCCCCTAAGCTAGCACCCTAAGCCTTCCCCTGCGCCTGCCTTATGATTCGTCCGCTGCTGCACATGGGAGACGCGCGTCTGTTGCAGATCGCGCATCCCGTCCTTGAATTCGATACACCGGCGTTGCATGCCTTGCTGGCCGACATGCGTGACACCATGCGGCATCTGGGGGGCGTGGGGCTGGCCGCGCCGCAGATCGGCGTGTCGCTGCGCGTGGTGATCTTTGGCTTCGAGCATAGCGCGCGTTATCCCGATGCCGCAGCCGTGCCGGAAACCGTACTGATCAACCCGCTGCTGACCCCGATGGGCGATGCGCAGGCCGATGACTGGGAGGGCTGCTTGTCCCTGCCCGGGCTGCGGGGCGTGGTGCCGCGCTGGCAACACCTGCATTATTCAGGCTGTGATGCGATGGGTCAGCTGTTCGAGCGTCGTGTCGAGGGCTTTCATGCGCGGGTTGTACAGCATGAATGCGACCATCTCGATGGCCTGCTTTACCCGATGCGGATCACCGATTTCCGCCGTTTTGGTTTCGTCGATGCGCTGCCTGGCCAAGGGGCGGCGGCCTCTGGCGAAGATTGACCGGACGAAACAAGGAAAATAGGACAAAACAGGATGATGGCGCGTCAGTGGAGCCCGGTGCAAGGATTGCTGGTTGCCCTGCTGTTTATGTTGCTTGCCGCTGCGACCGCCACGGGTCTGGCCTTGCGCGCCCCTTGGCTGGGGCTACAGTGGCAGCCGGTGTCCGAAGATCCCGCTGGCGTGGGGCTGCTGGCGACGGCAGTGCCGGGGTCGGCTCAGGCGTTGGGCTCATCTGCCCACGTACCTGCCCACGCACGGGTTTTGCGGCTGCGATCGCCTGTTTCTGGGGGCGTCATGGATTTACAGGGCGACGATCTGATCGAAGAACCGGATTTCTTCGATACTTACCCGCAGATGCAGGCGTTCTATGCGCGGCAGACGCAGCTTGATGCCTTGTTGCAAACGCCGCTGCAATTAGTTTGGCAGGCTGCGGATGGCCGTGAGCAGGTTCTGTCGGTGGTTCCGCGGCCACGTCCGCTGAGCAGTCTGCCCGCTGTATTCTGGTTTCAGTTACTGACGGGGAGCGCCGGATTCCTGATTGCGGCCTGGGTGTACAGCCTGCGTCCGCAAGACTGGGGCGCGCGCATGCTGGCGCTGACCGGGCTGATGTTTCCGTTGTTCACCTTGCCCGCTGCGGTGTACAGCACGCGTGAGCTGGCGTTGCCGGGTGATCTGTTCCGTACGTTGGCCGCGCTCAATCATCTGGGCGCGTTCATGTTCGGCTGCGCGCTGGTGGGTCTTTTCCTCTGCTACCCGCAACGCCTGGTCAAGCCGCGCACCTTGCTGTGGCTGCCGCTGGTCTTCGGTGGCTGGTGGCTGGCGGATGCGTGGCAGATTGCCCCCGATCAGGATGTCGGCTCGCGTTGGCCGGTGATGCTGGAACTCATACTGGCGATTTTCTGTGCCTTCCTGCAATGGCGCAAAAGCCGTCATGAACCGGCGGATCGCGCGGCTTTACGCTGGCTGATTCTCTCTGTGGTAGTCGGTTGCGGCCTGTTTGTGTTTACCACGGCAGGTGCCAGCATGCTGGGCTTGTTCCCGCCCGTGTCGCAAGGCTATTCCTTTGGCTACTTTCTCATCATGTACTTCGGGCTGGCACTGGGTGTGCGGCGTTATCGTCTTTTTGAACTGGATGAGTGGGCGTATCGCATCCTGCTCTGGGTGGCGGGTGCGCTGCTGGTGATCGGCATGGATGTCCTGATGATCTGGATGCTGGGCTTGCGTCAGGACTTGTCACTCGGGCTGGCATTGTTTGTCGCCGGCTGGCTGTATTTTCCTGTTCGACAATGGCTCTGGCGGCGCTGGCGTGGCACCCGCAGGTTTTCATTCGATGCGGTGTTACCGGCATTGAGCCAGATTGCTTTTGCCGCCGTCGCCGATGCACGGGAGCAGGGCTGGGATCACCTGTTACAAGAAGTGTATGCGCCGCTCACCCTGCACGCTGAACAGCCGGGCGGAGTGAATCGGGTGAATCGGGTGAGCCATGTGGAAGTTTCGGCGGATGGACTGCTGCTGCATGTCCCCGCCTGTGGTCGTCTGGCCGCACGCCGCCTGCATTACGCCGATGGTGGACGCCGTTTGTTTGGTGCGCAGGATGTTGAATTCATGACCTCACTGTGCCATCTGATGAACGAGGCAGATCGCGGGCGTGAGGCCTATGAGCGTGGCGTGGTACAAGAGCGCAGCCGCATCGCCCGCGACATGCACGACGACATCGGCGCACGTCTGCTGACCCTGACCCACCGCCTGCGTGACCCCCAGGAGGCCGAACTGGCGCGTGCCGCCATCCAGGATTTGCGTACCACGCTGGGCGCGCTGGAAATGCAGCCCAAACCGCTGGGCGATGCGCTGGCCGACTGGCGGGCTGAGATCGAATCACGCTGCGAAGCGGCTGCGGTGGTGCTGCACTGGCAACAGGCGGAAGACCTGTCCGGGTATTGCCTGAGTGCGCGCGCCAAGGCCATGCTGGAACGCGTTCTGCGTGAAGCCATCAGCAATGCACTCCGGCATGCCGCTGCCCGGCGGATTCGCGTGTGGCAAACGCTCGAACGCGACGGTTTGCAGCTGGTCATTGAAGACGACGGGCAGGCGACGGAGGCGTTCTTGCCGGAGGAGGGCTATGGACTGGCCAGCATGCAGCATCGCCTGGATGAACTGGGCGGGCGTTTGCAGATGACGGTGGCGGCCGCCGGTCACGGGCTGCGTCTGACCGTGAGCCTGCCGCTACAATCACTGGATATTTCATGAAATCTGCATTGATCCTCGATGACGTTCCTGCCGCACGCGATCTGCTGGGCGAGGTCGCGAGCCACGTTTTCCCCGAGATTCGTCTTGAGAAGGCGGCCTCACTGGCGGCAGCGCATCTTCTGCTGGCACAGCCCGGCAGTTTTTATGATCTGGCACTGATTGATCTGGCCTTGCCGGATGGCCATGGCACGGAGCTGATTGCAGCTCTGGCGCAAAGCCACCCGGCCTGCCTGATCGTGGTGGCCAGCATTTTTGATGATGATGCCCATCTGTTTCCCGCCTTGCGGGCGGGCGCGCAAGGCTACCTGCTCAAGGAGCAGTCACGCGAACAACTGGAACGTCAGTTGGGCGGAATCGTCGATGGGCAGCCGCCGTTATCGCCCGCCATTGCCCGGCGTCTCATGCGTCACTTTCAGCTCACGGAAGAAAACCCGCCTGACAGCGAAAATCCGCTGACGCCTCGTGAACGTGAAGTGCTGGGCTGGCTGGCGCAGGGCATCCGGCTGGCTGAAATTGCCGAAAAACTGCATATTTCGCGGCATACGGCGGGCGACCATGTCAAGAATATCTATCGCAAGCTGAACATTTCTTCGCGTGCCGAAGCTGCTTTGCAGGCGCGCACACTGGGGTTGGTCTGAGCACTATCTTCAGTGCCACCGTGCGCCACCGCCTGTCTTCATGGTGCGGCTTCATGGTGTGCCATCAATGTGGTCGGGATGCTGAAACTCTCCGGCGTGGCCGCCGCCCAGAACGTGCGGAAGAGGACGTGTTCCGGGCGGCGGGATGGGTCGAGCAGTTCACCGGGCTGAGACCAGCGGTGCAGGGTCGCCAGGGATTGCACTTCGGTTTCTGAGACGCGGCGGATCACGTGGCGCGGGCTGAGCTCATCGGGATGCTGCAGACCCGCCGCGCTGAGCAGTTCCTTGAGTGCCATCAGTGTGTTCTGGTGAAACTGCTGGACACGCAAGGTTTTGTCGGTGACATCGAGCGCGCGCATGCGCTGTGGATCTTGCGTGGTGACCCCCGTGGGGCAGTCGCCGGTATGACAGACGCGTGCCTGCAGGCAGCCGAGGGCAAACATGAAGCCGCGTGCCGCATTGCACCAGTCCGCCCCCATCGCCATGATGCGCGCCATATCAAAGGCGGTGATGATCTTGCCGGCCACGCCGATACGGATGGTGTCGCGCAGATTCACGCCGACCAGGGTGTTGTGCACCAGCATCAGCGCGTCGCGCAGGGGTGCGCCGACGTGATCGGTGAATTCCAGCGGTGCTGCGCCCGTACCGCCTTCGCCGCCATCCACCACGATGAAATCCGGCGTGATGCCGCTGGCCAGCATGGCCTTGACGATGGCAAACCATTCCCAGGGATGACCGATGGCGAGTTTGATGCCGACCGGTTTGCCGCCCGAGAGTTCACGCAGACGGGCGACAAACTCCATCAGTTCGAGTGGGGTCGAGAAGGCCGAATGTGTGGCAGGGGAAACGCAGTCCTGACCCAGCGGCACGCCGCGTGCTTCGGCAATTTCCGGGGTGACCTTGGCTGTCGGCAACACACCGCCGTGGCCAGGTTTGGCACCTTGCGAGAGCTTGATCTCGATCATTTTCACTTGCGGCAGACATGCCTGGGCGGCAAATTGGTCGGCATCGAAACGCCCCTGGGCATCGCGGCAGCCAAAATAGCCACTGGCCACTTCCCAGACCAGATCGCCGCCGTGCATGCGGTGGTAGCGTGAGATGGAGCCTTCGCCCGTATCGTGATAAAAGTCGCCGCGCTGTGCGCCGGCATTGAGTGCCTGGATGGCGTTGGCCGAGAGCGCGCCAAAACTCATCGCTGAAATGTTGAACACGCTGGCGGAATACGGCTGGCTGCAGGCCGCACCGCCGATGCGGATGCGGAAATCATGGCTGTCGATACGCGCCGGGGCGATGGAATGGTTGATCCATTCGTAATGAGTGCTATACACATCGAGCAGCGTGCCGAACGGACGTTTGTCGGCGGCCTGTTTCGAACGTTGATAGACAATGGAACGCTGGGCGCGGGAGAAGGGCAGTTCTTCGGATTCGGATTCGACGAAATACTGGCGCATTTCAGGGCGGATGTATTCGAAAAAAAAGCGAAAGTGCGCGAGCAGCGGGTAATTCCGGCGGATTGCCTGATGGGGCTGCAGGTAATCGAACAGGCCGACCAGACTGAGCAGCCCACAAAACAGTGCAGGAATGAGCCAGTAAGCCGCCTGGCTGGCAGCGAGCAGAAAAACCAGAGCCAGCAGTGTGCACAGCGCCCAAGCCAGATAACGTTGCGGAATGAGGTGGACGATCAATTTGAGCATGGCTGTACCCGTCAGGCACGATAAAATGTCACTCTATTCCTGATGGTTCCCCCCATGCAAACTCAATTCCTTGAACTTCTGGCGCCCGCTCGTGATGCCGGGATCGGTATCGAAGCCATTCGTCATGGTGCCGATGCCGTATACATCGGTGGCCCGGCCTTTGGCGCGCGTGCTGGGGCAGGCAATTCGCTGGCCGACATCGCACGGCTGGTGACTTACGCACATCGTTTTCACGCGAAAATTCTGGTGGCTTTCAACACCATCCTCGATGATGCGGAACTTGAAACAGCGCGGCAGCTGGCCTGGCAACTGCACGAGCTGGGCGTGGATGCACTGATCGTGCAGGACATGGGGCTGCTGGCCGTTGATCTGCCACCCATCCAGCTGCATGCCAGTACCCAGTGCGACATCCGCACGCCCGAGAAAGCGCGTTTTTTGCAGGACGTGGGTTTTTCGCAGATCGTGCTGGCACGCGAACTGACGCTGGAAGAAATCCGCCAGGTGCGGCAGGCGACCGATCCGGCGCGTTGCACGCTGGAGTTTTTCATCCATGGTGCGCTGTGTGTGGCTTTTTCCGGGCAGTGTTACATCAGTCATGCCCATAGTGGCCGCAGTGCCAATCGCGGCGAGTGTTCGCAGGCCTGTCGGCTGCCCTACACGCTGGAAGACACGCGGGGGCGTATTGTGGCCTATGACCAGCATCTGCTCTCGGTGAAAGATAACGACCAGAGTGCCAATCTGCACGCGCTGATCGAGGCCGGGATCCATTCCTTCAAGATCGAAGGGCGGTATAAGGACATGGCTTACGTCAAGAATGCTGTCGCGCATTATCGACAGTTGCTGGACGCATTCATGAGTGCAACCTCTGGCTATCGCGCAGCCTCTTCAGGACACGTGCAGCACCTGTTTACGCCGCAGCCGGAAAAAACCTTCAACCGGGGGACGACCGATTATTTCGTGCAGGGGCGCAAGCCGGATATCGGCGCGTTTGAAACGCCCAAGTTTTCCGGGGAACCGATCGGCGCGGTCACCCGCATCGGGGCGGACTGGTTCGAGATTGATGGCGATATCGAACTGAGCAATGGCGATGGCCTCAGCTATCAGCCGGCCAGCAACAAGGGCGCGAATAAACGGGTGGGCATGCGGATCAACATCGCCCGCGGCCAGCGACTGTGGCCCAACGAGATGCCGGATGATCTCAAGCCGGGGCTGACGCTTTACCGTAACCGCGATCAGGCGTTTGAACGCGCGCTGGAAAAAGATTCTGCCGAACGACGGATCGGGTTGGAGATGTGGCTGACTGCCAGCGACGACGCATCGACTCCAACCCTAACCCATACCCTGAGTCTGAGCCTGACCGATGCGGATGGCGTGAATGTCACGCTGTCCCAGCCGGCCTCATGTGCGGCGGCGCGCGATCGTGAACAGGCGGTGGCGACACTGAAAACCCATCTGGGCAAACTGGGTAGCACCGATTTTGTCGCCACACGGATCGACATCGATTCACCCTGTTTTGTTCCAGCTTCGCAGATCAATGCATTGCGCCGCGATGCCATCAGCGCGCTGGTGGCGGCTCGAGAAGCGGCACGGCCACGCCTGCAGCGCGCCGCAGCGGTCGAGCCGCCGGTAGCGTATCCAGAAAGGGCGCTAACCTATCTGGGCAACGTGTTCAATGCACAAGCCCGCGCGTTCTACAAAAAACATGGGGTTGAACTGATCGCCGAGGCGTACGAGGCCAATCGTACCCCGGGCGAAGTTTCGCTCATGATCACCAAGCACTGCCTGCGCTATTCGTTCAACCTGTGCCCCAAAGAGGCCAAGGACTGGCAGATCAAGGGCATCAAGGCCGAGCCGATGACGCTCATCAACGGCAGTGAGCGTCTGACCTTGCAGTTTGACTGCAAGGCCTGCGAAATGCATGTCATCGGCCGGGCAAAAAAACCGGCGCGGGTGATTTCCCTGAAAGTGCAGGAGACATAGGAGACATAACGAAGCGAAGCAGCGCAGCGCGTCAGATCATCCGCCCGCTTCTACGCCCGTCGCATCCCAGCGTTGCGCGTGGGCGGGTGGAATATGGCTCATGGCATGTTCGCTCAGTGCCGTGATGGTGAGGCTGGGGTTGACCCCCAGATTGCCGCCCAGCATCGCGCCGTCGCAGATGTACAGGTTGCGGTAGCCAAAAATCCGGTTCTTGCCGTCGCATACGCCTTCCTGCCGGTTGCGACCCATGGCCGCCCCGCCCATACAGTGCGCGGTGGCGGGGATGTTGAGAAAAACCTCGGGCGCAAAATTGGTGGGAATGCCGCCAGTGGCTGCTGCGGCTGCCTGGGCAAACGCGTTGGCGGCGGGGATGGACACCGGAATT
Organism: Sterolibacterium sp.; assembly: GCA_018061005.1. GTDB lineage: Bacteria > Pseudomonadota > Gammaproteobacteria > Burkholderiales > Rhodocyclaceae > Sterolibacterium. The sequence goes on along the minus strand of JAGOVA010000022.1, from coordinate 13,533 downwards.
GGCTCGCCTTCGGCCACCAGCAGACGGGAAAACGGCCAATACCAGGGGCGTTTGAGCTGCATGTCGAGATGGCCTTCGAGGGTCTGCATGCACAGAAAAATCATGGTTTCACGGGCATAACCGACCGGCCAGAGCAGACGCAGCGTGCGCCACGGGTGGGTCAGCAGCGATTTCAGCAGGGTCAGCAGCCAGTCCAGCGGGCGCAGCCCAGGCCAACGTGGCCAGCCGGTGGCCATCAGGGTGCTGAGCAGCCCCATCGCATCCGACCCCGCCGGATAGCGCGTGGCTTCGATATGCGTGTGCTGATCAATATGAATGCCCGAACCGATTGCCACGCCGGTCGATAAATCGACCGGGCTGCCGGGAAAGCGCACGCCGATCAGCGACTCGGCATTGGTGCGGACTTTTTTACCCAATGCTGCGGAAATATGCGGCAGCGCGCCGTCCTGCTTCAGCCGGAACAGCAGACTTTGCGTGCCCAGTGAAGAGCCGGAAAACACCACGCCCCGGCAGGTATGGCGCGTTTTCTTGTGCCACAGCCCCCAGCGGCTGGAAATGGTGGTGACTTCATAACCCGCCGCTCCGTCGCTCTGGCCATTGAGCGGCCGGACATCGACGACGCGGGTTTCCTCATACACCCGCGCACCGCCTTGTTCAGCCAGATACAGATAATTTCTGTCCAGTGTATTTTTGGCGTTGTGCTGGCAACCCACCATGCAGCCGCCGCAGCCGATGCAGGCCGAACGTGAAGGGCCCGCACCGCTGAAATAGGGATCAGGGCGGGTCGTGCCCGGGGCATCGCCTTCCTGGCCAAAATAAATGCCCACGCGGGTGGTGTAAAAGGAATTTTCCACGCCGATGTGACTGGCCATCTCACGCAAGCGATGGTCAGCGGGCCCCAGCAGGCGGTTTTTAGTCACCCCCAGCATGCTCTGCGCCGTCGCGTAATGCGCGGGCATTACCGCCTTCCAGTCATTAAGCCCCACCCAGCTGCCTTGTTCCCAGGCGCGATCGGGCGGCACCAGCAGCACGCTCGCATAAGTGATGGAGCCGCCGCCCACGGCATTGCCATGCAGCACGATGATCCGTTTGAACAGACTGATGTTGAAGAAACCCCGCAGCCCGACCTGCGGAAGCCACAGCCAGTTGGCCAGCGACCAGTTGGTTTTCGGCAGATTCTCCGCATTCCAGCGTCGCCCCATTTCCATCACGCCGACCGAGTACCCCTTTTCCGTCAGCCGTAAGGCGGAAACACTGCCACCGAAGCCGGAACCGATGACAATGTAATCATGGTCATACTCAGAAACGTGTTGCATTGCTCCCTCCGCTCAGGCTGTCATGACGGCATTGAGTATAAACATGGTTTTGATACTTGAAAAAATAATTTATAAAACAGATACTAAGCGACAAACGGTCGTTTGATATGTTTGAAACGCGCAATTCTGGTTTGCTAATAATTTTTCGGAATATGTCCATGAGTTCTTTTCTTGCGCCTTATGAAAAGCTGCGCCATCTGCCTTTAGGGCGTTGGCTGTTTAGTCAGGGAGTGGGCTGGCGTGCGCCGTATTTCGCCAGTATTCGTCCTTATGTGGCGGAATACCGGCGCGGCCAGGTTGAGGTGCGGATGGCGGATCGGCGCGCGGTGCATAACCACATCGGCACGGTGCATGCGATTGCGCTGTGCAATCTGGCCGAGTTGTGTGGCGGGCTGGTCATTGATTCGCTGATGCCAGCGGATTTGCGCTGGATACCGCAGGGGATGCAGGTGCGCTACCGTGCCCGCGCGCGCGGGCCGCTCAGCGGCCAGTGTCAGCTCGACGCAGCGGCGATTCATGACGGCAGTGTGGTGGTTCCTGTGCGGGTTTTTGATGCAGCAGGGGGCTTGGTGTTCGAAGCCGACATTGATTTTCATGTTTCCAGGCGCAAGACCAAATAACCAAATAACAAAATGACCTCAAGCTATCCTCATCTGCTGGCTCCCCTTGATCTGGGGTTCATGACTTTGAAAAACCGTGTATTGATGGGCTCCATGCATACCGGGCTGGAAGACCGCCGCGATCTTTCGGCGCTGGCGGCCTACTTTGTCGAGCGCGCCGAGGGGGGCGTGGGGCTGATCGTGACGGGCGGCATGGCACCCAATATTGCGGGCTGGACAAAGCCGTTTGCCGGACGCATGAGCACGCAGCGTGCGGCGCGGCGGCATCAGCCGGTGACTGCGGCGGTGCATGCGGCAGGCGGGCGAATCGCCATGCAGATCCTGCATTCGGGGCGTTATGCCTATCACCCGCTGGCGGTCGCACCTTCGGCGATCAAGTCGCCGATTTCGCCGTTTCGACCGCAAGCCCTGAGTGCGCGGGGGGTCGAGCAGCAGATTCGTGACTTCATTCAGGCTGCTGTGCTGGCGCGCGAGGCGGGCTATGACGGCGTGGAAATCATGGGTTCGGAGGGCTATCTCATCAACCAGTTTCTGGTGCGTCATACCAACCGGCGCGCGGATGCCTGGGGTGGCGAATACAGCCAGCGCATGCGCTTGCCGGTGGAGATCGTCGCGCGCACCCGGGCGGCGGTGGGGGCGGATTTCATCATTATTTACCGGTTGTCGATGATCGACCTGATTCCCGATGGCAGTCGCTGGGATGAAATTGTCCAGTTGGGCAAGGCGGTGGTGACGGCTGGGGCGAACATCATCAATACGGGCATCGGCTGGCATGAGGCACGGGTGCCAACCATCGCGACCAGTGTGCCGCGTGCGGCGTTCGCACAGGTGACGGCGAAGATGAAAGGCGAGTTTCTGGCGGCCGGGCTGACGACCCCGCTGGTGGCCAGCAACCGCATCAATACACCCGAGGTGGCCGAGCAGGTTTTGCGCGACGGGATGGCCGACATGGTTTCGCTGGCGCGCCCGCTCCTGGCCGATCCGGCATTTGTGAACAAGGCGGCGGCCGGGCAGACCGAGGCGATTAATACCTGCATTGCCTGCAATCAGGCCTGTCTCGATCATATTTTCAGCAATCGTCCGGCGAGTTGCCTGGTCAATCCGCGTGCCTGTCATGAAACCGAATTGAATGAGCGGCCGCTGACGCAAAAAAAACGGATCGCCATCGTGGGTGCCGGGCCTGCGGGCATTTCGGCGGCGACGGTAGCGGCCGGGCGGGGACATGAGGTGCATCTGTTCGATTCTGCAGCTGAAATCGGCGGGCAGCTCAACATGGCGGCGCGCGTGCCGGGCAAGGAAGAGTTTGCCGAAATGCTGCGTTACTTCCGTCAGCGGATTGCCGCGACGGGGGTGCATCTGCATCTGGAAACCCGGGTTGAGGCCGCGCATTTAACGGCTTACGACGAAATCGTGCTGGCCACGGGGGTGGTGCCGCGCAATCCGCGCATCCCGGGGCAGGAGGAGGGAAAGGCGGGGGGGCGGGTGCTGGATTATGTCGATGTACTGCGCCACCGCAAGCCGGTGGGGGCGCGTGTGGCCATCGTGGGTGCGGGGGGGATCGGTTTCGATGTGGCTGAGTATTTGCTGCAAGCCGAAGGAATGCCGTCATCCACACTGGATCTGCCAACCTGGCAGGCCGAATGGGGGGTGACCGATCCGGAAAGTGCCGTGGGTGGCCTCAGTGCGACCACGCATCACGCCCCACCGCTGCGGCAGATCACCCTGCTGCAGCGCAAGCCGGGCAAAGTTGGCGCAGAACTGGGTAAAACCACAGGCTGGATCCATCGGGCGCAGTTGCAGATGAAGCAGGTCAGGATGCTGCCTGGGGTCAGCTATGAATGTATCGACGCAGCGGGGTTGCTGGTACGCAGTACAAACAAGGATCCAAAGATTCCAAAGGATCCGTCGGGCAAGGCCGCTGCGGGAACGCGGATCGAGGTCGATAGCATCATCCTGTGTGCTGGTCAGGAGTCGTTGCGTGAGTTGGTGGCGCCGCTCGAAGCTGCGGGACGCAAACCGCATGTCATCGGTGGCGCGCAGGATGCCAGCGGGCTGGATGCCAAGCGCGCCATCGAGCAGGGTTATCGCCTGGGTGCCGCCTTGTAAATTGCGCGCCGAAATCTGGCGGCCTGCTCGGTGAGAATGCCTGCTGCCCGGGTATAATGTCGAATCGGCGACCCAGTGTGGCCGTGCTGAATGGCGTCGCATTCGGGCGTGGGTCGTCAAATCGTTGAGTAGTCAAGTCGTCAATATCGTCCCGGGCAATGTCCGCCGTGAGGACATTGCGTGAGGGGTGGTCATGGCGTTGGTCAATCTGGGCGGTGGGATGCGGGCTCCGGGCAAACTGGGCTGGTGGCTGTTGCTGCTGGGTCTCATTGTGGCGGGCTGGTGGATGACCCGCGATGCGGCGACAGCGGCACATGAGGGCGACAAGACCGCGTCAGCCGCGACGCTCAAACCGGCACTGACGGTGACCGTGACTTTGCCGCATGAGGAAAACTGGCCGCAGCGTTTGTCGCTGGATGGCAATGTGGTGGCCTGGCAGGAGGCGGTGGTCGGTGCGGAATTGCCGTATTACCGGATCAGCGAGGTGCTGGTGCAGGTGGGCGACCGGGTACGCAAGCATCAGGTGCTGGCGCGGATCGCCGAGGATACCGTGGCCAATGAGCAGGATGAAGCCGCTGCCGTGGTGCGTGAACTGGAGGCGGTGAGCAGCGAGGCGCGCGGCAATGCCGAACGGGCGCAAACCTTGCGTGACAAAGGTTTTTACAGCGTGCAGACCCAGGGGCAGTATGTCACCACCGAGCGGGCGACCGATGCCCGCCTGGCGGCGGCGCGTGCACGGCTGCGTCTGGCACAGCTGCATGTGGCCAAGGCGAGTGTGACCGCGCCCGATGATGGGGTCATCTCCGGGCGCAGTGCGGTGGTCGGTTCGCTGACCCAGCCCGGGCAGGAGCTGTTCCGGCTGATTCGCGGTGGCCGTATCGAGTGGCATGCTGAAGCACCCGCAGTGCAGTTGGCGCGCATCAAGCCGGGCGTGGCCGCGCAGGTGGAATTGGCGGATGGCGAGGTGGTGCATGGCCAGGTGCGCAATGTGGCGCCGAGTGTCGATCCACGCACGCGCAATGGGATTGTGTATATCGACCTGCCAGCGGGCGAAGATTTGCGCGCTGGCATGTTCGCGCGCGGCCAGATTGATACCGGGCAGGCCGTGGCATTGACGATCCCGGCCGCCGCCGTGGTGCTGCGTGAGGGCTATTCCTATGTGTTTGTGGTGGCGGGCGAGCCGGTGCGCGCCTTACAAAAGCGCGTTAAAACCGGGCGACGCATGGGTGATCGGATTGAAATCGTCGAGGGGCTGGCCTCTGGCGAGCGGGTCGTCGATACAGGCGCGGGTTTTCTGGCCGATGGCGATGGGGTGGCCGTGGTGGCTGCAGCCTCAGCCGTAACTGCAGCACACTGAGACACGGAGCCATCCCATGAATGTTTCCGCCTGGTCGATCCGCAATCCCATTCCGGCCATCCTGCTGTTCCTGATGCTGACGCTGGCCGGCATCGTGTCTTTCCGCGCGATGGAGATCCAGCAGTTTCCCGATGTCGAACTGCCCACGGTGCTGGTGACCGCCGCGCTGCCGGGCGCTGCCCCTTCGCAGATGGAAACCGAGGTGGCGCGCAAGATCGAAAATACGCTGGCGGGCTTGCGCGGCCTCAAGCATCTGTACACCCATGTGCAGGATGGCACGGCCATTGTGACCGCCGAATTCCGTCTGGAAAAGCCGCCGCAGGAGGCCGTCGATGACGTGCGCGCTGCGGTGGGGCGCATCCGCGCCGATCTGCCCGGCGATCTCAAGGATCCGGTGATCGAGAAACTCGATCTGGCCGGCAGCCCGATTCTGACTTACACCGTCGCGTCAAAACGCATGGATGATGAAGCCTTGTCGTGGTTTGTCGATCATGTCGTGGCCAAGCGGCTGCTCAGTGCGAAAGGCGTGGGGGCGGTGTCGCGCGTGGGCGGGGTGACGCGTGAAGTGCGGGTGGAGCTTGATCCGGCGCGCATGCTGGCACTGAACGCGACGGCCGCCGAGATTTCACGCCAGTTGCGGCGTGTGCAGCAGGAAGCCTCGGGCGGACAGACCGACATCGGCGGCGCCGAGCAGACGGTGCGTACCGTGGCCACGGTGGCCAGTGCCAGTGAACTGGCAGCACTGCAAATTCCGCTGGCTTCGGGTCGTCATGTGCGTCTCGATGAAGTGGCGCGAGTGACCGATACCGTGGCCGAGCGACGCAGTGGCGCATTGCTCAATGGCCAACCGGTGGTGGGCTTTGAGATCACGCGCAGTCGGGGGATCGGTGCGGTGACGGTGACACAGCATGTGCGCGAGAAGCTGGCACAACTCAAAGCCGAACATGCCGATATTGAAATCACCGAAGCCTTCAATTTCGTCGATCCGGTGGTGGATAACTACGAAGGCTCGATGAAACTGCTGATCGAGGGTGCCATTCTTGCCGTGATCGTTGTCTGGCTGTTCCTGCGCGATGCGCGGGCGACTTTCATTTCCGCCACGGCCTTGCCGCTGTCGATCATCCCGACCTTCGCCATCATCCACCAACTGGGGTTTACGATCAGCATTGTCAGCATGCTGTCGATGTCATTGGTGATCGGTATTCTGGTCGATGATGCGATTGTCGAAATCGAAAACATCGTCCGCCATCTCGCGCAGGGCAAGACACCGATGCAGGCTGCGATGGAAGCCGCCGATGAAATCGGCCTGGCTGTGATCGCCACTACCTTCACCCTGATTGCCGTGTTTTTGCCCACGGCCTTCATGGGCGGCCTGCCCGGCAAGTTCTTTGTGCAGTTTGGCTGGACGGCGGCGATCGCGGTGTTTCTCTCGCTGGTGGTGGCGCGCATGCTCACGCCGATGATGGCGGCCTACATGATGAAGCCGATCACGCATGCCCTGGTGGAGCCGCGCTGGCTGGGCGTGTATGGCACCTGGGTGGAAGCCTGTCTGCGCCATCGGGTGACCACCTTGCTGGTGACGGGCGGTTTCCTGATTGGTTCCTTCGCTTTGGTGCCGTTGCTGCCGGCAGGTTTTATCCCGCCGGATGATTTTTCCCAGTCGCAGGTGCATCTGTCCCTGTCGCCGGGCAGTACCTATCAAGACATGTTCAAAACGGCCGAAGCAGCGCGCGCGGTGCTGCAACGCAATCCTCATGTGAAGATGGTGTACACCGCCATTGGTGGCGGCAAATCGGGCAGTGACCCCTTCATGCCAGGCGGTGCGGCCGAAGTTCGCAAGGCAACGCTGACCCTCAACCTCACGCCGCGTGAAGAACGCCATGGGGTTTCCAAACAGACGATCGAACGCGAAATCCGCGAAGCCCTGAAAGCAATCCCCGGTGTGCAGATTAAAGTGGGGCTGGGTTCGGCTGCGGAAAAATACACCCTGGTTCTGGCCAGCGAGCATAGTGCCTTGTTGTCGCAGCAGGCACGCAAGGTGGAGGCTGAGTTGCGTACCCTGCCGGGCGTGGGCAGCATCATTTCCAGTGCCAGCCTGGTGCGTCCGGAATTGCTCATCAAACCGGATTCTGCGCGCATGGCCGATGCCGGGGTCACGGCGGCCGATATTGCCGACACCGTGCGGGTGGCGACGGCAGGAGATTACGATCAGGCACTGGCCAAGCTGAACCTGTCGCAACGCCAGATTCCGATTGTGGTTCGTTTGCCGCTGGGGGCGCGTGCCGATCTTTCGCAGATTGAGCGTTTGCGTCTGCCCGGCAAGAACGGCCCGGTCATGCTGGCCAATGTCGCCAGCATGACCATCGGCGGTGGCCCGGCCGAGATCGACCGTTATGACCGTTTGCGTAATATCAACTTCGAAATCGAGCTCAATGGCCAGCCGCTGGGCGATATCGAAAAAGCCGTGCTGGCAATGCCCAGCGTGCGGAATCTGCCGTCTGGCATCACGCAGACCACGGTGGGCGATGCCGAATCGATGGCCGAGCTGTATCAGGGCTTTACCCTGGCGATGGTGGCGGGCATCCTGTGTATTTATGTGGTGTTGGTGCTGCTGTTCAAGGATTTCATCCAGCCGGTGACGATTCTGATGGCGCTGGTGTTGTCGATTCCGGGGGCGTTCATTGCCCTGTTCGTTACGCAGAAGGCCATTTCGATGCCGTCGATGATCGGCATGATCATGCTGATGGGGATCGCCACAAAAAATTCCATCCTGCTGATCGATTACGCCATTGTGGCGCGGCGTGATTACGGCATGGAGCGGCGTCAGGCGCTGATCGATGCCTGTCTCAAGCGCGCCCGGCCGATCATCATGACCACCATCGCGATGGGCGCGGGCATGTTGCCGATCGCGCTGGGCATCGGTACCGACCCGAGTTTCCGCGCGCCGATGGCCATTGTGGTCATCGGCGGGCTGATTACCTCGACTTTCCTCAGCCTGCTGGTGATTCCTGTGGCTTTCTCCTATGTCGATGAATTTGTCGCCTGGGGCAGCGCGTGGTGGCAGCGTTATCGGCGTGCCGGGGTGACCAATAGTGTGACCGAGAGCGTGGAAAATCCCGTGAAAAACCCCGTGGTGACATCGTAAAATCGCAGGTTCCCTTTGTAGTCCGCGCTGTCCACGTTATCCAAGCTGCCCGAAAGTCACGGAACCTGCCATGAACGCTCCCCGCACTGAATCCGCTTTGGTCAGCCGCTTGCTGGCGGGCAAGGACGCTGTTTTTGAGCGGCGCGACATCCTCCTTATCGCCGTCCTACTGGCGGTGCTCATCTCGTTGCCGATGCTGTTCAACGGGATTTACCTCGATGATTACGCCCAGCGCATCAAGCTGCTGACGGGTGACACCAACATCTTTGACAACTTCGGCTATGGCGAGTCGCTGATTCCTTCCGGCGAACTGCCGTGGTGGTTACATCCGGAGACCCGCATCGTTTTCTTTCGCCCGTTGGCCGCCTGGCTGACGCGCTTCGATTACGCGCTGTTTCCCAACACCCTCTGGCTGATGCATCTGCATTCGGTACTCTGGTATGGCGCGCTGGTCGCGGTGGCGGGGCTGCTCTACCGCACGTTCATGCCCGCCGCCTGGGCTGCCGGTCTGGCCGTGGTGCTGTTTGCGCTGGATGCCCCGCATGGCGGTGCCGTGGCCTGGCTGTGTAATCGTAATGTGTTGCTCAGCCTGATGTGCGGTTTGCTCTGTTTGTATTGTCATCGCGCCGCATTTACCGGCCAGCGGCTGGTGGCGGCTTTGCTGTTTGCGCTGGCCTTGATGGCGGGGGAGTCGGCGCTGGCGATCAGCGGTTACCTGCTGGCCTATGAGCTGTTTATTTCCCGCGAACGCTGGGGGCAGCGTTTCCTGCGTTTGCTGCCGTATGGCGTAGTTGGCGTGGCCTATCTCAGTTTCTGGCGGCAGGGCGGGTATGGCACTTTCGGGCCGGGTTTCTATATAGATCCTGGACACAACCCGCTGCTGTTCGTGCAGGAAATGCTGTTCCGCGCACCGGCCTATCTGGCCAGCCAGTTCTTTCCGCCACCCGCCGAAGTTCTTGGCTTGCTTGAAGTGCCGCCAGCGCGTGCGCTGGCCTTGTATCCCACGCTGCTCTATGTGCTGGTGCTGGTCGGTCTGCTGGGCTGGTTCTTCTGGCCCTTGCTGCGAAACTCGGCAGCCGCCCGTTTTTACGCGCTGGGTATGTTGATTGCGTTATTGCCCCTGAGTGGTATCACCATGGTCAGCCGCGTACTCTGGTATGTCGGCTTTGGTGCGACAGGCTTGCTGGCACTCTATGTGCATGAATACCGGCAGGGACATTTCGGCTTGCATGAGCGGCGTTATAGCCAGCTCTTTCTCGGGCTGATGCTGGTTCTGCATTTATGGCTCAGTCCACTGCTTTATTTGGTGCACGGACAGGCTTTGGAATTGCTCGATCGACAATGGGATACGCAGGTGGTGAAACTGCCGAACGCGGTGGGTCAGGATCGTCATGTCTTGCTGCTGTCATGCAACAACTACATTACGGATGTGACCTTTCCATTGCTCAAGGATAAGGCGTTTTCACTGGGGAGCGCGCCCAGCCGCCCGGTGCCTGCGATCCACCAGATATTTGCCCTGGCCGAGAGCCTGACGCCGTACACCCTGACGCGCCCCGCTGCGGATACGCTGGTCTTACAGGTGACGCAGCCTGAAGGTTTGTCGAGCTTGCGCCTGCCCACCTATGGTTTTGCTCCCGGTGAAGTCGTGCATTACGAAGGGGTTGTCATCGAGGTGCTGGCGGTCTCGACGGCGGGTAACCCCACCGGCATCCGTTATCGTTTCAAACCGGGTGAGTTGGATCGTTATGAAGTCATGGAATGGCAGAACAAGCAGTTTGTTCCGGCGCAGCTGCCTGCTGTGGGCGGTAGCCTGGTGATTCGTACGAATCGCACGAATCAGGCGATGTAAGAATCATTGCCACAGGCAGCCCAGCAGCACGGCAGCTTCCACAATCTCCACCGTTGCGCCTGCCGTATCACCCGTCATGCCGCCGATCACACGGCGCATCAGCCAGCGCAGCGCGATGAAGCTGAACAGTGCCAAGAGACAAGGCAGCAGGGCGCGCTCCCCTTGCAGCCAGAATATGCCCCAGACGATGGTGGCGATCAGCAGCCAGGCCGCCCGATGGGGCAGATGGGCGTGCATGGCACTGCCCAGACCTTGGGCGCGCACATAATCAGTGGTCATCAACAGCGGCAGCAGCACCAGGCGACCCAATACTGGCGCGATGAGCAGGGGGGCAATGAACAGTGGTGCGGGGTGCCCGGCTGTGGTCGCCGTCAGCAGGCTGGCCAGCGCGGAAAACTTGAGCAGCAGGACGATCACGATCATCACCACGCCCAATGGCCCGCAGTTCGGGTCTTTCATGATCGCCAGTGCGCGCGCGGCTTCGCCCCGGCTGCCAGCCCAGGCATCGGCACTGTCGGCCAGGCCGTCGAGGTGTAACCCCCCATGAATACCAACCCAGACCGTCAGCAGCAGCGCGGCCGCAGGCAGGGGCGGGAGGTGCCCTCGGCAGAGCAGAGCCAGCCCCGTTAGCAGGCCGCCAATCAGCAGTCCTACCAGCGGATAGCAGAGCAGCGAACGGCCGACTTCGATATCGCCCGGTGGCATGCGCAGTGCGATCGGCAGGCGGGTCAGAAATTGCAGGGCGATGACCAGCAGACGCAAGGGGTTATTCATCGTCGCACAATGAGGGCAGGGGGTGTGCCGCCAGGGTATGCAGCGAGGCATTTGCCACTTCGATCTGCAATAACTGATGACGCGGCAGACCGCGTGCGGCACAGAGCAGCAGGCGGATGACACCGCCGTGGGTGATGACGAGGACGCGCTGGCCGGCATGTTGGGTCAGCAGGCTTTGCCAGGCCGCCCGGATGCGCGATTCAAAGGCCGTCAGGGTTTCTCCTTGCGGCGGTGGCTGTTGCCAGGGATTTTCCCAGAAACGCCGCAAGGTTTCTTTGTCCTCTGCGTCCTGCATCAGTTCATCCAAACGCCGTCCTTCCCAGGCACCGAAGTCGAGTTCGCTCAGCCGATCGTCAACGTGAAGCGGCAGGCCGCGTGCCTGCGCGAGTTCTCGGGCAAACGCCGCGCAGCGGATCAGCGGTGAGCTGATGATGGTCTGCCATGCGTCGGTTTCTGGGTGCGTGGGATGCAGGTGAGTAGCTGTGGCCGCGCGCATCTGCTGCCAACCTTCTTCCGTCAGCGGATCATCTCGCCGACCGCGCAAGACCCCGCTGATGCAAGCACTCGTCGCACCGTGGCGTAACAGGGTAATGCTCATGCTGCGCTGCTATTGTGTATTTCCGGCGCTTGAGACACCGCGGCTTCGGCAAAGGTTGCCATCCCATCATGCAACTGGCAGGCTAGACGCAGCAAGGGCGCGGCAACGGCCGCACCGCTGGCTTCGCCCAGGCGCATCCCCAGCGACAGCAAGGGGCGCGCATTCAATGCGGCCAGCAGATGGGCATGGCCGGGCTCCGCCGAGCCGTGACCATAGAAGAACCAGGCCGATACACCGGGATGCAGTCGTTCGGCGGTGAGTGCGGCGGCGGTGGTGATAAAGCCGTCGATCAGTACCGGCAGGCCGGCTTGCGCTGCGGCGATGTAGGCACCACTCAACGCGGCGATTTCAAAACCACCCAGATGGCGCAGAGCTTCAAAAGGGCTTTGTACTGCGGCGCGGTGTAGTTCCAGCGCGCGGCCAATGACGTGCGCCTTGTGGCTGACGCCGTGACGATCCAGCCCAGTACCGGGGCCGGCCAGCCGTTCAGGGGCTTCGTTCAGCAGCGCACAGGCCAGCGCCGCCGCAGCGGTAGTGTTGCCGATACCCATTTCACCGCCAATGAAGAGCTGCGTGCCCTGTTGCACCGCCCGTGCGATGGCGGCGCGCCCGGCATCAAGGGCAAGGGCGCATTGCGCGGCCGTCATCGCAGGTACATGGGCGAAATTGGCGGTACCTGCCGCAATGGGCCGGTGCAGCACGCCGGGCACATCGCGCAACCCGGTCGCAGTGCCCAGGTCGATGACTTCAAGTAGTGCGCCCAGTTGCCGTGCCAGTACGCTGATGGCAGCGCCGCCGCGCGCAAAATTCTTGATCATTTCGCCGGTCACGGCTTGCGGGAAGGCTGAAATACCTTCCGCGCAAATGCCATGATCGGCGGCAAATACGGCGATGCGGATGGCATCGAGGCGGGGGCGTACACAAGACTGCATGGCGGCCAGCCGTATAGCAATTTCTTCCAGCTCACCCAGTGCGCCGGGCGGCTTGGTGAGCTGATTTTGCCGCGCACGCGCGGCATCGGCCATGGCGGTATCCAGCGGGTGGAGCGGGGTGTCGAGCCAGTCGGGTTTCATGGGGTTCCTTTCAGATAATGCGGTAATCCGGCGATGGTCAGGATGACGCGTTCGACCTGTGCAGCGATGTCTTGATGCAGCCAGCCGGCTTCGTCGCAATAACGGCGCGTCAATTCACCGAGTGGCACGATGCCCATGCCGGTTTCATTGCTGACCAGGATGAGTTCTCCCGGCAGCTTCGGCAGCACATCGAGCAAAGCTGCCCGCTCGCGTTGCAGGCTGTCCGGGTCGGCTGCCAGCAGCAGGTTGGTGAGCCACAGGGTCAGGCAATCGACCAGCAACAGGCGACCCGGCGACGCATGGTGTTTGAGCGTAGCCGCCAGCGAAACCGGTGCTTCGACCGTGAGCCAGTTCGCCGGACGTGCGGCGCGATGATGGGCAATACGCGTCGCCATTTCCCCATCGCCCGCATCAGCCGTGGCAATGTAGGTGACAGGGCAAGCGCTGCGCTGCGCCATCTGTTCAGCCAGTCGGCTCTTACCCGAGCGTACGCCGCCAAGAATCAGGGTCTGCATGGAAGGTTGAACGACTGAGCCGTGTCCAAAACGGGTAATTCTAGCAATCACACAGGGTCTTTATGCTAGAATGTGCGGCTTACGCGGAGAGGTGGATGAGCGGTTTAAGTCGCACGCCTGGAAAGCGTGTTTAGGTGTAAGCCTAACGCGGGTTCGAATCCCGCCCTCTCCGCCAGTAAT
>JAGOVA010000021.1 GCA_018061005.1 Sterolibacterium sp. | reverse complement strand
CAACGACACCCTGGACCGCTGGAACCGGCTGATCGAAGCCCGCGACTTTTCCACACTGGTGGCTGAACTGCTGGAACAACATTACGACCCACTCTACCGGCGTTCGCAACAAAAAAGCCGCGCGGCCAGTGTCGCCAGCCCGGTCTATTCCAGCGGTGATCTCAGTGCCCTCCGCCTGACAGCGCTGGCGCAGCAACTCCGCACAGAAGCCGCCGCAATCTACATCCCCATCCCTTAATCTCAACGACTATTCGCGTTAGACAGGCCCCTCATGGAACCCCAGCACCTTCAACATCACCACCTGAACCGCGAAGCCTCCCCCTGGGTACGCCGCTTCGCCCCCCTGATCCCCCCCGCTGGCCGCGTACTGGATCTGGCCTGCGGCGGTGGCCGCCATGCGCGTTTTCTGGCCGGGCTCGGCCATCCTGTCGAAGCCGTCGACCGCAACGAAGCGGCACTCGCCGCGCTGGCAGCGGAAAACCTCGCGGGGCTGACAACACGTTGCGCCGACCTCGAAGGCGGCCCCTGGCCTTATCACAATGAACACTTTGCCGGCATCGTCGTCACCAATTTCCTTTGGCGACCACTGATGCCCAGCCTGCTGGCCTGCCTCGACAAAGGCGGCGTGCTGATCTACGAAACCTTCATGCTCGGCAACGAGCAACTCGGCCGCCCCGCCGACCCGGCCTTCCTGCTTCGCAAGGACGAACTACGCTTCATCGTGCGCGAACATCTGGACATCATCGCCTTTGAACAAGGCGAAGTCCGTCAGCCGCGCCCGGCCGTCATACAGCGGATCTGCGCGACCCGGCTGGGGGAATTGCGTCTACCGGAATAGCGTTGACATAGTGGTGGAATCGTGTCGCTCAGGCAATCCGGCAAGCTGTTTCAAAATCCAGCCGTGGGCCACGCGGGTAAAGTTTGCTCGCATCGCCATACCCCAGATTGATCAGAAACAGCGACTTTAGTGGCGTACCGGCAAAGAAGGCGGCATCCAGTGTTGCCTTGTCGAAGCCGCCCATCGGCCCACAATCCAGCCCCAGCGCGCGTGCCGCCAGGATGAGATACGCGCCCTGCAAGGCGGTATCCCGCAAGCTGGTTTCTTCGATCATGGCCGCATTGCCAACAAACCAGGAACGCGCATCCGTGGCCGTGTAGAGCTTCGGCAGATGCTCATAGAACGTCATGTCACGCGCCACGATCACGGTGCACGGCGCTGCCATGGTCTTGTCGACATTCCCCGCTGCCAGCGCAGGCTTGAGTCTGGCCTTGGCCGCCGGTGATTTCACAAACACGAAGCGCGCCGGACAGTTGTTGGCAGCCGTCGGCCCCCACTTGAGCAGATCGTACAACTCACGCAACGTTGCATCGGAAACCTCTTCCGTCGTAAATCCATTGTGCGTGCGCGCTTCGGTAAAAAGCTGGGCAAGCTGCGCGGGTGACATCGGTGTCGGCATCATGGGCTCCTTGTCATCATTGAGAAATTGAACGGTTGATTTTAGCGCGCAAATGCCCTGTCTTTTCTGTAGGAAGCCACGCATACATGCGCGCATGCATGCGCGTCCTCCGCGTCCTCCGCGTCCTCCGCCCCATTCGCGCCATTCGCGCCACAGCATTTATATTGTACAATTTGTACAATTCATACAAACTAGGAGTCTGCCATGCGAACAGTGACCGCCAGCGAAGCCAAGCAAGGCCTGGCTTCAGTGATTGAAATGGCCGCCAAAGAGCCGGTCGTGATTTGTCGGCAAAAACGCGAAGTTGCGGTGGTGCTGTCGATCGCCGAATACGAACGGCTGGCTCGCTTCAATGTCGCTGAATTTCAACGATTTTGCGACACCGTCGGCGCACGAGCCGCACAGTCTGGATTGACCGAAGACCAGCTTGCCCGGCTGCTGGCCGATGACTGAGCAAAAACAGTGGGTGCTAGACACCAACGTGCTCATCAGCCGGTTGCTTGCACCGAACGGCACCGCCGCCCAGGCCGTCGACCGGGCATTGGCGGGCGGCGTATTGCTGTTATCCGAGGCGACGTTGAGCGAGCTGGTCGAAGTGCTTTACCGCCCCAAATTCGATCCTTATCTGGGGAACGAAGATCGACGTCGTTTTATCAGCCTGCTCAGTGGCGTTTCAAGACTGATTACCATTGCCCACCCTGTTCGCGCCTGCCGCGACCCCAAGGATGACAAATTCCTCGATGTCGCATTGAACGGCAATGCCAACGCCATTCTGACAGGTGATGCGGACTTGCTGGTGCTGCACCCATTCCACGACATCAACATCATGACACCCGCGCAGTTTCTTGCAGAACCCATCAAGGCCTGATCAGCGCAGCGGCCATCCACAGCCAGCCACTACCCCGCCAGTGCCTTCCTGAATCGCAGCAATGCGGCGCTGAAATACAGTGCGCCGATCACCATGCAGCCGAGCAGTTCCGGCCAGACCACATCCAGCCCGGCATCGCGGTAAAGCACCGACTGGGCGAAGCGGGTGAAATGGGTGGACGGGGAAATGCTCATCACGGCGCGCACCAGCAGCGGCATGTCTTCAGGCGGGGTAATACCGCCCGAGAGCAGGTTCATGACGATGAATACCGGCACGGAAAGCAGCGCAAACTGCGGCATGGTACGGGTCAGCGTGGCGAGAAAAATACCCAGTGCGGTGGTGGAAAACAGATAAATGACGATGCCTGCCACAAACAGCGGCGTCGAGCCGGAAATCGGCAACGCCAGCCAGCCCTTGGCGACAAACTGCAACGAAAGCACCGCCCCCACCACGATCACCAGACCATTTGCCCAGACCTTGGCCAGCATGATTTCATAGGGTTTGAGGGGCATCACCAGCAAATGCTCGATGGCACCATGTTCGCGTTCGCGGATCAGTGCCGCGCCCGTCAGAAACATCGCCAGCAGGGTAATGTTGTTAATGAGCTCGTTGGTCGCCATCAGCCAGGCGGAATCGAGATTGGGATTGAACTTGGCGCGCGCCACCAGGCGTACCGGCGTGCGCACCGGTGTGGACACCGGCAGATCCTTGCCCCAGATCGCTACGCTCAGCTCACGGCTGATGATCTGTTGCAGATAGGCCGCGCCGATGCCCGCCTGCGTGACCGCCGTGGCGTCGGCCAGCACCTGCACTTCGGGCTGACGGCCGGCCTTGAGGTCCGCTTCGAAACGCGGCGGAAAATGAATGACAAAGGTGAACTTCCCTTCATCCATCGCACGATCGACCGCCGTCGCAGGCAAATCCACGGGTGGCAGAAAATACGGCGCCTGCAGCGCATTCGTGATGTGCTGGGTCAGCGGCGTATGGTCTTCATCCACCACAGCAATCGAGGCATTCACCATCCCCAGCGCGGCATGGCGCGTGGGCTGATAAATGGCATAGGTGAAACAGAACACGATCAAAAGCAGCAATACCGGGTCGTGCCACAAACTGGCCATTTCCTTGAGCCCCAGCCGGTAGATGTTTTGCAGTGTTTGTTTCATGGCCACTCCCGCTTCAGCGCGCCTGCGTCTGCAACATCAAACGCGCCGCAACGAGCAGCACCACCACGGCCACAGCGAGGACGAGCAGACTGGGAAACAGCTCTGCCCAACCCAGCGACTTACTCAGGCTGCCCATGCTGATGTTCTGGAAATAGCTGCTGGGAAACAGCAGACCAATTTTGCGGGCATCGCCAGAAAGCGAGGAAACCGGCGTAAACATCCCGGAATACTGGATGGCCGGGGTGGTGGTGAGGATGGAAGTCGCAAACAGCGCGGCCACCTGGGTGCGAACAAATGAAGAAAACAGCAGACCAATCCCGGTGGTGGCGCAGGCATACAGCAGGCCGCCCAGCAGCAACGCCCCCAGGCTGCCTTTGGCGGTCACACCAAACACCCACTGCGCCAGCAACAGCAGGCCGACAAAATTCACGCAGGCCAGCGCGACATACGGCAACTGTTTGCCCAGCAAAAATTCCGCCCCACTGACCGGCGTGACGTAAAGATTGACGATGGAACCCAGCTCGCGCTCGCGCACCACGCCCAATGCGGTCATCATCGAAGGGATGAAAATCATGAGCAGCATCAGCACGCTGGGGATGATGGATTGCACACTGAGCAGATCCGGGTTGTAGCGGAAGCGGGTGACGATGCGCGCCGGCAGTTCGGGCGGCTGCAACTGCGGATGCAGCCGATAGTAGTCATCGAGGTAGTGTTGGTGCACGCCTTCGACATAGCCCAGCGCTGTTTCAGCACGCGAGGGCATGGCACCATCGAGCCAGACAGCCACTTCCGGCGTACGTCCGGCGGCCAGGTCGGTGCCAAATCCGGCGGGGATTTCGATGGCCAGCTTGAGCCGCCCGCCGCGCATGCGGTGTTCGAGTTCTTCATGACTGCCCAGCACGGGCTGGGCATGGAAATAACGCGAACTGGAATACTGTTCAAGATAGCCCCGGCTGGCCGTGCTCTGATCACGGTCGAGCACAGCATAGGGCAAACGTTCGACATCAAAGGAAATGCCGTAACCAAACACGACCATCAGCAACAGCGGGCCGAATAACGCAAACGCCAGGCGGATCGGATCGCGCAGTATCTCCCGGGCTTCACGCGTGGCATACGCCCACATGCGCCCCGGGCTGAAGCGGGGAAGTATGCCCGGCGGCGGCGTTTTTGTCGGTCGCGGTGGTCGCGGTGGGCTCGGTGCTGGCGCGGGCACAGACGCATGTTCGGGCGGCAGCGTCACCGGCGTGGCTTCTTCAAGACAGGCAATGAACGCCGCTTCCAGCGTGGCCGAATGACGGGCGATGCGGATTTCTTCCGGCGTGCCCTGCGCCAGCACACGCCCGGCGTGCATCAGTGAAATCCGGTCACAACGCTGCGCCTCGTTCATGAAGTGCGTGGAAATAAAAATGGTGACGCCATCATGCCGCGCCAGTTCGATCAGCAACTGCCAGAAGCGGTCACGGGCGATCGGATCGACACCGGAAGTTGGCTCATCGAGAATCAGCAAATCGGGCGCGTGGATGACCGCCACCGCCAGCGACAGGCGTTGGCGGATGCCCAGCGGCAGGCTGTCGGGGGCATGATCGGCAAACCGTTCCAGATCAAAGCGCACCAGCATTTCTGCCACACGCGGGGCGATGCGCGCTTCCGGCAAATGAAAAATGCGCGCATGCAGATCGAGATTCTGTCGCACCGTCAGTTCGCCGTAGAGCGAGAAATTTTGCGACATGTAGCCCACGCGACGCCGTGTGTCAATGTCATTTGCATCCAGCGGCTGGCCAAACAGGGTTGCACTGCCTTCCTCGGCGGGCAGCAGGCCGGTGAGCATTTTCATGGTGGTGGTCTTGCCACAGCCATTCGAGCCAAGAAAACCGAAAATCTCGCCTGCGCCGATGCGAAAACTGACCGCATCCACCGCCGTAAAATCGCCAAACCGTTTGGTCAGCCCACGCGCTTCGATGGCGATGGCAGCTGCCCCACCCGCTGCCCCATCTGCCGCCGACGGCTGGCGGGGCAGCATGTCGAGCGGCACATGACCTGCGCGCACCGTCTCCGGCAACAAGGCAAGAAATGCCGCCTCCAGATGGTCACTGCCCCCCTGCGCCTTCAATGCTGCCGGTGTCCCCTGGGCAATGCAACGTCCATCGTGCATCGCCACCAGTTCATCGAAACGTTCGGCCTCGTCCATGTAAGCGGTGGCGACGATCACGGTCATGCCCGGCCGCGCGGCGCGCAAATCGTCGATCAGACACCAGAACTGGCGGCGCGAGAGCGGATCGACCCCGGTGGTCGGCTCGTCGAGAATCAGCAGATCCGGGTCATGCAGCAAAGCACAGCACAAACCCAGTTTCTGCTTCATGCCGCCCGAAAGTTTGCCCGCCGGGCGGTGTGCAAATTCAGCCAGCCCGGTGGCCACGAGCAAAGCCTGTATGCGCGCATGGCGTTCCGCACGCGGCAAACCAAACAGTCGCCCGAAGAAATCGGCATTCTCGAACACGGACAAGGTCGGATACAGATTGCGCCCCAAGCCTTGCGGCATGTAGGCAATCTGCGGGCAAACCACAGCACGATGGCGACGACACGCCATATCGCCGCCCAGCACCTCGACATGGCCTCGCCCCTGTTGCGTTCGCTGCGTTCGCTGCCCCCCCTGCACCCGCGTCGCACCGGCAATCAACGCCAGCACGGTCGATTTACCCACCCCATCGGGGCCGATAAAACCCAGCGTTCGCCCGGTCGGCAAGACCAGATCGAGGCCATCGACCGCCCGTGTCGCGCCATAGTCATGGCACAGACCCGTCAGCCGAACGGCAACGTCTGTCATCAATGGTCTGCCGCAGGCGCTGCTTCTGGCGGCAGCTTCACGGCCAGCCGTTCAGGCCAGGGCTGGCCTGCATCGAGACGCAGGGTGGCCACCCCCGGCAACCCGGTTTTCACCCGGCTTTCATAACGTTTCAACAATTCCGGATCGAGTCGCAGCTTGACCTGAAACACCAGCTTCTGCCGCTCGCTGGCGGTTTCCACACTCTTGGGCGTGAATTGCGCCTGCGCGGCGACATAAGAAACCCGCGCCGGAATCACATACTGCGCCGCCGCATCGAGCACCAGGCGCGCCTCACTGCCGATCGCCACGCGTCCGGCCGCCGTTTCTGGCAGATAAATAGTCATCGACACATCCGAAAGATCCAGCAGCGTCAGCACCTTGCCCCCCGACCCAACCACCTCGCCCGGTTCGAGCAAGCGGTATTGCACACGCCCCGCACGCGGCGCGAGCAAATAACGATCGGCCAGCTCGACGTTCAGCCGCGCCACGGTCGCCCGCGCCGCTTCCACCGCCGCCTGCGCCTCAACCACCTGTGATTGCGCCGCAACGATACCTGCCTGCGCCTCGCTGACCTGCGAGCGCGCTGCCCCCAGCAAAGCCAGCGCGCCCTGTTTCTGCGCCTGATCGAGATCGAGCTTCTGCGGCGCATTGAAGCCCTTGGCCACCAACTGCTGCGAACGCTGCAGCTGCTTTTCAGCAAATGCCACTTCACTTTCGCGCTGCGCCACAATCGCCTGCGCCGTCTGCTCGGCCTGACGGCGCTGCACGGTCACTGCCTCGGCCGTCGTCCGCGCATTTTCCGCACGACGCACGCCCGCCTGCGCCTCCCGCAAGGCGGCATCGAGCGTCGCCACATCCATTTCCGCCAGCAATTGTCCGGCCTCGACCGCATCGCCCTCATGCACCCTCACCGACTTGAGTCGCCCCGCCAGCTTGGTCGCGACATCCACCTGCGTGGCCTCAAGCCGTCCATTGCCCTGCACAAAGCCGGGCGCCAGCGTCGTCACCCGCTGACGCTGCCAGCTCACCACCGCCAAAGCCACGACCAGCACCAGCAGCGTCCCACCCAGTATGCGTTTATCAAAATGAAATTTCATGAAATCCAGACTTTCATCGCGCCACTAAAGGCAAAAGCGGAATTTTAGCTTTTTCGACGTCTTTGAAGCTCACACAGATCCGCGACACACCGACCAAGACAATACCCTGGGTTCATGGGCTAATCTCCCACATAAACAAATGGTGCCCAAAAGTAGGGATGGGCACGTGACAGGCCGTTCTGAGCGGCATCACTGCTGGCACGGATAGACTCGCGTGCACGCTCCAGCGCAGCAAGACTGTCCTCCTTCTCATCCTGCCTCAGGTTGCGGAACAGCTCGCTCATCAACAGCTGCGTCGCGCGGCTTTCAACGCTCCAGTGGCTGACCAGGATGCCTTGCGCGCCGGCGTACATGAAGGCGCGCGTCAGGCCGGCGAAGCCTTCACCACTGCTCGCCGCCTGGGCTTCACCGGCAGTGTTGCAGGCCGAGAGAACCACCAATCGGGCGTTGAGATCGAGCGATTCGATGACCTCGCTCATGGTCAGCAGGCCATCTTCGCCTTGCATGTCGCCGGAGAGCGACAGCAACAGCGCAGGCTGACCGCGCTCGACGCCGGGGCGCGGCGCCGACTCGTCAATGTCGGGTGCTGCGGCCTCAATTGGCGCATCGGTGACGCTGGTCGATACGGCTTTCACCGTCAGGTTGCGCTGCTTGTCGTCGCCCACCTGCTCGTTGGTCGCCAGTGCTTCGCGCACCGCGACAAACTCGCCACCAAGCAGGCCATGGGTAGCGAAATGCAGATAGCGCGTGGCCTTCAGATCAAGCGTTTTAGCCGTGTGTTCCTGCGCCTGTTCGCGCAGAAAAACCTGGCTACGACCGCGCCCATCAGACTGCCCCTGACCATCAAGGATAGCAGCGATCTCACGCGCCTCGTCAGCGGTTTCGGGCAAGCGCGGGATGTCCAGGCGTCGGCCGGGTGCTACGGCGCGCGATAGCGTCGCCAATGCCGTCTGGGTCGTCGGCGCATAACCGCCTTTTTCGAACACCGGATCGGCGAAAGACACCAGCTCACGCTCGTAGCGCACTGCCGACTTGCGATACAGGCGGATCGAGGCCAGCGACGCCAGGCTCGGCAGATAGGCGAAATGGTGCTTGCGTGCCAGATACGGCAAGGTCGCATATTCGCCTAAACGCGGCTGGCCGACGGTGCGCGCGGCAGTGAAAGCGCGACGCTCTGCCTCCCCCCAACGCTCGATCAGCATCTCCAGCGGCAGCGTGTGCAGCGGTCCATCGCCGATCACCAGCAGACGCTGCCCCGGCTTGAGCTCGCCAACCAGCGGGGCAAACAACGCCTGGTAAAGCGCGAACAGTCGTTGCGGGTCGAGGCTGGCGAGATTGTCGGGCGCGGAACTGGCGGAGCCAACGCTTTCCTCGGGTCGCCGCACCGCGTCGATCAGCGCGGCGATCTCCTGACGCGGCCGCGCGACTTCGTAAAGGTGGAATTTCTCGCGCTCGACGAGGAAGATCAGCACGCGATCGGCCAGCAGGTAGTAGCTGAGCAGCGTCTCGCCCGGTTTGAGCAGCGTCTTCTGCAAGGTATCGACGCTGACCGGGCGCGGCTGGGTCAATTCCATGTACCGCGGATTACGGCGCCACAGCTCAGCCTCAACACGCGTCAGGCCGACACTGGTGGCTACGATGTCGCGATCCAGCTCCTTGCGATAAACGGCCACCCGTTCCATGACGATGGGATCGGCACTACGCGAGCGCGCCGCCGGGTTAGTATCTTCGTCACCGTCGGCTGCCTCATAGCCACTGATGGTGCGCGCGCGTTGCAACTCGGCGAACTGGGCGTTAAGCTCATCCTGGCGCAGACGCAACGCGACAAATTCCGGGTCGTTCGAGTGCTGGTCGGCATCGGACTTACGCAGCATCTCGGTGAACAAACGGCTTTGCGTGCGCGAGACGATGGCCAGTGCTTCGCGGTCATGGCCGAGTTCCGGATGTTGACGATGCAGGCGCAGCAACAGTTGCAACATCTCGCCGTAGTAGGGCGCGAACTGGGCGATGTAGCCTTCACGCGTGGCATCGTCGAGGCCGCGCGTGTGGGCAAACATGCGGTCGATCAGGTCGAGCGACTGGCGATAGTGCGTCAAGGCTTCGCCGTAGCGCTGGCGCTGGACCAGCAGGCGCGCGTAGGAACGCTCGTCGATCGCCTGCTGCCTGCTGGCACCCGCCGCCGCTGCACTGTCGATGGCACGCTTGAGCAGCGGCTCGGCTTCGGCGGCCTTACCGTTCCTTTGCAAGACCAGCGCCAACCCCCAGACGGCTCGACCTGTCTCGCGGTGACCGCGACCCAACACGCGTTCATCAAGTGCCACCGCAGCGCGTAACACACTTTCAGCCTCCTCACGTCGCTCTGCCAGTTGCAGCAGAGCCAGACCCAGCAGCGTCTGCGCGTTAGCGTAGTCCATGTGTCCAGCACCCTCGAGCTCGACGAAACCGTCCATGGCGCGGCGCGCTTCGGTCGCCGTATCGGCGTAACGTCCTTGCTGGTAGCGCAATTGGGCGTGGTTCAGCAGCGTCTGCACGCGCAGGCGGCGCAATGCGAAGTCGTCGCGATGGCCTTTATCGTTGTCACCCTGCGGCGTGCCGCTCGTCGCATCGGCCTGCGCCAGCAGGGCTTCGGCGTCCGCGTAGTGACCAAGCTGACGGGCGACGTTGGCCTGTGCATTGTAGATCTGGATGGCGTCCTGATTCTGCGGTTCGCTGCGTAACTGGCGATCCAGCGCATCGCGCAGCAGCGTCTGCGCCTCGCCGTAGCGCGCCTGCGCCGTCAACAGCACGCCGAGGTTGAACAGGGTGCGGATCGCCTGGAACGAATCGCGGCCGTTGCCGCGCTCGATCAATGGCAGCGCCTGGCGCAGCATAAGCTCGGCATCCTTGAACTTGCCGCGCATGCGCAACACATTGCCGAGGTTACGATAGGAATTGCCGAGCATGCGCTCGGGGCCACCCTGGGCGACGGCAAGGCGCTGCCGCGCCAGATCTTCCGCCAGTGCCAGATCGCCAGCACGCTGCGCCTCGTTGAGACGGTCGCCGAGCGCAGTAAACTCCTTGCCACGCGCCCCTCCTCCGGCCGCAATAGCACACGGCAACAAGGCCAGAAAAATAACAGCAAACAGCAGGATGCGAATGCTCATCATCGCAGCACTTCAGACACATGGTGAAACGATCATTCTAATAGCACTACTGTGGTTACCCGGAAGTGACTCTTACCCCTGCCATATCCAATCACCGCACAAACTCAAATCACGGCGGGCTATCTTGCTCACCACCGATGGCCTGATACAAGGCAACGGCATCGGTCAGTCGTTGCGCCTGTGCGGAAATCAGGCCGATCTGGCTCTGCTGCGCCTGCTGCCGGGCAACCAGCAACTGCGGGTAACTGATGGTTCCGAACGCATACTGTCGTTCTGCAGAGGCCACCAGCGATTGCGCCGAGGCATCCAGCACAGCCAGCGAGGCCAGCGATTGCGCGTCATGCTCCAATGCCCGCAGGGTATCTGCCACACTACGCAAGGCCTCCAGCACGACACGCTGGTAATTTGCCGAAGCGGCATCCAGCGCCGCCAGTGATGCCCGTTCTTCCGCCGCCAGGCCGGGATTGAACAAGGGCTGCGTCAGCTGCCCCAACACATTCCAGACAGAAGTGCCTCCGCCGAACAACACGCCACTCGTCAATGCCTGCGAGCCCAGGCTGGCACTGAGGTTGATTTGGGGATAGCGTTTCGCTACGGCCACGCCATGGTCGGCATTGGCGGCATGCAGCAGTGCTTCGGCCGCCTGTATATCGGGGCGACGACGTACCCGTTCTGACGGCAGCACCACCGGCAGATGCACAGGCAACCTGAACTCGCTCAACGTGAAATCGGGGATCACCGCCACGCCTGGCACCTGGCCGCTGAGTGTGGCCAACAGATGCTCGCTTTGTTCGATCTGCTGCATCAGCACTGGCACCCCCGCGCGGCGCTGCTCGACCCGGGTTTGCCAAATCAATATCTCATCTGGCGCAGCCTGACCCAGACGCACGCGTGCCTGCACCACCTTGATCTGCTCGTCCTCTCCGTCAATGATGGCCTGTGTCCAGACCAACTGGCCCGCGAGCCGGGCGCGGGTGATGGCGGTCATGGCGAGATTCGCCGCAAGCGTCAACCGGGCTGCGTTCAATTCGTGGCGGCGGTAGTCTGTGCGCGCTGCCCATGCTTCCAGCGCACGACGATTGCCACCGGCCAGATCGAGCCGGTAATGCAGCCCCACATTGGCGTGATACAAACCAAACTCGCGCGCCTCACCCGCTTGCCCCTGTGCGGCCGGGCTCATCTGCTGGCGTTGCGCGCCGACACTCGCGTCAACCTGTGGGTAGTCTGTCGCTCCGGCCTGGGCGGAACGCAGTTCATCGGCCTGACGGAGCATCGCTTTCGCTGCGGCCAGTGTCGGGCTGTGCTGCAACGCTTTTTCAATCAGCGCATCCAGCCGGGGCGAGCCCAAGCTTCGCCACTCTTGCGTCGCCGCCTGTCCCATCTGCAACTCGGCTGCCTCGCCGGTATCGCTTGTGGCCGAAGGCGGGGCGGATGGCGCAGCCATGTTCATCGGTAGCGAGGTCGCCATGTCACGCAATGCGCCGGGGTGTTTGAACTCCGGCCCAACAGCGCAACCGCCCAGCAGCAGCACCAGCAAGGCTCCAGCCGAGGCTCTATTCTTCATGGTATCGACTTGCTCATCTTTAATGACCCAGCGGCTTGAAACCCGGGTCGTTGAAGTACTGCGGATAACGATTCAAGGCATGGGCCACATGAAGGGCACCACTGCGCGCGGCAGCGCGTGTTGTCTTGCCGGACATCTGCCCAGCACCCTCGATCAGCTCGGCCACGATCACATGCAGCTGTTCATCTGCGGCGGGCGGCAGCTTGCACTGTGCGACGATCTGGCCGACCGAACCTTGCACCTGTTTTGACAAGCCTTCGTACTGTTTCAACGACAATTTGTCCGCATGGATTGCTGCAAGATGTACCGCCCATGATTTTCGTATTTCAGCCATCGACTGGCGTAGCGGCGGGTCGATTTCCCATTTCTTGCCTGCATTGAGCTGCAGTTCGACGGGTTGCCCGTCTGGATGATGTTCATGATCCGTTCCTGCTGCAGCTGCCGGTGCCAGCCACAGGGTGCTCAAAGTAGCGAAAACAAATACAGAATATTTCATGACGCGACTCCCTTGTTGTCAAAAACAGGCCATCAAACTGAACGTCCCTCGCCCGCCTCCTCGTGGGTGATGCCATCGCGGATCTGATAGATGCGCCGGAAGGTAGGGATGATTTTTTCGTCGTGTGTCACAACAATGATCGCCGTCTAGAAACGACTGGCCATCTCGTTGAGGATGCGGATCACCGCCATGGCACGCACCGAGTCCAGCGGTGCCGTCGGTTCATCCGCCAAAATGACCGGCGGGCGATTGACCAGACCGCGCGCAATGGCGACACGCTGTTGCTCTCCCCCCGACAGTTGCGCCGGCATGGCCTGGGCGCGATGCTGCACATCCAGTGCGGTCAGGAGTTCACGTGCGCGAGCGCGTGCCTCGTCGTCAGGCACACCGGCCAGCATCGGTAACAAGGCCACATTGTCGATCACGTCAAGGAACGGAATCAGGTACGGTGCCTGAAACACAAAACCGATTTTGTCGCGGCGCAGTGCGCGCAAATCACGCACCTGCCATTTCCGATCAAAGATCACTTCATCGCCCAGCACCATGCGACCTGCGCTGGGGTCGATCACTGCGCCCAGACACTTCAACAAGGTGCTCTTGCCAGAGCCGGAAGGGCCGATCAAACCCACCACCTCACCGGGCGCGACATGCATGTTCACGTCCTTCAAGGCGAGGACTGCCGTATCTCCTTCCCCGTAACGTTTGGAGATGCCTTCGATGTGGATACCCTTGCCAGGATGCTCTGTCATCATCAGCCCCCAATCGCTTCGGCCGGATCGACCTTGAGTGCCATGCGGATGGCGACGATGCTGGACAGCACGCAAATCGCCAGCACCGCGAAAAAACCCAGGATCGAATCGCCAGGCACCAGCAGAACATATTTGGGAAATAGCGGTGCGGCAAAAGTAGCGCTGATCTTACCCACCACAAAACCAATCACCCCCAGCACCAGCGCCTGTTGCAAGATCATTCCCGCGATCGTGCGATTGCGCGTGCCGATGAGTTTCAGCACCGCAATTTCGCGGATTTTGTCCATCGTCAGCGTGTAAATGATAAAGGCCACAATGGCAGCACTCACCACGGCCAGTATGACCAGAAACATGCCGATCTGCCGGGCCGATGTGGCGATGAGCTTGCCCACCAGGATGGATTCCATCTGGGTACGGTCATACACGGTCAGCCGCTGCCAGCGGCGGATGGGCTCGGCCACTTCCTGCGGCAAGAAGCCCGGCTGGAGTCGTACCAGCACGGCATTGACCGAAGCATTGCCGGTTTGCAAAGCGACGACGGCCTCCAGCAGCCCCGGTGCGCCGGGACGGTTGAACGTCGGATTCGCCTCGGTGCGACGACGCTGCATCAGGATGGCATCGTTGTCCTTCAAAAACTGCGCCTCTTGGGCATCCTTGAGCGGAATGAACACCATCGGATCACCGCTGGAAGACACCATGCGGCGGGTTAGCCCGACCACGGTGTACTGATTGCGGCGAATTTTCAGCCGATCGCCCAGCTCAAACCCGGTGGCTTTATCGACGACGGCTTCGTAATGACTCCGCGTGATCTGCCGCCCTGCAATCAGTTGCGGCGGCCATCCCACGCTGCCCGGCTCACCTGCCGCCACGCCCACCACCATCGCCCGCACATCCTGCTCAGCGGCATGGCTTCCCGCCGTATTCCATCGACTCACCTGCATGGTCAGATAAGTGACATTCGCCGCCTGCGCCACCCCCGGCACTGTGCGGATACTGCGCCACACGTCATCCGGCAGGCTCGAAGACTCGGCGTAAGGCCCCAGCGTATCTTTTTGCACGACCCATAAGTCGGCACCACTGTTGTCGAGCAACACCTTGCCATCATCCAC
Organism: Sterolibacterium sp.; assembly: GCA_018061005.1. Lineage (GTDB taxonomy): Bacteria > Pseudomonadota > Gammaproteobacteria > Burkholderiales > Rhodocyclaceae > Sterolibacterium. Next base: position 28,166 of record JAGOVA010000021.1, on the reverse strand, counting down.
CATGCCGCGATAGACCCCCGCCATCGTGAGGGTGACGCCAATCAGGAGCCCAAGCCCAATCCCGGTGAACATGAATTTTCCCCAGGCGTGCAGGATGTCGCGACCGGCCAGACTGATCATCGCGAGCCGCCCGTCAACCGTTCAACTACCTGAATCCGGCTGTTCGCACGGAGTGCCTTCGCGCTATAGACGACAATCCGCTCACCGGCCGCCAGCCCCTGGCTGACCTGCACATCGCCGGACAGATCAGCGCGCCCCAGTTGGATGGGCGCAAAGGCCAAATCCCCATCCACCAGCTTCCACACCCCGCGCTGACCCTGCACCGTTCGTATGGCCGCATTGGGTATCGTCGGCGCAGGCGGTAGCGCATCGAGCTGAACGGTCACCTCGGCCAGCTCACCCAACGCGGGCCAGGCGGCGGGCGGTGTATTCCATACGATTTTTGCCAGCAACTCTTCCGTCACCGCATCCGCCCGCAGTTCGATCCGCATCACATGCCCGACCAACGCTTGATCAAGCCGGGAGCGCAAGGTCATCCGGGCAGGCAAGCCCGCGGCCAGTCCGTTTGCACTCGCCTGATCGAAGCGGGCATCCACCCACAAGCTGGTGGGATCGATCACCTCGACCACCGCCTGGCCAGCGACCACCGTCGTACCCGGTTCCGCATTGCGTGCCGCCACCTGCCCGGCAACCGGCGCCAGCAGACGTAAATTGCCGCGTTGTGCGCGCAGGGCATCCCGCTCTGCGTGGAGTCGAGCCACATCCGCCTGCGCTGCCGCCCATGTCGCATGGGCAATGGCGAGCTCCTGACGTTTGATGGCCACACTCTCTTCGCTCGTTCCACGCACCTCCAGCAACTGTTCGTAACGGCTTGCTTGCGCCTGGGCAAAACTCTGCCGGGCCTGCGCCTGAAGCAAAGCGGCGGCTGAACTCTTGATCGCCGCCGCCTGCGCCGCCATGCGTTCATCCAGATCCACGGCTTCCATCACGCCCAGCACCTGCCCGGCTTTGACCACATCACCGACATGCACCGCCAAACTCTGGACACGCCCCGCAACCGTCGGGCCGATCTTGTAGGTGTAACGCGCCTGCACCGTACCGATGCCGAACAAGGCCGGCGCGACAGGCCGCGCCTCAACCGTGTGGATCGTGACATCCACCGGCGCCAACGGCCCCGAACGCGCCGCCACATACACGAACAACAGCACCATCGGCACGATGACCGCAACCAGTGCCCAGGTACGACGCTGCAAGCGAGGCCGATTCATGATGCACTCCCGCTGGCACTCTGTTTCCCACTCATCTGCCCACTCAATTTTCGAATGCCACGGCAATAAATGGCAAAAACACCCGGCGCGTCACGACGTATCCGCGCCGGATCGCCCGCAATCAGGGACTGCATCACCAAGCCCTGCACAGTGCCGATGAACGACACGGCCGCTGCATTGATATCCAGCCGATCATCCAGCTCTCCCTGCGCCAATCCCGCCTCAAGCAAACGCTGCAATCGCTCTGCGTATCGACGGATCAGGGTCTGCACCATCTTCTTGGGCAGCGTCTCCCCAGGACGTTGCAATTCGCCAAAAAGCATCCGGGGGACACCCGGGTGCTCGGACACAAAATCAATATGCGCCATAAACATCGCCTCGAGCGCCGCAATGGGCGAGGAAAGACCCTCAGCCGCCTTGTCGATCCGCGCCAGCAGACATTCAGCCACCCAGTCCATCACGGACTCCAGAATGGCATCCTTGGTCGGAAAATGCCGAAACAAAGCCCCCTGCGTCAGCCCCATACGCTGAGCGATGGCAGTCGTCGTAATGTCGCTCGGATTCTGCTCGGCGGCCAGCCCGACCACGGCCTCCACCGTTGCCGCCCGCCGCGCGTCGGCAGGAAGATGCTTGGGATGCCCACTCATGCGCACACTCGTAAAGTAAGTAACTTGTTACTATCTTAACGGAGAATGAAAATTCTGCAAGCAATGACTCGATGTGGCGCGATGTGGCGCGATTCGCCGCCACCCCGCCCGTGCTAAAACTCCTCACTACGCCATTTATCGTCTAATGCGCAGTCAAAGATGCGTTTGGACGAAATATGACGACAACCTACCTGCGCTCTCTTGCTGGCGGAAATTCGCCGACCATCATTCCGCAAACACGCTGAAACATCCCCGCTGCATCGCGTTAAAATCACTGCTTCCACCTTTTTCCCTCCCCACCCCATCATGTCTCAGGAAAAACCTCTTCCTTCCGTCAAGGCGGGCATCCTCGCCGAGGCACTGCCTTACATCAAGCGGTTCCACGGTCGCACCATCGTCATCAAATACGGCGGCAACGCCATGACGGATGACCATCTCAAGCAATGCTTCGCGCGGGATGTGGTGCTGCTCAAGCTGGTCGGATTGAACCCGGTGGTGGTGCATGGCGGCGGACCGCAGATTGACGAGATGCTGAAACGCGTCGGCAAAAAAGGTGAGTTCATTCAGGGGATGCGCGTCACCGACCGCGAAACCATGGAGGTCGTCGAAATGGTGCTGGGCGGCCAGGTGAACAAAGAAATCGTCCACCTCATCAACCAGCACGGCGGCAAGGCAGTGGGGCTGACGGGCAAGGATGGCCATTTCATCCGCGCTCAAAAATTATTGATGCCCAACAAGGACAAACCTCAGGAGTTGATCGACATCGGTCAGGTCGGTGACATTACCGCCATTGATCCCGCCCTGATTGCCCTGCTCGACAGCGGCGCATTCATTCCGGTCATTGCCCCGATCGGCGTGGGACAAGAGGGTGAAACTTACAACATCAACGCCGATGTCGTCGCGGGCAAAATCGCTGAAACACTCAAGGCTGAAAAACTGGTGCTGCTGACCAACACCCCCGGCGTACTTGATGAACAGGGGAAACTGCTCACCGGCATTACCCCCAAAGAAGTGGATGCGATGGTGGCCAGTGGCGTGCTCTCCGGCGGGATGCTGCCGAAAATTGCCTCGGCACTGGATGCGGCGCGCAACGGGGTGAAGAGCGTGCATATCATCGATGGCCGCGTCGAACATGCGCTGTTGCTGGAAATCCTCACGGATGAGGGTGTCGGCACGCTCATCAAGAGTCAGTAAGCCCATCCTTCCATGCACGCGCCCGTCTGGCTGTTCGATCTCGACAACACGCTGCATGATGCTACACCGCACATTTTTCCGCACATCAATCGCGACATGACGGCCTATGTCGCCCGCACACTGGCGGTCTCGCATGCCGAGGCCGACCGGTTGCGCATCGATTACTGGCAGCGTTATGGCGCGACACTCACCGGGTTGATGCGACATCATGGTGCCGATCCGCATCATTTTCTCTGGCACACACATCAGTTTCCCGAGCTTGAACGCATGATGGTGTTTGAGCGCAGCCTGAAAGCCATGCTGCGTCGCCTGCCCGGGCGCAAGCTGCTATTTACCAACGCACCGCAGCACTATGCCGCCGCCGTGCTTGATGTCATGGATATTCGCCCTCTGTTCGATGCCATCTACGCCATCGAGCATCTGCGCTTTCGCCCCAAGCCCGAGATGCGCGGCTTCTTGCATCTGCTCAAGGCCGAACGGCTCGCCCCCACACGCTGCGTGATGGTCGAAGACAGCGCGGAAAATCTACGCACGGCCAAACTGCTCGGCATGAAGACCGTGCTGGTCGGCCATGCCCGACGACTGCGTACCGCGCCCGCCTGGGTCGACCTACGGCTAAAATCCGTGCTTGAACTGCCGCGCCGCCTGAGCCAGCTTCAGCAAGCGCATCACTAACCTACCCCTTCAGAGGACACCCCATGGCAAGCAAACCCGGCGAACGTAAGCTGCAAATCCTGCAAGTCATCGCCGAAATGCTGCAAGATCCGGCGGGTGAAAAGATCACCACGGCGGCACTGGCCAAGCGGCTCGACGTTTCCGAAGCCGCGCTCTACCGCCACTTTGCCAGCAAGGCGCAGATGTACGAAGGGCTGATCGAGTTCATCGAATCCGGTCTGTTTTCGGTCATCAACCGGATTGCGGCCGAAGAAGAACAGGGTTTGCGCCAGGTGCAGATGATGCTGTCATTGCTGCTGGGCTTTGCCGAGAAAAACCGCGGACTCACCCGGGTGCTGATTGGTGATGCGCTGGTGCACGAAAATGAACGCCTGCAAATCCGCATCAACCAGGTGCTCGACCGCGTCGAAGCCTCGTTCAAGCAATCGCTGCGCATCGCCATCACCCAGGGCAGCCTGCCGGCCGAACATGACATTGCCGCTCATGCCAACATCCTGCGTTGTTACGCGATGGGACGCTGGCATCAATTCGTTAAAAGCGGTTTCAAGCTGCTACCGCTGGAAAACTGGCAGCAGCAGTGCGCGCTGCTGATCTGAAGTCTGAACAACGCGCGCGACAATCAACGACGCTGCAATACCTCAGCAGCTTCCAGCGCAAAGTAGGTCAGGATGCCATCCGCCCCGGCACGTTTGAACGACAGCAAGGCTTCCATCATGGTCGCCTCGCCATCCAGCCAGCCATTCTGTGCGGCGGCTTTCAGCATGGTGTATTCACCGCTGACCTGATAAGCATAGGTCGGCACGCCAAATTCATCCTTCACCCGACGCACAATATCGAGGTAGGGCATGCCCGGCTTGATCATCACCATATCCGCGCCTTCGGCAATATCCAGTGCCACCTCGCGCAAGGCTTCATCGGTATTGGCCGGATCCATCTGGTAAGTGTATTTGTTGCCCGCGCCCAGATTGCCCGCCGAGCCTACGGCATCACGGAACGGGCCGTAAAATGCCGAAGCATATTTCGCCGAATAAGCAAGAATCCGCGTGTGTATCTGGCGATGAGCATCCAGTTCCCCCCGGATTCGCGCCACACGGCCATCCATCATGTCGGAAGGTGCGACCACATCCGCGCCCGCCTGCGCCTGGCACAACGCCTGCTTGGCCAGTGCCTCCAGCGTCTCGTCGTTGAGCACATAACCGCGCGGGTCTGCCGGGTCGATCAGGCCATCCTGTCCGTGGCTGGTATACGGATCCAGCGCGACATCGCAAATCACGCCCAGTTCAGGCATTTCACGCTTCAAAGCCTGCACCGTGCGCGCCACCAGCCCATCCGGGTTCCAGGCTTCTTCCGCCTGCAGCGACTTAAGGGAAACATCAATCACCGGAAACAAGGCCAATGCCGGAATACCGAGCTGCAACGCCCGTTCAGCCACCGGCAGCAGACGATCCAGCGTCATCCGCTCCACGCCCGGCATCGAGGCCACTGTCTCGCTGCGATTGCTGCCATCGAGCACAAACACCGGGTAGATCAGATCATGGGTCGTCAGGACATGCTCGCGCATCAGACGGCGTGAAAACACATCGCGACGCATCCGCCGCATCCGCGTCGAAGGAAATATTTCGTTGTTAATCATGGCGTTGGCCTTGCAAAAAAATGTGGAACTTTTCTGAAAATCTTCTATCTTAGTAATCGGTGGTGCTGCCATTCATGAACGCATGAACTGACTCACCATCCCCGCTTCTCCTCCTTAGCGGGTTTGCCTGAACCTCAACGATGAGGCAGGACTATGGCTCCCGGTCTCCCCCCTTGGCCGGGAGCCATTTTTTTGGCCGGGAGCCATTTTTTCAGTGATTCGGCACCAGCTCCACCCGACGGTTTTTGGCCTTGCCCTCTTCCGTATCGTTGGAGGCCATCGGGCTGGCAAACGACACGCCCACCGGAGTCAGCCGTTTGCGATCCACCTTGTACTGATTCACCAGTGCCGCAACCACCGCCTCGGCACGGCGTTTCGACAACTCCATATTGCCCGAAAACTCGCCCACATCATCGGTATGCCCTACCACCAGCAACTTGAGCTTGGAGGCATTTTTCAGCAACCGCGCCATCTGTTCGAGCGTGTCTTTCGACTCCGGCTTTACATCAGCTTTGGCGGTATCGAAATACAGCCCATACAAGGCCACCCGCCCCTGCGTATTGATCGCCTGCACCATCTCTTCGGCCTTGACGGTCACCATCTTCTGCGCCATGGCTTTCAGTTCCAGCACATCGACCACCACGATCGTACGGTTGCTGAACGCCTTGCAGTAATTCCCACCATCTTTGCTGCTGTAAGCCAGTACCGACACAAAGGTCTTGCTGGCCGGCAGCTCAAAGGCGGCATAACGCTGATCGTTGATGCGTAGCGTCTGCGCGCAATGGCCGTTGGTGAAGGGTTTGTCCTTGATGCTGTTTTCCGGCCAGAGATACATGGCCATGCTCTGGTCGCCGCCGCCACCATCGCTGCTGCGCGCCGCATCGCCGCCGCATTCATTGGCCTTGCACTCAAACAGCAGCTTGCCACTCTTGCCGGTGATTTCGTTCTGATAATTACGGATCGCCTGAAGCGGCGCGATATTTTCAGGGAGCAAATACACCAGATGGGTGCGCCGTCCCTCCAGTGCCTTGCTCTGCGCGGGCTCAAACACCATGTTGTTATGCGCGTCACGCCTCTCCTTGTCAGCCACCTGCTTGAGCGCGGACAGCGGCAACCTGAGTTCGTCAAACTCCTTGTGCTCATAAGAAACGATCATGGCACCGGAAAAACGCCCCAGCGCAGGGTGATCTTTCGCCCCGCTCACATCCGCCCTGGGGATCGTGGCATCCGCCCAGACGGAAGCCATCATTGCCAGCCCCAGCAAAACCGCCAGTCCGTATCCAGTACGTCGCATCATTGCTCTCCTTGATCCAGATTCAAAGCATCCTCAGCAGATGCCGCATCTGCCGCACAGCCTGCCAGCCAGCCGCCGACGACGGTCTCAGCTTCTTCGATCCCGGTCTTTTTCAGGCTGGAAAAGAGCTGCACGGTAATCTGCCCCCCATACACCGCAATCGCCTCACGCACCTCGCGCAAGGTACGGGTCGCTTCCTGACGGCTTAATTTGTCTGCCTTGGTCAGCAAAATGTGCATCGGATTGGCGGTCGGCAAAAACCAGTCCATCATCTTCCGATCCAGTTCGGTGAGTGGCCGCCGGATATCCATGATGAGCACCAGACCAATCAGGTTCGTGCGCTTGCGTAAATAATGTTCGAGCAAGCCCACCCACTGGCGGCGCACTTCTTCAGGCACGGCGGCATAACCATACCCTGGCAGATCAACCAGCCGCGCCTCGTTGGGCAGGCGAAAAAAATTGATCAGTTGCGTGCGCCCCGGCGTCTTGCTGACAAACGCCAGCCGTGTATGCCCCGCCAACGTATTCAGCGCGCTGGATTTGCCCGCATTGGAACGTCCGACAAACGCAATTTCCGGCCGCAATGGAGAAGCCGGGGGCAGCCCCGTAGGCTTGGCCGCCGAAATTTCAAAAACCGCATGGCGAAACAGGTTGGCTGCAGAATGGGGCTTGGAGCGGGCAGAGGAATGGGGCGCAGACATGGACATGGCTATGGCCAGCACCGATCAAAAGCGGTGTCTGGCGAATCAGGTAAAGTGGTATAGAATATCAGGATTTAGCACTTCCAGATTCAAGGAATTCACCGATGTCCACGATGTCCATGATGAAACGCCTGACACTGCTGGCGGCTACGGCCACCTTTTCGTTCACCACGCTCGCCACGCTCGCCACGCTTCCGGCGGCTGCCGCTGAACACGCCGTATCTGCGGCCAAAACCGACCCCACTAAAGGGAAAGCCATTGTTGAAGCCGTCTGCGGCGCCTGCCATGGCGCGGACGGCAACAGCAGCATAGCCGCCAACCCCAAGCTCGCCGGCCAGCATGCAGAATACCTCGTCAAGCAGATGCGCGAATTCAAGGCGGCCGAAGGTGCTACGCCCAAGCGCGTCAATGCCGTCATGAATGGCATGATTGCAGCCTATGACGAAACCCAGATGCGCGATATCGCCGCCTATTTCGCGAGCCAGACGCAAAAGCCCGAAACCGCCAAAAACCGCGAAACCATCGAAGCTGGCCAGCGCATCTACCGTGCGGGTAACAACAGCAAAGGCCTGTCGGCCTGTGCCGGTTGCCATGGCCCGACTGGCGCAGGGATACCCGCCCAGTTTCCGCGCATCGGCGGACAGTTTTCCGAATACATCGAAGCCCAGCTGAAGACCTTCCGCGCCGGTGCAGAAGCCACCGCTCCGTCAGACAGCGAGCGCGCCAATGACCCGAACAAAATGATGCGTATGGTCGCCATCAAGATGACCGACGCTGAAATCAAGGCCGTAGCCGACTATATTGCCGGATTGCGTTAAGTTAGACAGGCCAGACAGTCAACATAGTCAACGCAACCTACGCAACCGTATCATCAAAAAGGGTGACTCAGGCCACCCTTTTTTCTGCAACCACAACCCATTCCGGCTCATTCTGACTCGCGCCACTGACGGCGTGCCTGCTCGCGTTGCCGCGCGCGTTCGGCACGCTTGTCCTTGCGCCGGTGTGCGCCGGCCTTCATCTGGATGGCGGCGGCCACCAGGGGATTGCGTGGCTTGATCTGGGGCTTGCGGGCGCGCTTCATGATGTTGAGCGTGGTGCAAGTGGTGCAAATGGTGCGCGATGTGCACGCGGCTCAAAGTGGATGATGGAACGGCCATCGTCAGTCTGCCGGGGTTCGGGCTTCCAGGCGTGGCCATAAACGATCTCGAAGCGGGCGGGCAACGACGGGTGCTGCGCTGCGTAAAACTGCAACAAACGCCGCCAGTCGCGCCACGGCAAATGCCCCAGCAGCGCATCCCGCACCCCCAGATGACGCTGGTCGCGCAGCAGGCCGCGTGGCGTCGCGTAGGTCAGGGTCAGCATTTCCATGTCCATCACCGGGTCGGCAAAACCGGCGGCGACCAGCATGTTGCCGACATCGTGCATATCGGGAAAACGACGCAGTGGCGGCTCAATGCCACATTCATGACAGGCCGCACGCAACTCTCTGAGGGTATCGGGGCCTAGCATGGCAAACATCAGCAGACCATCCACGGCCAGCACCCGCTGCATTTCGCGCAAGGCGGGCAGCGGGTCGTCCAGCCAGTGCAGCATCAGATTCGACCAGACCAGATCAAGACTGCCGGTGGCCAGCGGCAGCGCACGGGCATCTGCATTCAGTAACCGCGGCGCACGTCGGGCAAACCGTTGCAGCAGGGGCGCACGCACACGCACCTGACGCAGCATCTCATGGGCAACGTCGATAGCCACGGGCAAAGCCGCCGGATATCGCTGTTGCAAGGCACGGATACCATCGCCCGTGGCGCAACCGATATCGGCCATGCGAGCGGGCTGGATCTTCACGTAATCCAGACGCGCCGCCATCCGCTGGCCGGTTTCCCGCGCCAGCACCGCCGCCTCATCATAGGTGGCCGCCGCGCGTGAAAAATTCTGCTGCATCGCGAAGAATCAACCTGGCTGCGGCTTAGATTGCCTTCAGCCCCAAGCGATCAAACAGGGCTTCGTCGCGTGCTGCTTCGGGATTGCTTGCGGTCAGCAGTTTGTCGCCGTAAAAAATCGAATTGGCACCGGCCAGAAAGCACAACGCCTGCAATTCATCTGACATTTCCTGGCGACCCGCCGAAAGCCGTACAAAGCTCCGTGGCATGAGGATACGCGCACAGGCGATGATGCGGACGAACTCGAAGGGATCGAGCGGTTCGGCATCTTCCAGCGGCGTACCGGGCATGGGGACGAGGTTGTTGATCGGCACGGAATCCGGCGGCGGGTTCATGTTGGCCAGTTCGGCCAGCAGATCCGCACGACCGCGCCGGGACTCACCCATGCCCACGATTCCGCCGCTGCACACCTTGATGCCCGCACGCCGCACCTTGTCGAGCGTATCAAAACGATCCGCCTGAGTATGTGTCGAAACAATCTTGATGTAGTTCTCAGGCGAAGTGTCGAGGTTGTGGTTGTAATAATCCAGCCCGGCTTCCTGCAGTTCTTCGGCCTGCCCTTCCTGCAGCATGCCCAGCGTGCAGCAGGTTTCCATGTCGAGCGCCTTGACCGCACGAATCATGTCCTTGACCGCCCCCAGATCCTTGTTCTTCGGCCCACGCCAGGCCGCCCCCATGCAGAATCGCGTTGCCCCTTTGGCCTTGGCGGCCTGCGCCGCAGACACGACCTCATCGAGCGGCAGCAGGGCTTCGCGCTCCACTTCCCCTTGGTAACGCGCCGACTGCGAACAATAACCGCAATCTTCAGAACAGCCGCCGGTCTTGATTGACAACAGCGTCGAACGCTGGATGGCGTTGGCATCAAAATGCGCACGATGCACCTGCTGGGCGCGATACAACAGATCGTTGAACGGCAACGCGAACAGGGCTTCGATCTCAACCCGCGTCCAGATCGGGGCGGGTGCGGGCACGCAGGTAGCGGCTTTCGAAGTGGCAGCTTGGGTAGTAGAAACGCTCATGGAGGATACAGGGAAAAGGTAGGAAGTGAACCCGTGCGAGGCGAGCTGGTTTTAAAATCGCCCAGCCACCTTTTCATAAGAAAAGGCAGGCAGACACGAACACGCACGAACGCGCACGAACACGCACGCAATGAAAAACTTGGCCTGAAACCAGGATGAACATTCTAACTCAAGCACGCCAAACTCTGATCGCCACCCGCAACCGGCTGCTGCCACAGGACTGCTTTCTTTGCGCCGCACCCGCAGGCAGCGCGCTGCTATGCGCGGCCTGCACGAGCGAACTGCCTGTCCTGCCCGCCCCGAACTGCCCCATCTGCGCGTTGCCCACCCCCGCTGGCAGCGTATGCGGAGCCTGCCTGAAATCACCGCCATATTTTGACGCGACCACCGCCCGCTACCGCTACGGTTTCCCAGTCGATCGTCTGGTGCAAGCCCTCAAATACCAGCACACACTGGCCGTAGCGCGCTGCTGCGCGCAAGCCATGCTGCAATCACCCCCCGCAGCCATCCCCAAAGCCGATTTGCTAATGGCGCTGCCGCTATCCAGCCAGCGTCTGGCCGAACGCGGATTCAATCAGGCAGTGGAAATTGCCCGGCCACTGGCGCAGCAACTCCATTTGCCGCTCCATACCTCCGGCTATGCCAGAACAATCCACACACCACCCCAGGCACGCCTGCCCTGGAAAGAACGACACAAAAACATCCGTGGTGCCTTTGAATGTTCACTGAATCTGGCGGGAAAGCACATCCTCGTGATTGATGACGTGATGACCACCGGCAGCAGCCTCAACGAATTTGCGCGCACCCTCAAAAAACACGGCGCGGCACGCGTCAGCAACTGGGTCTACGCACGCGCATTGCGTGACTAACCTGAGCCCGCAACGATTCCTGATACTTGCCGTCAGCGCAGCTTGCTTTCCAGCGTTTCACTCATGGCGGAAGTCAGGCCGCCCAACGATTGCGCCTGGCGGTACGCATCCAGCGCTTCGGCAGGCTGCTTGTCCGCCTCCAGCGCAACCCCCAACGCATACCACCAGCGCCCTTCGCGCGGGCGCAGACGCAAGGCCGCCTTGTAACGCGGCACGGCTTCATGCGATTTATTGAGATGCTGCAGCAACACCGCAGCAAAACCCTGGTAATCCGCATTCCGCTCACCGATCGCCTGGTATTTTTCCAGCATAGCCCAGGCCTCCGCCGGATGACCACGCTCAACCTGAATACGCGCCATCGCCATCGCCCAGCCGATCTGCGCGGGCATCAGATCCAGCCCGGCGCGCAGCAGCGCCAACGCATCATCGTAACGCTGCTGTTCAACAAAAATGACCAACAAAGCCTGACGTGTCTCGATACGCTGTGGATTTTCACGCAGGCTCGCTTGAATCTGGCTGACCGCCTCGTTCAAGCGACCTTGCCGGTACGCCAGCACACCATTGCGAAAATGATCGTCACCCCGTTCAGCATGGTCGATCTTTTCAATCTTTTCGATTTTCTCAATCTTTTCACCCGCAGCTGCACCACTGGCACCGCTGACACTACCGGCACTGCTACCGCTCCCCCGCCCGCCCGGCTCGGCCCTCTCCTTGCGGGTGAGCACAACCTGTGGCTCCGGGCTGCTTGCCGTATTTGTATTCGTCTGCGCCGATTCGGGTTTCTTCGCGGCCTCCGTCGAACCCGCACCGGCCGCGCGTTCAGGCGCAAAGGTCAACAACTCATCCAGCCTGAGGCCAAAAAAGGCAGAAGCACGCTCGCCTTTGTTCTTCGTTTTGAGCTCACGCGGCGGTGCCAGCGGCAACACACTCGCCAAACTCGGCAAAGGCGGCAACTCGCCCAGCCTGGAAGCCGATGTAGCATGATGCGGCGTTTCCCCGGCAGAAACCGGCGCAGTGGCGAGCGCGGCGGCGAGCGGCGTACCTGCTTTATCTACCGCACCCGCCGCACCTGCCTCACCCGCCACACCTGCCACAGGCGGCGATGCTGCCGATGCTGTCGTTGCCTCAGACTCAGCCACCGGCGGCAACGGCACAACCTGGGGTGTCGCCTGCCCGCCCTGCAGAAAACCTGGGGGCAGCAGCGTGACACTGCCCGCCACCAAGCACAGTCCGCCGACCACCAGCAACGCCCATCCCGGCAGATGCCACCGCCCCGCGCGAGCCAGACGACTCGCCATCGGCAAAGGGCGAACATCTTCCGGCAGGCCGGAGCCCACCTCGGCGGCATGGCGCGTATTCAGGTCGCGCAACATCGTATTGATGAGGCTCATCGGACTCTCTGCTTATGGATGATTAACGGACAAGCGGGCTGGGCATAGCGGCCAACATAACGAGCAAGATAACGGGCAGCCATGCGCGTTAAATCAACCCAGCCAGCCAAACCAGCCCGGCTTGACGCCCTCGGTATCGCGTGCAGCGGCCGTGACATGGCGTGGCTTGACAATAGGTTTGCCTTCGCCAAACGCCGCCAGCAAGGATTTATTGGCCAGAATATTCACCAGCCGTGGCACACCCCTGGAGTATTTGAACAACCGCCGCGCCGCTCCCTGTGAAAACAGCGGCATGCCATGATGCCCGGCAATCTTGAGGCGATGGCTCAAATAGTGCTCAAATTCATCCCAGTGCAGCGAAGGCAAGTGATAGTGGAAAGCAATCCGCTGCTGCAATTGGCGCACCGAAGGATCGGACAGATTGCGATCCAGCTCGGGCTGGCCAAACAACACCACATGGATGAGCTTGTGTTTTTCAGTTTCAAGATTCGACAGCAGGCGCAGGGCTTCCAGGCTTTCCAGTGGCGCGGCCTGCGCCTCATCCACACAGCAAACCACCGTTTTGCCTTCTTTCGAAAGATCAAGCAAGCGTCGATTGATATGCTTGACCAACTGAAACTGTGACTCGTCAGCCTCCAGCTTCAGCCCCAGTTCTTCGGCCACTGCCAGCAGCAACGGAATGGGCGCGATGGATGGATTGGGGATGTACAGCGTGAAATAGTCGCCCCCCAAACTGGAAAGAAAACGCCGACACAGCAAAGTTTTGCCGGTGCCGACCTCACCCGTGATCTTGATGAACCCCTCACCGCTGCCCAGGCCGATCAGCAGGGTATTGAGCGCAGCCTGATGCGCGGCGGCGGAATAAATGAAACTGGTATCCGGCGTAATCCCGAAAGGACGCTCGGTCAGGCCGAAGTGCGCGAGATACAAATCAGGCCACCCCAGTATCCGAATCCAGATTCATACCCACCCGTGCCGCTCCGCTCCGGTTTTTTATTGCGCGCTGCGCGCCGCCTGGCGTGCCTTGCCCAGCTCGTATTCAGGGAAGCTGTCACGCACGCCCTGCAGATCCGGCTGCCAGTCTTTGTCGCTACTGATAATGGTCGGCTTGATCAGGATCACCATTTCAGTTTTGCTGACACTGGCATTGCGCTGGCCAAACAGGAACCCGAGCGGCGACTCGCCCACCCCCGGCAACTGCGAACGATTGCTGGCCTGCTGCTGCTTCATCAAGCCGCCAATCGCCACGATGTTGCCATTCTGTACCCGCACGATGCTATCGGTTTCGTTGATTTCACTGGAAGGCAACGGCAGCTTAAAAATACCACCATTGGTGCCCAGATCGACCACTTTTTCCACTTCAGTCACCTGGCTCACCGCCGGGTGCACATGCAGGATGATGTTGCCTTCATCGTCAATCTGCGGCGTGACATCCAGCGAAATGCCCGAGAAGAACGGCCGCAAGGTCACCGTCGGTGCCGTACCCTGCACGGCGGATGTACCTGAAGTACCCCCCGAAACATTCACCACAAACATGTCGTCCGTGCCCACCTTGAGCAAGGCTTTCTGGTTGTTGAGCGTCGCAATCCGCGGGCTAGACAGCACGGACACGTCCCCCTGGGTTTCGAGGAAATTGAGCAATGCCGCAAAATTGGCCGTCTGGAAAGCCAGTCCCACAAAGCCCCCCGACAGCGCATCCGCCACAGCAGAGCCGTTTTTGCCCGGCGTGATGGTCAATGCCGTGCCAGCCGCCTTCATCGCACCCGATGTGGTCAGATTGGCATTGGTCGACAACACCCCACCCATCGTGCGGCCATTGTTGATCGAATTGAAAACCGACCAATTCACACCCGACTGCGCGCCATTGGACAGCGTGACCGCCACAATCTTGGCTTCCAGCATGACCTGACGCTCAACCACCATCTGCGTGGCTTTCAGATAATTCTCGACATTCCGCATCTCGTTCGGCAAGGCGCGCACCACCACCACCCCCGACATGGCATTGACAATCACGCTCCGCCCTTCGGTATCGCCCACAATGGACTTCAGCGCACCGCTCAGATCACGCCAGAAATCGGCATCGGAAGTGGTATTCACGCGGCTGGCATCGCCCATGGAGCCCGTTGCGCCCGCCGGAGCCCCCGGTGCGGCGGGGGTTGCCGGTGCAGCAGGCGTCGGCGCGGTGGCTCCACCCGTACTACCCCCTGTAGAACCACTCCCTGAAGACCCCAGCGAAGAAGATGTCACGCGCAGATTGCTCGCGCCCTGACGGCGACCGGCCAGATAATTGATCTGGAACACACGCGACTGCAGCGTATTGGTCTGAATGAAAATACGGTTACCCTGAATCTTGTACTCGTAACCGTAGAGCTCGCGTATCGTGTCGAGCGCTTCCTTGATCGTCACGTCCTTGAGCTTGACGCTGATCGTGCCAGACAGTTCCGGCGGCAACAGCATGTTGTAACGGGTTCCCGTCACCAGCGCCATAAACACCTGCGATGCCGGCGCACCCATCACGGAAAGATCGAAGCGTTTCTCTGCATCGGTTTTCAGCTTGGGTTCCTCGACCTGCAAAGGCGGCATCAGCGCGGCATCGATGCCCGCACCCGGTGCCTTGCGCTCGGCGGCCGCACGGGCAAGATCGTTATTGACCCGTTTATTGAGGTCACCGTGCTTGACCAGCGGTAAGGAACAACCCGTCAGCAGCAAGCAGGTGGTCACGCCCAGCGAACCAGCGCGACGAATCCGGGTCGCCAGGGAGTAGCAGGAAAATGCGAAATCGGTCATGGCAGAGTCACTCAGTCTCAGTCGATTTGGGTTTGGCCTTGCTTGCCTTGGCCTTCTTCTTTTTTGACGCCTTGATTTTTGCAGGGCGCGGGGGTAGTGGCGCAACGACAGGTCTGATGTCCACGCCCGGAGTCATCCGCAGGACTTCCTTGCCGTTGGGGCCTTGCAAAACGGCTTCGGTTTCACCGAGGCTCACCAGCCGCGCATCGCCCACCTTGCCACCCAGCACGACGTGTTCGCCGTTGATGATGGCCACCGGCTTGGCTCCTGCACGCCGGATGATGGTTTGCAAACCGCTGGCCTGCACTTCACCTGCCTGCGCCGGAGCATCATCCACAGGGGCTAGCAAGGATGGCGGCGGGCGGGTTGGGTCAGCACCGGTTGAAACAATCGGCGATGCCCCCACCACATCGGCCACAACCGCGCAGGGCATCCACACCGCAGCCATAAACATCGGCATCAGCAAGGCCGCCATGGCAAGCCTGGCCGGACGCAACAACGGACGCGCCAGAAGTGGCGCCGCATTACCAGATAGTCTCATCAAACGGTCAGCCATTGTTTATCCAGACTCAAAGTGTATACCGTTACGGTCAGCACACTGCGCGGAAACTTCTCGACTTTCAGTTCCGCCCGCTCCCAAAGAATACGCTGCGGCATCTTTTCCAACTGCGCCAGATATTGCGTCAGCTCAGGATAACTCCCTGCAATCCGGATTTCGATGGCGTGTTTATAGATATTGTTGCCCGGCGCGTTGTCATGCGCGACCGGCGTTTTGACGATGGTTGCATCTCCCGGGCCAGAGGCCGCAGCTGAAGCCGACTTGCCCGTGTCCTTGCCATCAGGCTTCGTTTTGGCAACCTGGCTGACCAGCGGCACAACCGGCAAAGTATGCAAAGCCAGCAAACTCAAACGCGAGTTTTTCGACAGCAGATTTTCCAGAAAGCCCTGCATTTTTTCAGGCGGAACGAGGCTTTCCTGGATGTTCTGCAAACGCAGATCCACGGCTGCCATATTCTTGCGGATATCCTGCAAGGCAGCGCGGTTATTGGCATCCGGGTCTTTGACCTGCGCCTGCAACACGGCAATCTGCGACTCGGCTGCCGCCATGTCATTTTTGGTCTGAACAATACGCTTGGTCTGCGTGGCCTTGCGGTTCAACTGCGGCTCGATCAGGATCAGATCGCCCACCACCACGCCACCCAGCAACACGGCACCGGCAATGATCCCACGCTCGCGCAGCGTAAGCACATTGAAACGTTCGACAAGCTCCTGCAATTTTTCATTCATCGTTTGGCCTCCGCCGCTTTGGCTGCGGCGCCTTCGCTCTCTTTGAGCTTGGAACGCAAAATGAATTCAACATAAGGTGATTCCTTGAGCACAGATTCTGCTGCAACCGCCGGAGCCACCGGAGCCACTGGTGCAGCAGGCTTGCCCGCAACCGGGCGCGCCGCTGCTGGAGCCGATGTTGCCACCGGTGCTACCACCGCCACAGGCTTGGCCACGACCGGCGTAGGTGGCGGGCGGTCTATAATCAGCGAAGAAAAGCCCAAACCCTGAAAGACCGGCTCCGCGCCCAGACGCCGGACAAACGCAGGCAGATCAGCGGGATTCAACATGCGGCCATGAATTTCCATGCCATCGCCCCCCGGGCGCAGCATGAAACCCGTCAGCCAGAGATCACGCGGAACCTGCCGGGTAAAGCCCTGCATGAAACCCGAAAAGCCGGGGTTCTTGCCAAACGCTCCACCCTCCACAGCAGCCACGATATCCTCACGCAAAGTCAGCATGATGCGGGCATTTTCCAGCTCTTCCGCCAGTTTCGGGTCCGGCTTGGATTCAGCCACGATCTTGCCCAGTTCGGCCAGACGATCCTGCGCGCCTTTCAAGTCAGCCGCGCGTTTGTCGGCCTCGGCCTGCACCGTATTGGCCTGCTGGGTCACCCAAAAGCTCCCTGCCCCCAGCAAAACCAGCATCGCTGCCGTCGCCATCGCCAGCGGCATGGCGGTCAGCAAATCACGCTTTTTCCGCAGTGCCGGGTTAATCAGATTGATCTGTTGTGCCATGTCGCCCCCTTAACGTGAAAGCCGCGAGCGCGACTCAAAAACCGCCCCTTGCCCATAAGACAAGGAGTTGGGGGTGGAAATAAATGTCACCGACAGGGCTTTCGTGTTCTGGAATGAGTTCTTCAAAGTCATGGCCGTCAATCGCGCAATGCCGCGCCCAGCAGCTTGAGACAGGTAGCCTGCCGCCCCGGCTGAGCCAACTCGGGAACCAGCGAAATATCCAGCACTTCGGCCAGATCAACTTCTGCCACCGGCAGGGAAATATATTCCCGCATGTAATCCATCAGCCCAGGCACGGTCGGCAAGGGCGACAACAGCAACCGGGAGACGCTGATATGGCTGTGCAAACGCTCGAAGTTATCCAGCGAGCGCTGGGTTTCCAGGCCGATGCGGTCAAACATCTGCCGCCGCCACTCGCCCTCCGACTGCTCCAGCTTGCTGCGTGGAATCTCGATCTGACGCACGGCATACAACTCGCCATGAAAGGTAAAGATCAAGGTAATCCGCTCTTCATCAAACGCCAGCATCGCCAGGCCACGTTCCGGCTCCTCGAACAAGGCGGCCACATTACGCAACGCCATTTCGGGAATATCGATCGCTTCCAGCATCGCGTCGGCCGAATTGAAAGCAGCCATCTGTTCGGCAATCAGGCCGTCATCCGCCGCCACCACAAAGCCCTGATGACCACGCCCAGTCCGCCCGGCCAGCACCGGGACTTCCAGCACATCCATGGTCATCGACTCGACTTCGTAGCTAACCATGTCCTTGACATGCCAGCGCGCAGCATCCTTCAGCTCTTCAGGTGACACCGATGGCAACTCGACCTGCAAAAACTGGTATTCCCCTACATTCAGCAACTGATTGCAGCGGCATTGGTTCAGGCCAAACTCACGGGTCAGGCCACGCAAACCGGGCTGCAAGCCCGAAGGGCTCGGCTCGGAGCGCAACATCAGCACCTCGGGCTTGTGGCCAGGACGACGCCGGACGTGCGCGACCGACAGCGCATCACCGTGAAAATTCACCGCCACCCAGCCTTCCTGAAATCGCACTTTCATGAGCTTTTCGCGTAGCGAAAAACTCAGCGACTTGATCGACTCACTGATTCGACTCACAAAGCCATCCCCATTGTTTCATTGTGCCCCAGCGTGACCAACGGCCAGCTGACCCAATGCCTCCCTTTGCTTGCTGCCTGGCCGGGGATCACAAACACCCCGCCTGAATTTTGCACTGCCCTGCGAACACCGCAGCGAATACCGCAACAAACATCACAGCGAACATCGCAACTACACCGCGCGCCATTATGCCGCAAAGTGACACAAACTCAACAATCTCATGCCAAACAATTTCCCGTTGTAAAAAACCGCCGCGCAGGCGGGAATCCATGGTGCCGTAAAGGCGCACGCTATTGCTGGATTCCCGCCTGCGCGGGAATGACGGTACAAAAGTAGCCCACCGTTTGTTGCCGGTTCAACAGGAAGAGGAACCCACCCCAGGCTCAATACCTTTCGCGCATATAGAGGAACTGGCTCTTGGGATTACCGAAATGGATGGTGGCACTCGGATCTTTGTCATACGCCGCACCACACCAGGCTCCTTTCAGATAATCAAAGCCTGCACCATTTGTTGAATTCGGCGCGTTACCACCCGTGCCCCAGGTGACACAGGAAGAATCGATATGCGTCGTGCCCGGATTAAGGTTGATAGCGACATTGGCGCTCCCCACCTTGCCCGGTGCTGGCTCGAAACGAATGGTGCCCCGCCCGCCCGCCAGCGTCAGATCCGCCGCCGTCACGCTGATATCACCACTGGCCAGGCTGCCCTTGAAATTGCCTACGGCGATATTGCGATCCGCGTTGCTGGTGGCGGTCAACAACTTGGTACAGTTGTCCAGATCATTCCTGAGCCAGGCACCGCTCGCCGCATTCCAGTAGCGCGCCTCAACCCGCATGTATTGCGGCAACTGATCGGAGCCATAGGTGTCTTCAAGTTTCAGCACGCCATAACGCATCCGCGTCGGTGGTGAGGTACAGCTACTCTTGCCGCCGCCTTCATCCACACCCGCAACAAAGGTCTTCGGGATGGTGGCCAGATTGCCGGTCATACACTTGGTAATCTTGACGTCATCCGGATCGGTGATGGTCGTCTTCAAGCCAAAGCTCTCGAAGTTGGGTGGCGCAGCCGGTGCCACGACAGCTGCCAGACCAGTGATCTGACCCGACGAATTATTATCGTACGCCCCCCCCAGCTTGGGATCGGCCGACCAGTCAAAAGGCGTGGTCAGATCCACGGATACCGGTGCAGTCGCCGCTCCGCCATTGACTGCAACAATGGTAAAGGAAGGCCTGTACGCTGCTGTATAGGCACTGGTCAGGTTTTTCAGCGCATTTCCATCCTTCCCCATGGCTCGAACAGACGCGTCAGTGGGGGTGCTAAAGGACTGACGGAAATAGGTCATCCCGCCGACCCCTCCGCAGAGCGACTCAATCCGGTTATCCACCTCGTAATGATCCGGAATGAAGCGCGGCAAGGTCAGGGCGGTCGAACCGATGTGGCAGCCATACTTGCCACCCGTCAAAGTGTTGGAATAGGAGCCACTCACACAGTCTCCATTCCCCTGATCTCCTGAATTCTGGGTAAAGGTCTGATCCCCCACCGAACTGGTAGCGAATTTCTCCCAGTTATCGTGTTTGCCCACAACCTTGTGAGCATCATGGTCATGGTCGTAGTCATAGAAATACACCTCACCCACCACACTAAGCTTGAAGGCCGTGCCTGTGGCCACCCCGGCCACTGCGTCGGCAAAGACACCCGACAACAAGGGGTCGACTTTCTTGTCATCCCAGTCATAAATGAAGACTCCGTAGGCTTCGGGCAAGACACCCACCCCTGCGTAGCCAGTCGTCGTGTTGTTGGCCGAATTCTTCGCGGTGGCTGTCAGGGTAAAGTCGACCTCGGCGGTCGCCGTCGCTCCCGCCAAAGTCGTCGCCAGTACCAGTTTGGACGGACGAATACTGAAGGCATCTGTCGAGTTGAAGCACTTGCCATCTTTATCGACGATCCGCATCTTGACATTGGCTGCGGCATTGTCGTAGCGCAAGGTAAAGGTCTTGCGCCCTGAATCAGCCGCAATATAGGCATAGGTCTTGGCCGCAGCCACTGCCGGTGCAGGCACGGTAAATTGCGCGCCCGGCAAAGCAGCTCCTGTCGCACAGTCGACAGTACCATCAACAATGGAAGGAGCCGGATCGCCGCCTGCGCCAGACACATCCAGCAGGCTCACCGTGGCATTGCCCACATAGCCTGTATTACCGGTCACCACGTCTACATTGAAGTCTGTACCCGCCAACTTGGTATACAAGTTCGCCCCGAGATCAGCCCCTTGTTCAACCGCATCAAACGGCGGGCACATCTTGTAGGTAAAGGCGGCTGTACAACTGACCTGCTTTTTACTTGAGGTGTCGTAACACTCCAGTGCGGTATCCTGCAAGGTCATGCTGGCATTCAAATAACTCAGATTGACCGCATCACCCAGCGTGGGATACGACAACGCAATCCCGGTAGAAGCCTCGATAAAGCCGGTGAATGGCGCCGCCGTCAGGCCGCTCCAGGTGCCTTTTGTGGCGACTGGCTTGAGCATCGCATAACCTGTGGAAAGATCACAGGTTCCCTCGTTGCCCACACCCGGAGCCGGATTGGTACACATCTTGATCGCCACCTTGGCACCACAGGTGTAAGTTTTTGTCGAATCGAATTCAAAGCGGATGTGATCAGGCGGTGGTGGTTGATACCCCCCACACTTGATCTTCGCCCCGCCACTATTGCAGGATGGCAGCGCGTTACGCACCCAGCTATCGCCCCAGTGGCCGAAGTTTCCGGCATCCCAGGGCTTGATCAACCGGCGGCTCAAGGCTGCGCCGCTGTCCGAACCCATGCAGCCGGCGCTGGGCCAACTCGGGTAACCGGCCGTTGCGAAAGTGGCATTGCTACCGTTAATCGTCATCGTCCACTTGGTCTGCGCTGCCGAATAATTACAGTATTGCCCCGGCAAAGTGGCCGTATCCTGGATCGCCACCAGATAACCCGCGCTCGAATTCGAGCCTTTGCGCGTCCCCGAAGATTCATACACGCCATTACCTGAAGCCAGACAGGTGGCATCTGTGGTATTCAGCACATTGTAAAAATCGCCCCCTCCAGGTGCTTTCTGCACCTTGAAGGTCTTGCCCGGGTTCCGCAAGGTTTGCAGCACATGCCCCTTGAAGCCGCTCCCCGGCTGGATAGACCAGCCCTTTTGGTAAATCGGCCAGACATCCCACCAGATCGGCGGCCAGCAACTGATGCTATGCCCTGGTGCGGCATAATCGCCATCATTACAGGCCCAGCCGAGATAGCCTCCGGTATTATCAAACTGCAATGAGGTATATACCCCCTCGCCAAAACACCCCGAACCGCCGGAGGTATCCGGCGTGGTGTATTCAGTGATCGGATCCGCCGCCTCGTAATTGACATCACCCGGCTGGGTATACAGCACGCTGCAAATGCTCGAACCCGCCCCCATCCTGATGGTTGCCGTATTAGAGCCACCCGCTGTGAGGCTGCAGTTGCCCATGGCCTGAATCGTCACGGCCAGACCCGTGAGCGCATTCGTCGCCACGGCGCGTGACTCGGCCGCGACCGAAAATGACCCGTTGCTGGCTTTCACCCCTGGCGCAGAAGTCGTCACCAGGATTTTCTGCAGATTTTTGGTCAGCTGCACAATCTGCGCCGCCTGCGGTGCCGCATTGTAGTTGGCATTCCCGGTCTGATCGGCAGCGAGGATGCAATTCCCCGCACTCTTCATGGTGACCGTCGTTCCTGAAACGGTACACACCCCGGTGGCCAACGAACTGTAGGTGATCGCATTACCGGAATTAGGGCTGGCACTGGTGGCCACCGGGCTGATCGCAAATGTACTGTTGAGCACAAATAAACGACTGCCCGTGGTTTGAGCGGGGAAGGTGAGGGTTTGGCCGATCTTGGTAGCGGTAGTCCCACTAGAAACCTGGGCAGCCGGAGCATAAGAAGGGGAATTATCAGTCTGGTTATAATAAACCGTACAGGTTCCAGTACCACTCGTCATGGTGATGGTCGCGCTGCCACTGCCACTACCCGAGCAACTACCCGCCGTAGTAATGGCCACCGCCCGTGCCGGCACCGCATTGGTCGTTGCCGCCACCGTAAAGCTGCTGTTGTACGCAGCACTGGCCGGAGCCGGGGTAGTCACAGTAATTGTTTGAGCCAAACCGGTTGCGTTGACGCTATAAACCTTGTCAGCTGCCGGCACCCACGTTCCCGTTCCGTTGTCGCCACGACTGAAAGTCACCGTGCAGGTTCCGGTGGTCTTGGTCATGGTGACGTTCGGCGCGGAATAGGTACAGTTTCCCGAAACGCCAACACTGACTGACAAGCCGGAACTAGCCGTTGCCGCCACAGGGAAAGAATTACCGCCTTGAGCACTGGCCGGCGGTGCCGTGGTGACTGTAATGCTCTGCGTGGCCTGTATGGTATAGGTTTTGTTGTAATAATGCGACGTATTATCTGTGCCGTCCCCTGAAATCAGGCAGGGAGCAACGGGGGAGGCATTCATGGTATAGGCTCTGGATGCCGTCCCCCCGCCTGAACAGTTCGATGTATGCCCCTGCCAGCCGGTATCGCCACCGGGCGCGCAGGAACCACTGACGTACCGTACCCTGGCGCGCACACCACAGTTGCCATCGTAATTATAAATTGAGGTGACTGTGAAACCACCCCCTGGAGCAACCTGGGTTGAAGTGGCACTTGTGCTCCATCCTCCAGCGAATACGTTACCTGTCGTCGCCAGCAAGCCTGCCGCCAGAACAGAGGGCCACATTTCGCTCATCATTCCCGGAATCCGCGCACGCGCAAACGGTAACTCCGGATGAACACATGATTTTTCAGTCGCACTCATAAACACCTCCAACCTCTGATCGGACACACAAATAAAATGTAATGCACCAAGCATCCAAAATCCGCTGTGCCCGACAACCACATTGTCAATATCCCGGAAACAGCATCGCTTCCGAGACTATCATGCAAAAATCCACCCACAACAAGCAAGTTTGTCACATAAACAGCCATCTTTCCAAAACAAATCAGCGATCTTCGATATAGAAATCCTGAAGGAACAACCACCGGCTCCGAGTCAGTTCGAGGTGATGCACGTTAACCGACTTACCCGATTGCATCTGGCTAACTGTGTCCACAAGACACATGCCACAACGCTGATTCACAATGGCGGCAGGATGGTTACCGGCCAGAAAAGAAGTTTTGATCCGTTTCAACCCGTATTCGACGAACAGATAACGGCCTATGGCTCTGACAGCATCCACCGCCACATTGCGCCCGGCATCCGGCAATTCACGCGCCACGGCTCTCCGGTCGATCATCAATCGGCCAATTTCCGCTTCGCCAGAAGCCAGACATAAATGACTCCAGCCTGCCACCCCCAGAAACTGCCCCCCCTGTGTTTCGATGCGTAACAGGGCTTCTTCAGGAAAACGGATGGCGGCCAGCCAGGTCGCCATGCCTTCGGCATCCACGACCCGGCTGTCCAGAAACCATTGCCGCGAAGCATTGCGTAGCCGGACAATCGCGTGAATATCCTCGGTCAGCACGGGGCGCAGGCTGACCCACTCACCCGAGCACAGCGGCAAACCGCTCATGTTACGCATCACGCATCACTCATGCGCCACGCCTCACTTCCGCTTCATCCTCCGCCGCAGCCCAATGGCGCACCACTTCAATGATTTTATCCTGCTCTGCGGCGGTCAAATTCAGCCGGAGCGGCAAGGTCAGCACCTCCTGCTGGGCTTGTTCGGCATTCGGGCAAGAAGTGCCTGAGAAAAACGGATGTTGTGATAACGATGAGTAATGTACGCTGCTGGCAATCCCTGCACCCGCCAATGCTGCGCGCAAGGCGCTGCGGCGGCCCTTTTCAATGCGAACGACGTACATCAAGCCACTGTCGTCAGACTGTCGGTGCATCAGTTGCAGACAAGGGCTCAAATCACGAAATGCCTGGTCGTAACGGCGTGCCAGTGCTTGCCGCTGCTGACGCGTTTCGACCAGCCGGTTAACGCCATGCAGCGCGAGTGTGCCTGCGATATCGTTCAGCCGTAACTTGAGCCCGCCATAAGCACTGAACTCGTAATCGCGATGGGGCAGCGTCGAACAACGTTGCAGGGTATCGAAAGACAAGCCCAGATTGGAGATCTGGCGGGCGTCGGCCTCCCGCGTCGCATCCGCACACCAGAGCAAGCCCCCTTCACCCGCCGGTGCTTCCTTGACGGCGTTGAAGCTGTAACAGGCAAATTGCCCTGCGGGTGCGGCCTCACCCGACAGCGGTAAGCGGTGTGCGCCGTCTTCGATCAGGGTGTAGCCCAGGCTCGTACAGAACGCATTAAGCTCGTGCACCGCCGCACGCTGTCCGTAGAGATGCACCGCCACAACCGCACGTGTGCGGTCTGTCGCCACCGCTTCGACGTTTTCGGGCATCAGTAGCAGTGTTTCAGGATCAACATCCGCAACCCGCACCTGCCAGCCGGCCCAATGGAAAGCCATTGCGGTCGAAACAAAGGTGGTCGCCGGCACGATGACTTCATCGCCCGGCGCCGGTTCCAGCAACAGCGCACTCAAGTACAAGGCCGAAGTGCAGGTGCCGGTGGCCAAGGCCCAGCCGCCCTGTTGGTCGACAAAATGCTGCTCCAGCCGATGACACCGGGGGCCATAGCCGACCCAGCCTTCGCGCATACATTGCGAGGCTTCGGCGATCGCCTCCTCGCTCAATACCGCACGAAATACCTGGATCATCCGTCAAGCCCTCGCTCTATCCCTGGGGGTGCCACACCTGCGATGGAATTTCAAAAGATGCCGGAGATTGCCCGGCACACTCACGCTGCCACATCGTTCGTAACGCAAACACCAGTGCCTTCGCAATCGATTCCGGACGGCATGAAGGCGTACCGAGAATCTTTGCCCGCAAATCTGCCCGTATCCGGGATAGCTCCGGCAACCGTTGTGCCCAGCCGACGCCCAGGCTGACAAATTGCGCCGGTGTTTCTGCCACAAAGCCGCCAATACCACCAAGACCAAAATGCCGGAGCCATGCGCCCCCTGCGCGGCTCTGCAAGGTCTGGCCTTCAAACGTGAGTGTCGGCACCCCCATCCAGAGGCCATCACCCGTTGTACTGCTACCGTTGAACGGGAAAGAATCAAAACACATATCTACTCGCTGATAATAAGCGAAATAATCGGGCAATGAACAGCGTTCAACAAACTCCAGCCGTTCTGCCGCGATATTTTCTGCTTCAAAGAAGCCCATGAGCCGCTCGACATCCTTAAGGCCATTCATGCCCAGCAAGATCAGCCTCGACGTTGGCAACTGACGAAGCAAGCCTGACCACAACGCCACCACGGCACGCCCGATCTTGTTGGGGCGGTTGAAGCTGCCAAAAGTCAGATAGCCATGCTCAAGCGCAGGCAGCGGGCTGACATCGACCGCATGAGGATCAGGTGAAAAGGGAACGGGCGCGGGCAAATGGATGATTTTTTCCGTAAATAAATGATCGAATGGCTCATGCGGCAGAAAGTCTTCACTGGCCAGGTAGTAATCCATCGCCTGCAGCCCGGTCGTTCCCGCATACCCCAGCCAGCTCGCCTGTATCGGGACGGGCTTGCGTGCAAAACAGGCCAGACGATTCTTGCCCGTATGCCCGGAAAGATCGATCAGGATATCGATGCCATCGGTGCGAATTTTTTCAAAGAGCGCCGCATCCGTCAGATGAGCCACACAGCTCCATCTGGAAAAACAGAGTTTTAACCGATGGGTCGTGTTGTCCTCATACACCTCGTTGTAATACGCATGCAGCCGTAAGTTCCCGCATTGCGCCAAATGAACAAGGATAGGTTCAAAAAAACAGGCGACGGGGTGGTTATTAAAATCTGCCGAAACAAAGCCAACCTGTAAAGTACGGCCTGTGTCCTTCACCTGATCGTGTTTCGGCCAGGAAGATATCCATGGCGTTTCAACGATAGCGGCATACGCACGATGCGCCTCAAACAAGGTTGCAGCATCGACGTTTGCATCATGGCAAAGACAAAACAACAGGCTGCTATAAGCGGCCGCATGATGCGGAGCCAGTGCCAGCGCACGCCGAAAATGGGCAACCGCCTGCTGCATTTCACCTCTTGTCTGATGGATCGAACCCAGACCACAGTGAATTTCGGGGGTGTCTTCAGCAAAGCGCTTCATCTGCTGGAAACACTGTTCGGCTTCTTCCAGGTGCCTCATCTGGATCAGCAATGCCCCCAGATTGTCGTAGGCCGGCAAATAATCCTGCTGTAACGCAATGCTCTGACGAAAGGCCGCGGCAGCCTCCTTCATTCGCCCCAGATGCTTTAGCGTCAACCCCAGATTGTTCCATGACGCGACATGTTCAGGATGGATTGACAGCGACTGTTGAAAAACAGCTTCCGCCTGCTCAAGACCGCCCTGTTCATGCAGCACAATCCCAAGATTGTTGAGCGCATCCGCATCCCCCGGCTTTAACGTCAATGCCCGGCGCAAGCTTTGCTCCGCTGCGGGAAAATTTTCCAGTTCCTTGAGCGTGATGCCGAGGTTGTAATGCGCCTCAAACTGCTCTGGCCGCATTTCAAGTGCGCGTTGAAAACAAGGGATCGCCTCTTCGAGCCGCCCTGCATTTCGCAGCGCAACGCCCAGGTTGTAGTGGGTATGGGGCTGGCTTGCATCCATCCACAACGCGTGTTGCAGTGTTGTCACGGCTTCATTCGTTTCACTCAACTGCGTCAGCGCCGCGCCCAGCACCTGCCAGCCCAGCCCATGCCACGGATATTTTTCCGTCAGGGTTCGTGCCAGCCCGGCGGCTTTGAGATACGCGGCATCATCATAGGCAGCAAACAGTTCCTGGCGTTCTCCCGGTTCGGGTTGCCCCCGCCAAGGATCGAGCATTTTTCGCAAGGCATCAAAATGCCATGAAAAGTCCGGATGCCGCGCAAGGAATGACGCGCAGGTGGATTGCCCGATCTGCCCCATGGGCAGCGTTGATCCAGCAGAAACCCGTACATCAGGCTCCGGTGCTGCGTCATCGTCAAATAGCAGACCGACATGCGCGTACAGACGTCGCGCCTGAGCTTGCGGGGATACCCGGTGCGTTTCGTCATACACGTCGAGCACACGTCCTTCTGGCAAGACCGTATGCCAGTGCTGCATCAGTTGCCGGTAAAACGCGTAATGTCGCCCCATCGTCCCCAGGTCATAGCTATAGCCATGCCCGGCGCTGAACAAGGTGGAATAACAGGAAAGGCAGGTCTCCAGCGGATCACGCTGGACATGGATGATTTTTGCATTGGGCAGCATCAGGTGTATCAAGCCAAGATACAGGTAATGATCCGGCAACGTATTGACGATGAATTTCGCTTTGCCTGCATACATCTGGATTTTTCCCAGATACATCCGACCCAGATTTCGCAATGATCGCGCATTGGACTCCTGCCTTGAGCCATCGGTTAACAGGTGCTCAAGCACACTCACCGAATCCACCAGATGATCGACCGCCCGCTGGTCTGCCACACAAATCACCTCTGGATGCCCTGCCAACACCTGCTCAACCAGA
>JAGOVA010000020.1 GCA_018061005.1 Sterolibacterium sp. | reverse complement strand
ATATCCAGGCCATTCACAAAGAGGTCAAAGGTTCCTATGGCAGTCCGCGCATGACGAAGGAACTTCGTGGGCGCGGCTTCCCGGCAAGTAAGGGACGGGTGGAACGGTTGATGCGCGAGAACGGTATTACTTCCACAATCTCGGCGTCAATTCCTCGACACGGTTGGCGGGATGCTGACCGACCCGCTGCAGCACATCGACCAGATAATCATAAGGATCGATTTGGTGAAGTCGGCAGGTCACGATCAAGCTCTGCATGATCCCAACGTGTTACCTTGGACCATTCATGCAGCATCCCCACGATCGGTCACGTTCAGCGTGAAATCGCGGTCACGGTGAGGTGAAATACGCATCCTGGACTTCGTCTCGATGGCGGCCCATGTGGTGCCAGTGTTCATTCATGTGCAAGATCGCCTGCGAGCGGCACCTAGCCCATGATCGACGTCCGGCCGTTGATAACGCAACAGGAAAACAAGGATTTCCAAGTAGGGGAAGGCGAAGTGCCGTTCCCGGCTTCACCAACGAAAAAATGCTGCATGGGAGCGCAAAAATGCCCGTTCCGGGCGTCTCGGATTTGGGAAGTGCCGCAAAAAAAGGGGGCGCAAGCTCGGACGGAGGTGTTGGCTTGGAAGACCACGGATTCAGGATATACACCTCGTTTGTGATCACCGGCGCCTCAAATCCGACGATTTTCTCTCAATTCGGTGTGTCAATTTTCAACCGCTGGCCTGTATCAATTTACATCCGCTGCTGACACTCGTCGTTGTTACCCCCTGGAACGATGGCCGTTAGCAGGCATCGTCGCGTCGGGGCAGGCACCTGGTAGCGTCAATCCGTCATGCTCACGCCCACCACATCAGGCAATCTGTGGCATGCTTGCGGGCTGTTTCAAGTACATCCACACGAATAACCGCCCCA
The DNA here is from genome assembly GCA_018061005.1 of Sterolibacterium sp. GTDB lineage: Bacteria > Pseudomonadota > Gammaproteobacteria > Burkholderiales > Rhodocyclaceae > Sterolibacterium. The sequence continues at coordinate 41,945 of JAGOVA010000020.1, read as the reverse complement.
GGAGAGAACCATGGCTGAACCCGTCATCGCCCAGAAAAGCCCCTACCCCGTCGTCGTCGAAGCTGGCAAAAGCTATTGGTGGTGCGCTTGCGGCCAGAGCAAAAACCAGCCCTTCTGCGATGGCTCACACAAGGGCAGCGAATTCAGCCCGGTGGAATACCAGGCCGACAAGAATGGCCCGGTGTATTTCTGTGGCTGCAAGCACAGCAAGAAAGGCGTGCTTTGCGACGGCACGCACAACACGCTCTAAGCTTGCAATCCTGCCTCTTCCTCGCGCCACACGGTGGCTGCAGAAGAGGCTGTGATCACTCAAACCCTCAATCTTCCAGCAAGCTTCGCAACATCCACGCCGTTTTTTCATGCACTTCAAGACGCTGCGTGAGCAGATCGGCCGTCGGCTGATCGTTGGCCTCATTGACCAGCGCGAACAGTTTGCGCGCCGTCCGCGCCGTCGCTTCCTGTGCCAGCACAAGGTGCTGGATCATCTCGATGGCGGTAGGCACGCCCTCAACTTCCTTGATGGAAGCCAGCTTGACGAACTCCTTGTAGGTTCCCGGCGCAGCCACGCCCAGCGCGCGGATACGTTCGGCGATCAGATCCAGCGCATTCCACTGCTCGGTGTATTGCCCCATGAACATCAGATGCAGGGTATTGAACATCGGGCCGGTCACATTCCAGTGAAAATTGTGTGTCATCAGATACAGCGTATAGCTATCGGCCAACAGTGCTGAAAGTCCTTTGGCAATTTTTTCACGGTGGGCGGTGCTGATGCCAATATCAATGGCCAGTGCGGCTTTTTTCTTGTTGGACATGAGGCTTCCTTTCTTCGAAAAACGAAAAATTCATTACAGGATTTCCTGATTGGCAATGAACGTCAACTCAAGGCCACTCACCCACTCACCCTTCGACAAGCTCAGGGCGAACGGCCTTGAGCTAACAAGCAACACCGAACGACCTTGAGCTAAGCCTAAGTAACACTCAAACCCGCTGATTTTCCGTTCGTGGTGAGCTTGTCGAACCATGAACAGAAAATCTGGCTGACGTTCATTACGAATCAGGTAGGATTTTGCAGTATATCGCTGCGTAACCGTCTGACCCGTCTGACAAACACGGCATTTATCACTTGTAAGCCATCCGCTCCGGTGCTTACAATCGAAGCGCAAGCTGTTTCCGGTTGCACCTGTTCGTCGCCGAACGGGGCAACCTCCTCGCAGAACCAGGAGGCCGGCCATGAAACGCGATACGCTGACGCTGGACGACAAATACGCACTGGAACGCGGTTGCGTTTTTCTCACCGGCACCCAGGCACTGGTGCGGCTGACGATGCTCCAGCAAGTGCGCGATCAGGCGACCGGACTCAACACGGCGGGCTATGTCTCCGGCTATCGCGGCTCACCGCTGGGTGGGCTGGATCAGACCTTCTGGCGCGCCCAACCCTGGCTGGCTGCACATCACATCACCTTTCAGCCCGGCATTAATGAAGATCTGGCGGCGACCGCGATCTGGGGCACGCAGCAGGTTCATCTGTTTCCCGGCGCGAAATATGACGGTGTGTTTGGCCTGTGGTACGGCAAGGGGCCGGGAGTAGATCGTTGCGGCGATGTGTTCAAGCACGCCAATGCTGCCGGAACTTCGCGTCATGGCGGGGTGCTGGTGGTGGCGGGTGATGACCATGCTGCCCGTTCTTCGACCCTGCCGCATCAGAGCGAACACGCGTTCAAGACGGCCTTGATGCCCGTGCTGGCACCGGCCAGCGTGCAGGAATATCTCGATCTCGGCCTGCATGGCTGGGCGCTATCACGCTATTCGGGCTGCTGGGTGGCTTTCAAGGCGGTGGCGGATACGGTCGAATCCTCGGCCTCCGTCGATATCGACCCCGAACGACTGAACATCATCATTCCCACGCAGGACGACTACACCCTGCCGCCCGGCGGCCTCAACATCCGTCTGCCCGATCCACGCCTCGAGCAGGAGGCACGGCTCATCAATCACAAGCTCTATGCCGCGCTGGCCTACTGCCGCGTCAATCAGCTCGACCGCATCATCATCGGTGCCCGCATCCCGGCGCGGCTGGGCATTATCACGGCCGGCAAGAGTTATCTCGATGTGCGTCAGGCGCTGGACGATCTGGGGATTGACGACCCACTCGCCGAAGAAATCGGCATCCGCCTCTACAAGGTGGGCATGGTCTGGCCGCTCGAACCCTCGGGCGTGCGCCGCTTTGCCGAAGGGCTGGACGAAATTCTGGTGGTCGAGGAAAAACGCCAGTTTCTCGAATACCAGCTCAAGGAAGAACTCTACAACTGGCGTGAGGATGTCCGCCCCCGCGTGATCGGCAAGTTCGACGAAAAGGGCGAATGGTCGCAACCGCATGGCGACTGGCTGCTGCCAGCCACGGGCGAACTCACCCCCGCCCGTATCGCCCGGGTGATTGCCGAACGCATCGACCGCTTCTTTACCTCGCCGCGTATCCACGAACGCCTGCGTTTTCTCGAAGCCAAGGAACAGGCACTGGCCACGCAGAATCTGGGCTGCGCGCGCACCCCCTTCTACTGCGCGGGTTGCCCGCACAACACCTCGACCCGCGTCCCCGAAGGCAGTCGCGCGCTGGCGGGTATTGGCTGTCATTACATGGTGACGTGGATGAACCGGCGCAGCGAGATTTTTTCGCACATGGGTGGCGAAGGGGTTGCGTGGCTCGGGCAGATGCACTTCACCAGTGAGTCGCACGTTTTTGCCAATCTGGGCGATGGCACCTATTTCCACTCCGGCATTCTCGCCATCCGCGCCGCTGTGGCCGCCTACAGGAACCGCCAACCCCCCATCCCCCTTCCCATGGAAGGGGGTGACGATAGTTCGCTGCGCTCCGTGCCACTGGCTTCCCCCTCTTTGGAACAGCCCGGCGGCGGGGGCGGCATTACCTACAAACTGCTCTACAACGATGCCGTCGCCATGACCGGCGGCCAGCCGGTGGACGGTCCCTTGAGCGTACCGCTGATCGCGCAGCAACTGGCGGCCGAAGGCGTGCATCAGCAGGTCGTGGTCACCGACGGAACCCCGCGCAACTATCGCGCCTCCGACCTGCCGCACGGCACGGCCATCCGTCATCGTGATGAGCTGGATCTCATCCAGCGCGAGCTGCGCGAATATCCTGGTGTGTCGGTGCTGATCTACGACCAGACCTGTGCTGCGGAAAAACGTCGTCGTCGCAAACGCGGCAGCTACCCCGATCCGGCACGTCGCCTCTACATCAACGAAGCCGTGTGCGAAGGCTGTGGCGACTGCAGCGAGCAGTCGAACTGTCTGGCCGTGATTCCCGTGGAGACCGAATGGGGGCGCAAGCGGCAGATCGATCAATCTGCCTGCAACAAGGATTACACCTGCATCAACGGCTTTTGCCCCAGTTTTGTCAGCATCGAAGGCGGCCACCTGCGGCGGGGACGCGCGCGCGATGCGGCCGAATTTGAGCGTCACTTTCCCGCCCTGCCCCAGCCTGCCCTGCCCGCCACCTTGCGGCCTTACGGCATCCTCATCTGCGGTGTCGGCGGCACGGGCGTCATCACACTGGGCGCATTGATCGGCATGGCCGCGCACATCGACGGCAAAGGCGTGACCGTCATCGACATGACCGGCCTCGCGCAAAAGGGCGGTGCCGTCACCTCCCACGTTCGCATCTGCGATGACGCCGGCCAGCTGCATGCCGTCCGCATCGCCACGGGGGAAGCCGATGCCGTACTGGGCGGGGATGCCATCGTCGCCGCAAGCAGCGATGCGCTGGCCAAAATGGCCACAGGTCGCACGCGCGTCGTGGTGAATGACCACATCAGCCCGACCGCCGAGTTCATCCACGACCCCGACTGGCAGTTTCCCGAAGCCCGCATCCGCCGCGTGATCGAGGAGGCCGTCGGCACGGCGGCCGTTCGTTTTATCGATGCCAGCGGGCTTGCCGGGCAACTGCTGGGCGATGCCATCGTCGGCAACCTGTTCCTGCTGGGCTACGCTTGGCAGCTCGGCCTGTTGCCGGTCTCACAGGAGGCCATCCAGAAGTCGCTCGAACTCAATGGCGCTGCAGTCAGCATCAACCTGCAAGCCTTCCTGTGGGGGCGACGCGCCGCCCATGCGCAGGTGGCTGTCGAGGATTTTGCCGCACCACCACCATCATCATTAATCACCGCCACCACACCCGCCGCCACACGGGATGAATTCATCCAGCAGCGCGTCAGCGAACTCACCGCCTACCAGGATGCCGGTTACGCCCAGCGTTACACACAACGACTGGAACGCATCCAGCAGGCCGAACAGCCCTTTGATACAGACCACACCTACCCGCTGACCCGCGCCGTTGCTGCCTCCTATTTCAGGTTATTGGCGCACAAGGATGAATTCGAAGTCGCACGGCTGTATGCCGAAACCGATTTTCTCGCACGCATCGCCAGCCAGTTTGAAGGGGATTATCAGATCAACTTTCATCTCGCCCCGCCCGTTTTCGCCCGCCCCGACCCACGCAGCGGCCGCATCCGCAAGATGCGCTTCGGCCCCTGGATGATGAGTGCATTTCGTCTGCTCGCCCGCCTGCGCTTTCTGCGTGGCAGCTGGCTGGATATCTTCCGCCACACCGATGAACGCAAGCTCGCACAGCAACTGCTGGCCGACTACGAATCCGATCTCGACCTGATTGTTGAACAACTCACCTCCGCCAACCTGGAAACCGCACTAAAACTGGCGCACCTGCCCGGGCAGATCCGTGGCTATGGAGAAATCCGCCAGCATCATGCCCGGCAATCACTCCCTGTCAGGCAAACGCTACGCCAGCAACTCCAGAAAAAATGAAACCCGTCACCATCCCGGCATCCCGCTTCGATAGAATGAGCGCATCACTTTCCATGCCACACTGATGATCCACAATGCTTGATTTTTTCCGCAGGCTGCTCGGCAAACCCACTCAAGAGAACCGCGCGACGCCCACCCCCGCAGCGACATCATCCGCAGCACCCATATCATCCGCAGCGGCTAGTGCCAGCAGCGACTCGTTTGCGCTGCTCAACAAACTGGCTCCCCTGCGGGAAGTGGGCGGTGCACCCCAGACATCCAGCGCAACAACAAACTCGGTTGCGGCCGCAACATCCTCTGCAGCGACCTCAGCAACGACCGCCCCTCCGCCCTCATCTTTCGTCTGCCGCGAGCCGCTGCTCAACCGCAAGGAACAGATCGCCGGTTACTCCTTCAGCCTGCACGACAAACTGCAGTTGCGCCTGCAGGGTGAAAAAGACCTGCTGCACAAAGTCTATGACGATGCGTTGCTGCGTAATCTGACCTCTCTGGGCGTAAACAGCCTGCTGGGACATCGCCTGGCTTTTATCCGCCTCTCACCGGCCTCGCTCGACAACCCGCTGATCGAAAAACTACCCAGTGCGAATACCGTGCTGATGCTCACGCCCGGACGACAGCCGCTGGCTCCGGCCACACTGCAAACGCGGCTGGATGCCTTTCGCCAGCAAGGCTTTCTCTATGGCTGGTTGCTACGTCGCCAGCAAATGGAGGAGCAACCGCATCTGCTCGACCTGGCAGCACAGGCAGATTTCATCCAGTGCCAGACCCATGATTTCGATGGCCTGGAAATCAAGAGCCTGCTCAAGACCCTGACGGCGAAACGTCCGGCGGGGCTCAACCGGGCCATGCTGATTGCCCACGAACTCAACACCTTCGACGAATTCAACCTGTGCTTCCAGGGCGGATTTGACCTGTTCCTCGGCGACTTCATCATCAGCCGCGAAAACTGGCATCCGCCCAAGAGCGACATCAACCGTCTGCTGGTCATCAAACTACTCAACCTGCTGCGCGGTGACGAAGACATCAAGGTGGTTGCCCAGCAGGTCACCGCCGACCCGGTGATGACCTTCAAGCTGCTGCGTTTCCTCAACTCCCCCGCAATGGGTCTGCAAAGCCCGGTAGCGACCATCGACAAGGCCGTGCTGATCCTCGGGCGCGAACGCTTCTACCGCTGGCTGTCACTGCTGCTGTTCGACATCAAGGCACCCGGCTTTCGTGAACGAATGCTCACCGAACAGGCACTCACCCGCGCCTTTTTCCTCGAAAGCCTGGCCGGAGAAGGCCAGATTCCCAACAAAAAAGATGAGCTGTTCATCCTCGGCCTGTTCTCCATGCTCGACCTGCTGATCGGCCAGCCGCTCGAAAGCATCCTCCAGCAAACCCACCTGCCGCCGCAGGTTCATGCGGCCTTGATCGGCGAAGCCGGGATTTATCATATCGCCCTGCAACTGGCCTGCACCCTCGAAGACCAGATCGAAGAAGCCATCGAACAGACCGCCACCGCTTGCGGGATCGACGCGGTCGATGTCTCCCGTCACAGCATCGAGGCACTGTCTCGCGCCCATGAAGTCATGACCATCAGCGAAAGCTGAACAGCGCGAATTTCAGCCTTTCAAGTCTTTCAATCTGCCAGCTCCGGCCGGTTGCGAAAATACGCCAGGGCTTCCGGGTTGGCCAGGGCTTCCAGATTTTTTACCGGCTCGCCCAGCACCACATGCCGCACCGCCAGCTCGACGATCTTGCCACTGCGGGTACGCGGGATGTCATCCACCTGCAGGATGCGCGCGGGGGCATGGCGCGGCGTGGTATGCGCGACGATGGCCTGCCGGATACGTTGCCGCAGTGCCTCATCCAGCGTCAGCCCGACCCGCAGACGGACGAACAGCACAACCCGCACATCATGCCCGCCCGCCCCATACGGCTGGCCGATCACCAGTGACTCGACCACCTCGGGCAATTTTTCGACCTGCCGATAGATTTCCGCCGTGCCGATCCGCACCCCGCCTGGATTCAACGTGGCATCCGAACGGCCATGAATGATGAAACCGCCATGTCGCGTGCGCTCGGCAAAATCGCCGTGATGCCAGACCTTGGGGAAGCGCGCGAAATAGGCGGCGTGATAACGCGCTCCCGAGGCATCATTCCAGAACCCCAGCGGCATTGAAGGAAAGGGGCGCGTGCACACCAGTTCGCCCTTGCCCTGCGCCAACGGCTGACCGTGTTCATCAAACACCGCCACCGCCATACCCAGCCCGGCGGCCTGTATTTCGCCGCGCCAGACAGGCAGATGAGGATGAGCGCCGACAAAGCAGGAAAGAATGTCCGTCCCACCTGAAATCGAGGCCACCGGCATGTCCTGCTTGATGTTCGAGGCGATGTAATCGAAGCCTTCGGCCGCCAGCGGGCTGCCTGTCGAGAGCAGCAGACGCAAGGCCGACAGATCGTGGCTGCGTGCGGGGGCAAGCCCGGCCTTGGCGCAGGCATCAATAAATTTGGCCGAAGTACCAAAGTGCGTCACCCGCACCCGGGCGGCGTAATCGAACAGCCCACGCCCCCGCCGCGCCATCGGGCTGCCATCGTAGAGCACCGCCCAGGCATTCGAGGCCAGCACCGACACCAGCCAGTTCCACATCATCCAGCCGCAGGTGGTGAAATAGAACAGCCGGTCGCCCGGATGGATGTCGCAGTGCAGGCGATGCTCCTTAAGGTGCTGCAACAGCGTGCCGCCCGCGCCATGGACGATACACTTCGGCACGCCGGTCGTCCCCGAGGAATACATGATGTAGAGCGGATGATCGAAGGGCAGCTGTTCATAACGCGGCGTGGTCTGCCGACGTTGCGGTGCCAGATAATCCGCCAGCATGATGGCTGCCGCCATGCCCGACAGATCGGGCGCACTGTGGCGTTCCAGCGGGCAGACGACGACGCGCACCAGCGTGGGCAGTTGCGCGGCAATCGCCTTGAGCTTCTCCAGCGTGGAAATCCGCTTGCCGTTGTAGAAATAACCTTCGCTGGCAAACAGCAGCCGGGGCTCGACCTGACCGAAACGATCCAGCACGCCGTCCACACCGAAATCGGGTGAAGCCGAGGTAAACACAGCCCCGATGGAGGCCGCCGCCAGCATGATGACCACCGCTTCCGCGCCATTGGGCAGATAGGCCGCCACCCGATCACCCGCCTGCAGGCCATCGGCGCGCATTGCGGCCGCCAGCCGCGCCACCCGACGACGCAGCGTGGCACGACTGATGTGGCGCAGGGCGCGCAGCGGCTGCCCTTCGCGCCAGACGATCAGCCCTGCTTCGTGTGCGTCGGGACGCAACAGATTTTCCGCAAAATTCAGCCGCGCATCAGGAAACCAGCGGGTACCGGGCATGCCCCCCACACCATCCACACCCTCCGCATCCAGCACGACGCGCTCGCCCATCGTGCCGATCACGGCACAAAACGACCACACCGACGCCCAGAACTCTGCCGGCTGCGTGACCGACCAGCGATGCAGCGCCGCCGGATCGGTGAAATCACGTTGCCAGCGTTGGCCTGCCTGCCGCATGAAAGCGGTCAACTGGCTATGCGCCATCTGTTCGGCCGTCGCTTGCCAGAGGGGCGTTTCAGCCTGCATTCATGCCTCCATGTTCCGCGCCGCGTTCACAGAAACCTTCACGCAAACGCTCTCGCTCTCTCTCTCGCTGCGCGAGCCGGGCCTGAGCAACCCGCGAGACGGGCAGCCGGCTCAACTGCGCCGAAATCCAGTCGGCGGTATCGACCAGCCGGTCAAGATCGATACCTGTTTCCACACCCATGCCCTGCATCAGCCAGACCAGTTCTTCCGTCGCCACGTTACCGCGCGCGCCCGGCGCGTAGGGGCAGCCGCCCAGCCCGCCCACCGACGCATCGAATACCGTGATGCCCGATTCCAGCGCGGCCAGCACATTGGCGATCGCCATGCCCCAGGTATCGTGAAAATGTCCGGCCAGCACCGCACGCGGCACCCGCTGGCTAAGCGCATCGACCAACGCATACACCCCCAAAGGCCGCCCGCTGCCGATCGTGTCACCCAGGCTGATTTCAGCGCAGCCCATCTCATACAGCGCACCGGCCATTGCGCTCACCGCCACCGCGCTCACCTCGCCTTCATAAGGGCAGCCCAGCACGCAAGACACATAACCGCGCACGCGCAGACCCTGCTGCCTTGCGCGGCGCACCACGGGCTCGAAACGGCGCAGTGATTCGGCAATGCTGCAATGGATGTTCTGCTGTGAAAAAGCCTCCGTCGCCGCGCCAAACACCGCCACTTCATCAACCCCCGCCGCCAGTGCCGCATCCAGCCCGCGTTCGTTGGGCACCAGTGCACTCAAGGTCAGCGGTGCACGCCAGGCCAGTGCCTGCAAGGCCGCCATCAGCTGCGGGCTGTCGGCCATTTGCGGCACGGCCTTCGGCGCGACAAAAGCCGCCACCTCGATATGACGCAGCCCCGCATTCGCCAGACGTGCCACCAGCTCGACCCGGCTGGCGGTGGTGATCGGCAACGCCTCGTTCTGCAAACCATCGCGCGGGCCGACTTCGACGATACGCACCGTAGCCGGCCAGTTCATGAGGGGCTCCCCGTCGCATCCACCACATTCGCCGCCTCAAACTCGACCAGCTCCGCCCCTTCCGTGACCTGATCGCCCGCCGCATGCAGAAAGCGACGGACGATGCCCGCTTCGGGCGCACGGATGGTGTGCTCCATTTTCATGGCTTCCATCACCAGCAACGGCGCGCCGCCGACCAGCAGCACATCCGTTTGCGCCAGCAGGCTCACCACCTTACCCGGCATGGGGGCGCGCAAACTGCTTTCGGCATGCACCTCACCAGCGCCCTGCGCCAGCGGATCGACCCATGACAGCACCTCGGCACACGCACCATAAAACACATGTCGCCGCTCACCATCCACCACCACACTGGCCAGGCCGCTCTGCCCCTCGCACGCCACACGCAGTTGCCAACCGCTACCCAGCACGCCATCGATATGGCACGGCCGACCATCGATGAGCAAACGATATCCATCGGCCTCACGCTGGGCGATGACCGTCACCGCCTGATCCCGCTGGCGAAACAGCAGCCGCCGCGACGCCACACCATTTAACCGCCAGCCATCACACTCCCGCCACGGGCTGTGCGGCTCATCGCCCGGCGCAGGTCGTGCCGCAGCGGCCCCGGCGCGCAGCAACTCGGCCAGTGCGGCAATCGCCAGCATGGGGTCAGCCATCCGCTCAGGCGCACTCAACTCCCCGGCTGCCTGTTCGCGCTCGATCCAGTGCGTATCCAGCGCACCCGCCCGATACGCCGGGCTTGCCAGCAGGCGCGACAGAAAGCCGACATTGCTGGTCAGCCCCACCACCTGGGTCTGCGCCAACGCCTGCTGCAAACGCAGCAGCGCGCGTTCGCGGCTGACATCATGAACGATCAGCTTGGCTATCATCGGATCGTAATACGGCGTAATGGCGTCTCCCGTCTCGACACCGCTATCAACGCGCACATGCACGCTTACTTGCGGCAAAACCAGATGGCGCAGCGTTCCGCTCGACGGCAGAAAGTCCTTGTCCGCATCCTCGGCATAAAGGCGCGCCTCCAGCGCGTGCCCCTGCAGGGGAATCGCCGCCTGCGCCAGCGGCAGCGGCTCACCCGCGGCAATACGCAACTGCCATTCCACCAGATCCAGCCCGGTGATCATTTCAGTCACCGGATGCTCGACCTGCAGCCGGGTATTCATCTCCATGAAATAATAAGGCGCATCCTGCAGCGAATTTTGCAACGACCCTGCCTGCATATCGACGATGAATTCCACCGTCCCCGCGCCCACATAACCCACCGCACGCGCCGCCGCCACCGCCGCCTGCCCCATGGCGGTGCGACATTCCGCGCTCATGCCCGGCGCCGGGGCTTCTTCCAGCACTTTCTGGTGACGCCGCTGCACCGAACAATCGCGCTCGAACAAATGGATGCAATGCCCCTGCGTATCACCAAACACCTGGATTTCGATGTGGCGCGGGCGTTCCAGATATTTCTCGATCAGCACCCGCGCATCGCCAAACGCCGCCACCGCAACACGCTGACAAGCGGCCAGCGCATCGGCAAATTCCGCCGCCTGCCGCACCACCCGCATGCCCTTGCCGCCGCCCCCGGCGGTCGCCTTGATGAGCACGGGGTAGCCAATGATGGCCGCCTGCTCACGCAGAAAATCCAGCCCCTGCGCGGCACCGTGATAGCCAGGCGCCAGCGGCACACCGGCTGCCGCCATCAAGGCCTTGGCCGCCGCCTTGCACCCCATCTGCTCGATCGCCTCGACCGTCGGGCCAATGAACACGACACCGGCACGCGCACAGGCACGGGCGAATGCGGCGTTTTCAGCAAGGAAACCATAGCCCGGATGCACAGCCTGCGCGCCGCTGCGCTGACAGGCTTCAATCAGGCGATCGATGCACAGATAAGAATCCCGCGCTTCGGCGCTGCCTATGCAGACCGCCTCATCGGCCAGCCGCACATGGCGCGCCCCGGCATCGACCGTCGAATACACAGCCACCGTGCGGATGCCCAAACGGCGCGCCGTGCGGATGACGCGGCAGGCAATCTCACCCCGGTTGGCGATCAGGATTTTTTCAAACATGCGTCAGCCTCCTGTTTGCCAGCCGGGAGCGCGTCGCTCAAAAAAGGCGGCAAGCCCTTCCTGAGCCTCAGCCGTTGCACGCGTCGCCGCGATACGCCGGGCCGTCTCTTCAACCAAGTCCGCGCTGACGGGCTGGTTGCTCAGCGCGGCCAGCAGCCGCTTGCAGGCAGCCATCGCCGCCGGGCCGTTGGCCAGCAATGTTTGGAGCAGCGCTTGCAGGCGGGCATCGAGTGCGTCTGCATCGACCACCACCTCATGCAGCAGCCCCATGTCTTGCGCCACCCGCGCAGAAAATCGCTCGGCGGTCAGCATGTAACGCTGCGCCTGCCGCACCCCGATGGCCGCGATGACATACGGCGCAATGGTGGCCGGGATCAAGCCCAGACGCACTTCACTGAGCGCGAACACACTCTCCTGCGTGGCCATGGCGATATCACAGGCCGCCACCAGCCCCACGCCACCGCCATAGGCCGCGCCCTGCACACAGGCAATGACCGGCTTGGGCAGGCTCGCCAGCACCTGCAGCATCGCCGCCAGCTGGCGTGCATCCTGCAGATTGCTGGCTTCATCCTGTGCGGCAGCGGCTTTCATCCACTCAAGATCCGCCCCCGCGCAAAAGCTCGCTCCTCGCGCAGCCAGCACCACCACGCGCACGGCCGGGTTCGCACCCATCACCTGAAAAGCCTGTTCCAGTGCAGCGATCATGGCGGCATTGAAAGCATTGTGCCGCTCGGGGCGGTTGAGCGTGACATAGCCCACGCCCATGCGGATTTCCGTCAGCACCGGTGGCGTCATCGGTTGGCTCATCGCGGGCTCCTTCGCATGATGCGCATTCATATTCATCACCATACTCATACTCAGCAGGCCTCCTTACAGACGGAACACGCCAAAGCGCGTCGGCTCGATGGGCGCGTTCAATGCCGCAGAAAGACCCAGCGCCAGCGCGCGCCGTGTCTGCAGCGGATCGAGCAGGCCGTCATCCCACAGCCGCGCCGTGGCGTAATACGGATGCCCCTGGGTTTCGTACTGCTGACGCAGCGGTGCCTTGAAGGCTTCTTCCTCGGCCGCGCTCCAGGTTTTACCGGCCGCATCGAGCGCGTCGCGGCGTATCGTGGCCAGCACGGCGGCGGCCTGCTCGCCGCCCATCACCGAAATCCGCGCATTCGGCCACATCCACAGCAGGCGGGGGTCATACGCCCGACCACACATGCCGTAATTGCCCGCGCCAAACGAGCCGCCGATGATGACAGTGAATTTCGGTACGCGGGCGTTGGCCACCGCCATCACCATTTTCGCGCCGTCCTTGGCGATCCCGGCATTTTCATGTTTGCGGCCGACCATGAAGCCAGTAATATTCTGTAAAAAAACCAGTGGGATGCTGCGCTGGGCGCACAGCTCGATGAAATGCGCGCCCTTCTGCGCCGACTCGCCAAACAGGATGCCATTGTTGGCCACAATGCCGACGGGATAGCCCTGCCAGCGGGCAAACCCCGTCACCAGAGTCACGCCATAGCGTGCCTTGAATTCATCGAAACGCGAACCATCCACCAGCCGGGCAATCACTTCCCGCACTTCATAAGGCTTGCGCGGATCGGCCGGAATCAGGCCATAAAGTTCAGCCGGGTCGTAACAGGGTGCTTCCGGCGTGGCGAGATCGAGCGTCAGTATCTTGCGCCGGTTGAGATTGGCGACAATGCGGCGGCAGATCGCCAGCGCGTGGGTATCGTTCTCGGCCAGATGATCCGCCACCCCCGAAATCCGCGTGTGCACGTCCCCACCACCCAGTTCCTCGGCCGTCACCTCTTCACCGATAGCCGCCTTGACCAGCGGCGGGCCGCCCAGAAAGATCGTCCCCTGATTGCGAACAATCACGGTTTCATCCGACATCGCCGGCACATACGCCCCGCCCGCCGTGCAGGAACCCATCACCACGCTGATCTGCGGAATGCCTGCCGCCGACAGATTGGCCTGGTTGTAGAAGATGCGGCCAAAGTGCTCGCGATCCGGGAAAACCTCATCCTGCAGCGGCAGATTCGCACCACCCGAATCGACCAGATAAATACAGGGCAGATGATTCTGCCGGGCAATTTCCTGGGCGCGCAGATGCTTTTTGACGGTGAGGGGAAAGTAAGAACCGCCCTTGACCGTCGCATCATTGGCAACGATCACGCACTCGACCCCGCTGACCCGGCCGATACCGGTGATGATGCCCGCCGCCGCCACATCGTCGCCATACACAGCCAAAGCCGCCAGCGCGGAAAACTCAAGAAACGGCGTGCCGGGATCCAGCAAGGTATCGATGCGCTCGCGTACCAGCAACTTGCCACGCGCCAGATGCCGCTGACGCTGGTCTGCCGTGCCGCCCAGCGCAGCCCGCGCCGTCTGTTCGCGCAAGTCATCAACCAGCCGCTGCATGGCGGCAGCATTCGCGCGAAATTCCTCGCTGCGCGTATCGAGTGTGGAGGGCAGAAGGCTCATGTCAGGCCGTCTCGGCAAACAGCTCACGACCAATCAGCATGCGACGGATTTCACTCGTCCCCGCGCCGATCTCGTAGAGCTTGGCATCGCGCCACAAGCGCGCCACCGGATAATCATTGGTATACCCCACGCCGCCCAGCGACTGGATTGCTTCGCCCGCCAGCCAGGTCGCCTTTTCCGCTGCATACAAAATGACACCTGCGGCATCCTTGCGAAGTGCGCGCACCGCCGCCGGGTTGTCACCCGCCGCATCACAGGCCATGCCGACGGTATAGACATAAGCGCGCGTCGCCATCCAGGTCGTATACATATCGGCCAGCTTGCCCTGCATCAGCTCGAATTCACCTATGGCCTGGCCAAACTGCCGACGTTGGTGCAAATAGGGAACCACCGCATCCATACAGGCGGCCATGATGCCCAAAGGCCCACCCGCCAGCACGCTGCGCTCAAAATCAAGGCCAGACATCAACACCTTCGCGCCATGACCCAGGCCACCCAGCACGTTTTCCGCAGGCACTTCGCAATCCTCAAAAAACAGCGGATAGGTGTTGGAGCCGCGCATCCCCAGCTTGTCGAGCGGTGCGCCATGGGTGAACCCCGGGCTGCCTTTCTCAACCAGAAAAGCCGTCATACCCTTCGCCCCCGCCGCCGGATCGGTCTTGGCATAGACCACCAGCACATCGGCATCGCCGCCATTGGTGATCCACATCTTCGTGCCATTCAGCACAAAATGCTCACCCTTGCGGTCTGCCCGCAGCTTCATGCTCACCACATCCGAACCCGCTTCGGATTCGGACATCGCCAGCGCGCCGACCAACTCACCCGCAATCAGCCCCGGCAGATAACGCCGCTTCTGCGCCTCACTGCCATTGCGATGGATCTGGTTCACGCACAGATTGGAATGCGCCCCATACGACAAACCCACCGCCGCCGAAGCCCGCGAGATTTCTTCCATCGCAATAATGTGCGCCAGATACCCCAGCGGACTGCCGCCGTAGTCCTCGCCGACCGTCAGCCCATGCACGCCCAGCGTGCCCAGCTTCTGCCAAAGTGCTGCCGGAAAACAGTTGTCACGATCAATCGCTGCGGCCTGCGGCGCGATTTCCTTCTGCGCAAAACGACGCACGACCTCACGCAACTGGCGCGTATTTTCGTCCAGCGGAAAATCCAGGGCAGACAGGGTGGTCAGGGTAGAAACAGACATAGTCTCAGCTCCTCTGCAAGTCGTGACAAACTTTTCTGCAGTGTAACCCTTGCAGGCAGCATCGGCTCAGGCGTGCGCGATCAAGAAAAACATCGCCGCAGCCCATGCGCGCACAAGCGCACGAACACGAGAGCACACGCAGCCATGAATGCCTCGTCAGGCCATAAAATACGGGGTTTCATCTGGAGTTACTTCATGAGCACCTTGCCGTCCTGCCCGAAATGCCAGTCACCCTACACCTATGAAGACAATGGCCTGCTGACCTGCCCCGAGTGCGCGCACGAATGGTCGCCTGATGCGACCACCGCAGCCACCGAATCTACACCGGCCATCAAGGATGCCGTCGGCAACCCCCTGCAGGATGGCGACACCGTGACCGTCATCAAGGACCTGAAGGTCAAAGGCTCCTCGCTGGTGGTCAAGGTCGGCACCAAGGTCAAGAACATCCGCCTGGTCGGCGGTGACCATGACATCGACTGCAAGATCGACGGCATCGGCGCGATGAAACTCAAATCGGAATTCGTTAAAAAGGTTTGAGCCACCCGCTTTCATCACAGCGGTGATACGGCTGGATACATAGGGATACGGCCGAACACCGCTACGGCGCCACTTCATCATGCTCGCAGACCGCCTCATGCCGTGCGCTGCCGCGTACCTGGATGCGCGATTCCGCCACTTGCAAGCCACTATCGGCAGCGCGCAATGTCACGCGCCAGTGCCCCGGCAGCGGCTGCCAGGCATTCCCCTCCGCCGTCCCTGATTCACCGAGGGTCTGGATGCACGGCGTGGCGGATTGCCGCTCCAGCCGCCAGAAATAGCCGGCCTGTTGGTGGCGCATGCGTAGCGGCAGGCGTTCGTCAGGCAACGGAATATCCGGGTCGATCGCCACGATCAGGCCATCGGCCGGGTATGCAATTTCCGCCGCATCCATGCCGGTTTGCGCAGACTTTTCTGCTTCGCCCGGCACGCCGCTGGCCACGCGGCGCATGGCCGTGCCGGGCAGGAACCACTCGAGGCGCGCAGCTTCGTCGATATCCTCGAACTCAACCCGAGCACGCAGCAAGCCGGCAGGTGCACGCACCACGGGTGGTGGGGCATCGGCGTGCAGAAAATGAACGATGTCGCGCCACAAGGGTGCTGCGCCCTGCACACCCGACACATTCCACATCGGCTGGCCGGAAAAATTGCCCACCCACACCGCCACCGTGTACCGCGCGGTGTAACCCACCGCCCAGTTGTCACGCATATCCTTGCTGGTGCCGGTTTTCACCGAGGCGGGAACGCGGGTGGCCAGCGCATTTTCGAGGCCGAAGGTGGGCGCGCGCGCACCGCGATCGGCCAGAATGTCACTGATGATGAAGGCCGTTCCCGCTGTAAACACCCGCCGTTCCTGCGGCGGCGCAGGGCTGGTCTCTGCCGCAAACAAGGGCGCGACAGGCGACCAGCGGCCGCCATTGGCCAGCATGCGATAAGCATTGGCCAGATCGAGCAAGCGCACTTCCCCGCCGCCCAGTGCCAGCGACAATCCGTAAAAATCTGCGGATTCCGTCAGTGTCGAGAATCCGGCACGCTGCAGCAGCTCGTAAAACGGCACAGCGCCGGTCAGCAGCAGCGTACGCACGGCGGGGATGTTGAGGCTGGACGCCAGTGCCGTCCGCGCCGAAACCCGCCCCTGAAAATGACGATCGTAATTCTGCGGAATGTACGCGCCATTCTCGGCGGTCAATGCCAAAGGGCTATCCTCGACCAGACTGGCCGCTGTCAGCAGCCGACGGTCGATGGCCAGCCCATACAGAAACGGCTTCAGCGTCGAGCCTGCCTGCCGTGCCGCTGTCACGCCATCGACCTGCGCTGCAGCGGACAGCTCGCCGCTTGAGCCGACCCAGGCCAGCACCGCGCCACTCGCGTTATCCAGCACCACCGCCGCGCCGTCCTCGACATTGCGCCCGGCCAGTTCGCGCAGATGCTGTTGCAGATGGTCACGCACAAACATTTGCAGCCGCGCATCGAGCGTGCTCATCAAGCGGGCTTCCTGCCCGTCCGTCGAGGCGGGCACGCGGGTGGCCATTTCAGCCAGCAGACGACGTGCCACATGGGGCGCGAGCTGCGCGTAGGCACGCCCGCCGCCCGGCATGTTCAGCCGCATTTCCGCCAGATGCTTGATAACCTCACAGGAAGGCCGCGCCAGCGCCGCGAGCGTTTGTGTCGATAATCCAGCCACGATGCCGCACGCCCGCTCCCCCGCACGCACGGGCGTCGCCTGCGGCTGGCGGATCAAGGCGACCAGCAAAGCCGCCTCCGCCAGATCGAGCGCGTCGACCGATTTGCCTAGCCAGAACTCGCTGGCCGCCGCCACGCCCACCGTCTCGCCGCGCAAAGGCACGAGGTTCAGATAAGCTTCGAGGATCTGCGCCTTCTGCCAGTGCCGTTCGATTTCCAGCGCCGCTGCGGCCTGATCCCACTTCTGCTGCCAGTTGCGCCGCTGCTTGTGCGCGGGTCGCAAGGCCGGATCCAGCAACGCCGCCAGCTGCATGGTCAGGGTCGACGCGCCGCGCGCATGGCGCTGTGGATGCGCCGCCTCACGGCTCACTTCCGTCTTCAGCTTTTCCAGCAGCGCGTTGCCCGCAGCCAGCCAGTCGACACCGCCATGCTGATGAAAACGCTTGTCTTCCGCCGAGAGCAAGGTCGCCTCCAGGGTCGGCGACAGCGCGTCGAGCCGCACCCAGCCCAGCCGCCGCACCTGAAGATCACGGCGCACCCGCTGCATGATCACGCCCTGCCGATCCGTGATCAGCACATCCGCCGGTTGCCAGGCCGCCCGTACCGCCTCGAACGTAGGAATCTCCGCCACCGGCGCGGCGTGACACACGCCGCCCCCCACGCCTACCCCCACGCCCACGCCCGCCCACAATCCCAGCCAGCGTGTCGCGAGCCGCGCAAACCGGCCTGAACTCACTCGCCCACCCGCCACACGGCATTCGGCAACTCACCAAAATTTTCCGGCGCATACATCGCCTCGACATGCGTCGCTGGCAAGGTGAAGTCACCCGCGTTGTTAAGCCGCAAACGATAGGTGATACGCACCGGCTCCCGTGCACTCCCCCGGAAATACGCGTAATAGGCACGATACGCTTCGAAGCTGCGCTCGACATATTCCGGCTGGCTCCACCACGAACCCAGGTGCTCGCCGTCAGGCCGTGCCGATTTCATCTGTGATTCGCGCCCCAGCCCGCTCCCCAGTATGGTGGTGCCGGCCGGTATCGGATCATCGACCACCACCCAGGTCCAGGCGGCAGGCGAGGCGATGCTCAGGCGCACCTCAACCACATCGCCCCGGCTCCACACCCCCGGTTTGCTGCGCTCAATGGCCACCAGCTCCTTCTGCACCGCGAAACCGGCATCACGCGCCGCCGTCAGCGGCACAGCAGCGCGTGTCTGCAAGGTCATCCACGGTTTGCCGCTGCCCTGATGGCGGACGAGCACATTCGCGGGCAGCGGCTTTGCATCGCCACGCACCCCACCCGCCGCCCCTCCTGTTGGCCAATCGAACTGCAGCCGTGCGCCAGGCTGCGGCGCGTGCGTCCAGTCTATCAACTGACGGGATTGTGATTGTGATTGGGCGGCCTTGCCCTGCGCTGTCTCGACCGCTACCTCGGTTGTGCCACTCACCGCCACCTTCTCGAACTGCCGCTGAAAGCGGTCGAGCATGATCACGCCCCAGGCATTGGCCGTGGTCGTTGCCCAGCGCGCCGCCCGCTGACGCGCCACCACGCCCCGCACCAGCAGCGGGATTTCAGCACGCCAGGCGGGCTGCTCCATCAAGGTGGTCACCACGCGTGCCGCCGTGCCATCGGGTGTATCCATCTGCCACCACCACGCATCATCCGTCTCCCGCACAAACTGGGTGAGCGTACCCGTGCGCTGCAAACGGGCGCGAATCTGCGCTTCGGCTTCATTCAGCAAGGTGGCGCGATTCGGCAGATCGGGCAGATGTTGCAAAATCGCCAGCCAGGAGACCACCCCGCTCAACGGCCAGGTTCCCGGCGTGAGCGGCACACTCGCCAGCATCGACGGCGTGGCCTGCCCGTAACGCGCCAGCGCCTCGATCGCCTTGAGCTTACGCAACGCCAGATCGAGCCGGGCATCGCGCGGCGACCAGTAACGCTCATCCGCCGCAAGACGTCCTTCGACAAAACCTTGCAGCCCCTGCAGCATCCGGCCACGCACCTCCTCATCGACCGCATGGCCGGCCAGTTGCGCCGCCGTGAGAATGTACGCCGTAAGCACCGGCGAGCCGCCATTCATGCGGGGATTGCGAAAATAGGCTGCCAGCCCATTGTTATCGAGATACGCCGACATCGTGTTCTGTATCTGCGCCCAGCGCAGCGGGCTGGCCGTTGCCAGGGCGCGTGAGATCTGCTGTTCAAGACACTGATGCGGATAAGCGGCCATCCAGTCCTGCACCCCCGCCCGCGCCACGCCCAGGCTGGGCTGCAAGGCCACATCCAGCCCACCGCGCCCCGGCAATGCCGTTTGCGGCAACTGCACAGGCAAGCTCAACGCGCCATCCACCTGCGCCAGCACCGCCGCCTGCACCCGCACGGGCGTGCCCGGCACGACCTTCTGGGTAAGCTGCAAGGCATCACTGGCACCTGCGGCAGCGACCGCAGCATCCGCTACCGCCATGCTGCGCGCTTCGACACGCCAGTCCAGACGGCTGGCATTCTCTGGCACGGCCAGCGTCCAGCTCACCAGCCGACTTTCACCCGCCGCCAGCTGTATTTTCTGACGCTGCAAGGCCGGCAAGGGAATCTGCTGGCCATCGCGCTGACCAACGATCTGCGCCTTGACGCTCGCATCGACCGCAAACTCACCTGCCGCTGTCGTCAGGTTACGCAGCGTAAACGCCGCACGAAAACGATCGGCATCGCGCACCACGGGCGGCAGGCCGGAAAACAGCTGCACGTCCTTGGTAGTGCGGAAACTCGCCATGCCCGTGCCAAACAAGGCCACACCCTGCTGTGCCACAGCCACCACCCGGATTCGCGTCAGGCTGTCGTTGAGCGGCAGACTGACGGTTGCCTCGCCCTTGTCGTCGAGCATGACACGCGCCTGCCAGTGAATCAGCGTATCGAACAGCTCACGCGTCGGCTGCCGCCCGCCGCCACCGCCCGCAGGCACGGCCTTGAGGCCGAAATGACGTTTGCCCACCACCTGCGATTGCGCGGTAGCCGTGGCCACCGAATAGCCGCGCTTGGCCAGCAGGCGCGTCAGCAAATCCCATGAGCGGTTGGGCGCAAGCTCCAGCAAGGCTTCATCCACCGCCGCCAACGCAAACTCACCGCCCTGAGCCGGGCTGCCATCGGGCTTGCTCACCCGTACCCGCACGCGGGCGACCTCGCGGGTGCGATACACCGCCTGCGCCGGTTCGACGGCCACCTTCAGCTCATAACCCTTGCGTCCCACCTCGATTTCGCTGATGCCCAGCTTATAGGCGGGCTTGCCCAGATCAACCAGCGCGGTCGGCTGCACCTCGCCGATGCGCCCCCGCACGATCAGCACCGACACAAACACATTCGGCCCATAGTGCGCCTTGATCGGCAGACTGAAGCCCGGCTGGGCACCGGACAAGGGCATCACCAGACGATCCATCACCCCTTCGCGCTCCACCGTCACCAACGCGGTGGCCTGGCGAAAGGGCATCTGCACGATAAAGCGCGCCGTCTCGCCCGGCTCGTAACGCTTTTTGTCGGGCTTGATGTCGATGCGATCGGAATCACCCTGATCGAACCACGACGCATCACCTTCTTCGCCACGGCCATTCAGCCATAACGACGTTGATGCCTGGCTCTGCCGCTGCCCCTCATCGCTGCTGACCGCCTCCAGCACCACCTGCATCGAAGACATGGCAGCAGAAGCACCTGCGCTGCCCCCATCCACTGGCAGCTTGAGCGCGCACTCGGCGCGCCCCTGTGGGTCGGTGCGACCGCTGCAAATTTCCCCCAGCGGCTGCGGCACATATTGCGTGTCATACGCGTAATAACCGCCAATCAAACGCTTGCGATGCACCAGTGTGCGGATCTGCCAGGCCATGACACGATACTGGCTGCCGGGGCGCGGCTTCCAGTCGGCATCTACCGTGACAATCCGCACCGTGCCGGCTTTTCCGCCCTGCGCTGTCACGGTTGCAATCCCCACCTGCACGCTGGCCGGCAGCCAGCGCACCGCTGCCGAAGCGACATGAATCTCACCGGCAGGGTCAGCGTATTCCATCTCGGTACGCAGCAGCCCGGCCACCTTCCACGGCGGAATCTCGCCCAGATTCAAGCGGCGGCTGCCTGCGCCATCCAGCACCACATCGCGCTGGTCATCGAACACCACCGGCGCGGGGGCTTCCTCCTGCCATTCTCCCCGACTCATGCGCTCGGCATTGACCGGCGGGCTGTTGAAACGGTAATCCGCCCAGTCCTCGGCGGCAGCCGAGGCATCCCCGCCCCACGGCGTCAATTCACTCCGTACGCGCACTTTCTCGCCACTGGCCGCGCCGCCCGCCAGATAAGCGAGACGCAGATCCACCGCCGCACGCGATCCCGTCACGCTGGCGCGCGTCGGCGCAACTTCGCCCTTCAACACCGGCAAACGAAATTCACCCACACGAAAACTGCCGCCGCGCCAGTAACGTCCCGGATTGCCGTAAGCATCCCCGCCAGCCTCCCCAGCCTCTCCAGTCTCACTCCCCTCGTCACGCCCATCGCCTTCCGCGTAGCCATCGCCCCCCTGCACCCGCGTCACGCGCTCACCACTGCGTAAAAAGCTGACCCAGTATTTGCCCAGCCGGGCATCGGTGGGAACCGTCCAGACCGATTCCGCACTCCCGCCCTTCCAGCTCAGCGGCAGCGTGTACTGCACATCCGAGTTTTCCAGCTGGATCACCGCCTGATCGGGCAACTGCTGACGCGGCACCCAGCCATAACCGGCCGTCGTATGGCGACGTGCCATGTGTTTCATGTGCACCGTTTCACCCGCACGGAACAAGGGGCGATCGAAAACCGTGTGCATCAACACAGCCGGCAGATCGGCATAACCCGACGGCAACTGAAAACGCCACGGTTCGATGCCGTCTTTCCACGACGACAGCACAAAAGAAAAATCCTCCACGCCGCCCACCGCCCCCGTTGTCCGTGCCGAAACGTAATAGCTCCACAGCCCCGGGCTACAGGCACGCGGCTGGCTGGGCAGCGGACGGCGCACCGCCATCGTGCCATCTGCGCCCGTGCGACCAAACGCAAGCTGCGTGCCCCGACAATCGCGGATCGAAATCCGCGCATCCGCCACCGGCTGACCACCATCGAGCGTGGTGACCCACACCAGCTGGTTTTCCGCGCCCTGTTTGAAATGCACCGCCAGATTGGTATTCAGCGCAGCCGCATGCACGAACATCGGCGCAGATTTTTCCAGCAAGCTGCTGCCTAGCCGCGCCGACTCGGCCTCGACCAAGTAATAGCCCGGCTCACCCAGCGGCAGCCCCACCACTTCCATCGGCTGTGCACCCTGCGGCTTGGGCAGCAGCCAGGTCTTTGCCCGGGCATCCTGCCGGAGCAGGCTCACCGAGCGGACATCCTGCCCACCCTCAGGCATGGTTGCCACCAGCCGGAACAGCTCGATCACTTCCTCATCGCGCGTCGCACGCCGCACCCGCACGCGCGCCGCCGTGCCGGGCGGCGTGCCATCCATCGTCAGCAAACCGGCCTCAGCCGGCAAGGTATCGAGATTTCTCATCGTCACAGGCAGCAAGCCCCCCGCCTTGTATTCAACGATACCGAAATCCGCTGCAAACTTGAGCAGTGGCGGATAATCCGCCGTTTTCAGCCGCAGCACCGCCAGCCGTTCCCGATGCGCCAATGGCCGCCCGGCATCATCCCGCAACTGCGCGGGCAGCTTGAGATGCAACACGCTATCCGGCGGAAACGGCCCCTGAAAACTCACCCGATCAACCCACGCACCATCTTCACCATCGGCACCATTGGCACCGCCCTCGTCAAACGGCTGCGGCATCCACGTCCGCCCCTGCGCGCTGACCAAGCGTAATTTTTCGGCATCTGCCCGCATCACCGGCGCACTGAAATCCAGCGTCACCGGCGTGAGCGGATGGCAACCCACCCGGGCATTCTCGCGCTGACAATTCACCGTCACACTGAACTCGCCACGCACCCGGAACTCATGCCACGAAGCCGAAGCCGCACTCGTCAGCAGCCCCGAACGGCCGCGGATCCCCGCCCCCCAGTGCAGCCGTAATCGCGCCCCGTTCGGCAGGCGACGCGCACACTGCAACAGCAGCAAACGCGGATCCGGCTGCAAATCATCCCGCTGCGCCCGCGTCGCCAGCTTCTGCTGTTCCGCAACCGACAGCAGCTTCACCGGTATGTTTTCCACGATGCCATCGGCCACACAAACAACCTGCTGCTCTACCGAACTCCGCTCGACCTCCCCGGCCGCCCGCACGACAAACACCGCTTCCTCGTCGATGCGCTGCGTATTCCAGCCCAGCACCGTCACCTCACGCGCCCAGGGGCCACCGGTATTGAACCGATAGCCCGCTGCCATCGACACCGGCTGCCCCGCCATATCCAGCATCCCGGCCACCGGCGTAAATTCGCAACGCACCCCCGCCGGCAGCATTTCGCTGAAATCGACCGCCCAGGTGCGCTCATCCTGCCAACGCGCCCTGGCCGTGACCGCCCCCAGCCCCTGACAGACAAAACTCAGCGGCGCGGACCCCGCAACCTCCCCCAGCGGCCGCACCGGCGCATCAAACTGCACCCGCACCTGCTGCACCTGCAACGCCTCTCCCTGCGGGGTAAACTGGCTCACTCGGGTTGCGGCTGCGGTTGCGGTTGCGGTTGCGTTAGTACTCAGCGACACAGCGGCGCATAACATCACGCGCCAGAACAAACACCGCACACGCTGCAGGGCAGGCGTTTTCATGAGGATCATCCGAAGGGAAAAGCGGAAATCTATCCTAAATTCCGCAGCAGGGCACCCGATCCATCGCTCACCTTCGCTCACCCGATCATCAGGTGCGCTCACCCTGGATCAGAATCCGCTTTCACGAATCACGGCGGCGACCGTGCCTTTCATGCCTTCCCAGAGCAGACTGCGGGCGCGGCCTTCAATACGCACCGGGCCTCGCATTTCCTGCATCCGGCCGGGCGGTTCGGAAAGGCGAATACGGACTCGGTAAAGCGCTTCCACCGGTGCGGACTGCCGATCGCCCGGATGAGTGGTGTATGCCCCGCCGTGGTTGCTGGCCAGCATGGGATGCGGCAAGCGCTGGGTACGGGTCGTATCGATGTCGACCACCTCACCCGCCAGTGCCGTCACACGGCCTTGCGGCAACAGACTAGCCTGTGCGCCCCGCTCAACACGATCAATCTGCCGTTGATCGACATAGGCATCCACCACCCAGCTTGTCGAATCCACCAGCACACCAAGAGGCTCACGCACCCCCACCCATCCTCCCGGACGCAGCAAAGGAGAAACGTCACGCCACTCCCCGTCAAATTCGGCGGGAATGGTCAGCCGCCCCTGTTCTTCATGAACCCCCTGCATCTGCGCCTGCTGTTCGCCCAGCTTTTGGCTCAAGGTCATCTGCTGCGTGATGCCCCCCCGGGTATCCAGCAGGCCGGAGAGCTGGTGTTCGAGAGACGTGGACTCCGCCTCGATCTGACGTTGCCGCGCGTCAAGATCTGGTGTCGTGAAACTCGCGAGCACCTCACCCGCACGCACACGCCCTGCCGGATGCAATTCAGCCAAGGCGGCCGGAAATGGCGCGAAAACCAGTTGTTGCCGCTCGGCGCGGATGATTCCGTAAGCCTGCACCGAAAAATGCCAGGGAACCAGCAACACACCGATCAACAAAGCTAGCAGCAGATACAAGCCGCGACGACGTAACGCCCGGACTTCTGGCCAGCGTTTTTTCCACACATTCAGCTCCATCCATGCTGGCCGGGCAATGAACCAGATCACTTCAACCATCATCAGAAAAATGCCGAGTGCCTTGAAGAAAACGGCATACACCATCCACGCAATACCCAAAAAAACCACGAAACGATAAATCCAGGTTGTCAGGGCAAACGCAATCAGCGCACGCCGGGTCGCCATGGGCAGAGCTTCCGGCCAGGGCTCGGGCAAGCCCAGCAGATGCCGACGCAGCCAGGTGCGCGCCTGTGCGCCTGCACGCTCATGCAGATTGGGAAAATCCAGTAGGTCGGAAAGAATGAAATAACCATCAAACCGCATAAATGGGCTGAGATTGAGTGCTAGGGACATGACCCAGCCTGTCGTCGCCAGATAAAAGGCCGCCTGACGCAAGGCACCGTCATCGAGCAAAGCCCAGGCCAAAGTGGCTAGCCCGGCCAGCCCCAGTTCCACCACGATGCCCGCCGCAGAAATCGCCAGCCGCTGACGATGCGAACGTAACCGCCAGGATTCACCGGTATCGGTATAAAGCATCGGCCACATCACCAGCAGTGCCACGCCCATATGGGCAACCCGCACACCCAATCGGGTTGCCACAAGAGCATGTCCCAGTTCGTGGAGCGACTTTGAAATCAGCAGCGCCAGCAGAAAACCCAGCATTCCCGATGGGGTCAGGTTATCCATGAGGGTGTGCGTGAAAGCCTCCCATTGCCGGCTCGTCAGGAACAAGCCGGACAACGCAGCACACAAAAACAGCCCGAATGCCAGCGGTGTCCACAGAAATGCCAGCCGTGGTGCGAACCAGCTCAAAAAACGTTGTGGCCGGACAAGGGGTATCCGGATGAACAGATAATGATGCAGCCACCAGCGCCAATGCCGCCAGCCAGGCTCCCGCGCGGCCTGCCCCATACGTTGTCGCGTCTGCGGTGTCGGTAGCAAGAGCTGGTGATACTCAAGAAAACGACCAAAGGCGGCCACCTGCTCTGCATCCACGACCAGGGGTGTGGATGCCTCGATTTCAGCCGCCATGCGCTCAGGCTCACCCGACCAGCGCAACAGACACTCATACTCCAGCCAGCCGATCTGGTAAAACGTGTTGCACACCGGGTCTTGTATGACCCACGACGGCGCACCATCCCGGTCTGTGCTGGAAGGATGCAGGCGCAAATCCTGCCGCAGCGGAGAGAAAACGCCGGAATTCATCGTGGCTTGCATACTACCGAACGCCTCACCAGCCGCTCCACTCGCGCAGCTTGGCCAGTGGGCGGCGCAAAACATAGTAGCCCAGCACCACCCAGTCTCCATACAGCTTGGCCGTGCCACGCAAGCCAATCCGCGCATCCTTGTCATCGACACTGGCTCGCAGCCGGTAGCTGGCCACGCCATCCGCATCGATATCCGCCTGATAACTGGTTTCGACCAACTGACCCGACAAAGGGGTGAGCGGATGCACCGTCAAAAAGAGTTTCACCGGCGCCCCCACATCAAGCGTAATGGCGTCCGCCACGGGCAGATGGATAAGCATGCCGGGCTTGTCCGGGTTAGCCAGCAGCATGATGCGTTCTCCCGCCACCACGGGGCGACCCTGCCATTCATCCGGATCCGCAAAGACAGCCACACCGTCGTACGGCGCGCGCGCCACGATGCGGCTCAACTGCGCCTGCACCGCCGCCAGCTCGGCCCGTTTTTCCAGAGCACGCCCGGTGAGCGCGGCCAGCTCGGCCTTGCTGCGCGCATCATCAAATGAAAGCTGGGTCGCCGTTTGTAGTTCGGCATCGGCCACATCGACCGATTTCTGCGCGACCTCCAGCCGGTTGCGTAACGTGGTGTCATCCAGCGAAAAAAGCGGCGTACCCGCCTTGACCATCTGGCTGGGACGCACATGCACCGTTTTCACCACGCCATCGAGCGCCGCCGTGATGGCCATGGCATCCACGGCCACTACCTCAGCGGGAGCCAACGCCGTCTGGCGTACCGGCAAGAAACAGAAAATCACCAGCGCTGCCAACACCAGACGCCGCCGCCTGAGGCTCAATGCCTGCCAGCGGGTATGCCATCCGATGCGCGGCTTGCCCGCCAGAGACTCCCAGGCATACGCCCATGTCTTTCCGGCGCGATCAAGCAATGCCTGAACTTCATCTGCCGGGGGCGCATCGAGCAGAAAAATACACCATCCCAGCAACACGCCCGAACGTCGCCGCAGCGGTAGTGCAAAAACACCCGCAGGCCACCACTCCTGCCAGCCATCGGCCACATCGCCCGCGGTATCCGCCAGCATATCTGCGGTGGGCGCAAACCAGCCGCCTTCTGCCGGTAGATGCCCGACGACCCAGGGCCAGGCTCGTTTGAGCCACAGCAGATACGGGCTGTCTTCAGCCAGCTTGACCAGCCCCGAAACCGCCAGCGCATGCCCGGTCTCGTCAAGTACCAGTGCCTGACGGAAGTGCAGCACGGCATGAGCATCATTCGCCATGCTGAACGCCAGCTCGGGCAGGTTTTCAGCCGCGCGGGCACGCTGCTCCAGATCCAGTGCAAAGGTCAACAGGGCTTCGTGCAAGCGCATGCAGGGCAATCCGGATGACAAAGGTAAAGGTTCAAGGGTGCAGACGGAACTGGGCGACGCCGCTCATTCCTGCCAGAAGATCGGGCTCGGCATTTTTCATCCGCGCTTCCAGTTCGACGGTTTGCGCCACGGCATCCACACGGGCATTGATGAGCGTCACCTGTGCCGGATAGGTGCGCCCCGTCTCCGTAATCGTCACCTCGAAAGGCAAGCCTTCTTTCAACTGGCGCAACCAGCGGGAAGGCACATTCAAACGCAGCTTCAACGGGCCTTCACTGATCAGATCCACTAGCGGCGCGCCCACATTCACACCCTGATGTGGCTTGACATGCACCTTCACCACCCGACCAGTGAAGGGTGCCAGCACGGCACATTGCGCCATCTGGGCGCGTGAAACGGCAATGGCCGCGCGCGCCTTGTCTGCCCCAGCCCTGGCCAGCAAAACTTCGACATCGCCGGCGGCATCGAGCTTGCGCAGCCGCTCCTTAACCTCTTGTGTTTCGTTGGCTGAAGCGAACTCAGCCTGCGCCATCTGGAAGCGCGCCGAAAGCTCGCTGCAATCGAAGCGCACCAGCGCACTGCCTTTCACCACGCGCTGACCCAGCTGCGCCTGCAAGCTGGAAATACGCCCCACCATCTGGCTCACCAGCGTGGTTTCCACATCCGGGCTCAAAAGCACCCGGATGACATTCGCGTCATCGGCCGGTCTGGCTGCTGCCTGCGGTGCGATGACCGATGGTGTTGCCAGCGTTGTTGGCATTGTTGCCGGTCTTGCGGCTGCTGTCACCGGCGGCACGGGTTGTGCCGTGGCCGCCAGGCTGATCGCCAGCAAACCAGCCAGACAGATCCGCCGACCGCGAGCCATCATCGGCCTCTTCATTGCTTTGCTGCCGCTACCGAAGCCGAAGCCGAAGCTGAAGCTGAAGTCTGATCGGCAACTGCACCGGTTTTGAAGACTTCACCCTGCCATTGCTGCATGTTCTTTTCCATCGCCGTTGCGAGTGTTTTTACGTCGTTCTTGTCGATGGTCTCAGGCAGCACATCCAGCCCCACGGAATTGTAGATACGCCCCCAGGCAGCCTGCGCGTTGGAATACGACGCATAACGTTGATATTCGGCCAACAGCAAACGAGCCGAAGCACGAATGACTTCCAGCTCCGAATCAAACTGGGTTTGCCCGGCGGCTTTGGCAAAATTATAGAGTTGCTGATCGACCCGCAGGCTTTCATCCGCAAACCTCAGCTCGGCCAGTGACAGGTTATAACGCTGCACACCCACACGAACCTGGGTCAGCACCGCCATCGACAAAGCCATGCGCCGCATATCGTCCGTCTTGTTCTGATGCTCGTGCGCCTTTTCCAGTGCCGGATATTGCATGAGTTTCAGGATATTCCACGAAAGGCGCAGCCCCACATCCGTCCAGTGGCTGTTGTAGTTGTATTTGTTTGAGTCGTACTGCAAGCCTGCATCCAGGCTCAGATTAGGCCACAACAACGCCTTGGCAGCCTTGATATCGTTTTCCGTCACCCGCTTGCGATACCACTCTTCCATGATTTCCGGACGACGTTCCAGCGCCATCCGTTCCAGATCGTCGATATTCGTGGGCACAGATGGCAAGACCGTTTCGCTTTCATCTGCCAACACAAACGGTTTACCCGGCTGCACCGACATCAATGCAGCCAATTCAGCACGCGCCAGTTCCAGATCCTGACGGCGCAAGGTGAGCAGATTGACCGCATCCAGCAGCGCACGCTCATACGCCAGAATTTGAGGACGTGGCATCAGCCCCTCCTTCTCCACCGTCTTGGCATGATCCAGCGCCTTATTCACCCGTTCGATCAGGGCATCCACCCGCCCGATCAGCTTCTGTGCGCCCAGGGCGCGCCAGTAACTGTTACGAACATCCTGCAGTACGTTCTGCACCACCTTGCGGCGACGCTCATCCGCCATCAGCACCTGATCGGCCTTTTGCTGGGCGCGGTAATAGGAAACGCCGAAATCCAGCGCACTCCACGAAAACGTCAGATTCGACAAGGTGCGATTACGTTCCTGAGACGTGGAAGGACGCAGGGAAACCTGGCCATCCTCGATACCTATGGAGGTTCCACCTGAATCGTTATTGCGCCAGGCATAACCCGCACCCGCCACCACACGCGGCAGCATCTCGTACTTCGACACTTCAAACAGACTACCTGCCAGCGCGTCTTCCATCAGCTTCAGCTTGTAATCGAGGTTGTACTTGAGCGAACGCGCCGCCGCCTCATGAAAAGTGATGGGCGCTACCATCGGCTCCTGATCGGCATACATTTGCAGCCGATCCTGATTCACCCGTTCCCGGATTTCACTCTTGCCATAAGGCATCGGTGAAATGGTGCCGCATGCGCTCAGCAGCACAGCGCAGCAGGAAGCCAGCGCAATGGAAGTACGAGGAAAAGGCAGCTTGATTTTGTTCATTGACATTTCCTTGATTTCAGTTCAATCGGTTCAGGGTTGAAACAGGCTCATGCCGCCTTGCCGCGTGACAATGGCAGGGATTTTGCGCCTGCCTGTAGTTGCTCGCTGAATGAAGGTGCAGTGCGTGCCAGCGGGGCAAATGCAGCGGCCAACGGACGATGATTCGAATGATTCTCTTGCGCTGCATCACGCACACCGATTGACAACGCCTCCCATTTTTCCTGAGCAAGACCGGATTCATCACGCAGACCATTTTCAATGGATGCCCTGGGTGTGGCACTTCGTTGCACCGGCCTGGCTTGATCCTGATGATTGCCATTTCTGGTTTTCAGCAAATCCCTCAATTCAAGTAGCCGTTCATGGAAAAGCCCGTCATCAGGCAAGATATTGTCACTCGTCAGATGGACGCGACCATAGCGGCCATCCACCACGTCATCCAAAATACCCGCCTGACGCTGAGAATCACGCACCGCATGCGTTACGAACAGATTGGGATCCATCCCCAGACCTAGCGTCTGCGAGCGCAACAACGTTTCATTGGACAACATCGCCCGCGGATCGCTATAAACACTTCGGTCATCCAGCGCACGCTCCTGCTGGATAAGCAAAACTTCTGGATTTACAAAAATAATTGGATGTAAAGGCAATGGCAAACGGCGTACATCGTCAAATCGCTCATGGGCAAAAAATGGACCCACGTCAAGAATTACCGGAGAATCCTGCGTAATAACTGGCCGTCTGGCCGAGTTAGTCGATTCCAGCAGCGAATATTGCCCTTCATCAAACGTCACACCTGTTGAACCTGGCGAGCCTGATGGCCATAGTGGTGATGTATGAAATACCGGGTTCTCTGGAATAACCGTCACCTGAACAATGGCCGTCTCCGTCACGCCACCTGATGTGACTGTATAGGTGTAATGATCTTCGCCAGAAAAGCCCGGATTAGGTTGATAGGTGATACGGCCATCCGGGCTGAAATTAACGACACCGTGCGCGGGCGGAGTAAGCTCTGTCAGCTTGGCGTCCGGATTAACGAAACGATCATTACCCAGAACAGGAATCGTTATGGGATTACCCGCCGGCGTACGCCCATGATCATTCGCAATATCCACCACTGGCGTGACCGTAATTCTCAGGATCGCCGTCGCCGTACTGTTGCTCGCGCCCTTGCCATCATCAATGGTGTAAGTGATATCGGGCACCGTGCCGTTCCAGTCAGGGACAGGGGTGAATGTGTAGCTGCCGGCTTTGTCGATCACCAGGGTGCCGCTGCCAGTGATGCTCACACTGACCGTACCTGTAGTCGGCACCGGTGTGGTGGTGCCGTTGATGACAATCTGCGTTACCGTGAGCGCGTCGCCATCCGGGTCCGTGTCGGCCACATCACCGTCCGGGTTGCCGGTCAGGATATTGCCGGACACCGGCGTGTCTTCCGGTGTGGTGCGCACGTCATTGTGGGCTATCGGCGATGCGTTGCTCACGGTGACCGTGACGGTGGCGGTTTCCGTTACACCACCACTGGTCACGGTGTAGGTGTAGCTGTCGCTGCCCGTCCAGCCATGATCCGGAGTGAAGGTAATGGTCTTGTCCGGATTGACCGTAATGCTGCCGTGCGTCGGGCTGGTTGTGCTGGTGATGACCGGAACACCTTCGAAGCTGTCATTGCCCAGCACGGTCGTGGTTACCGGCACATTGACATGGGTGGTGCTGCTGTCATTCGCAATATCCACCACTGGCGTGACCGTAATTCTCAGGATCGCCGTCGCCGTGCTGTTGCTCGCGCCCTTGCCATCATCAATGGTGTAAGTGATATCGGGCACCGTGCCGTTCCAGTCAGGGACAGGGGTGAAGGTGTAGCTGCCGGCTTTGTCGATCACCAGGGTGCCGCTGCCAGTGATGCTCACACTGACCGTACCTGTAGTCGGCACCGGTGTGGTGGTGCCGTTGATGACAATCTGCGTTACCGTGAGCGCGTCGCCATCCGGGTCCGTGTCGGCCACATCACCGTCCGGGTTGCCGGTCAGGATATTGCCGGACACCGGCGTGTCTTCCGGTGTGGTGCGCACGTCATTGTGGGCTATCGGCGATGCGTTGCTCACGGTGACCGTGACGGTGGCGGTTTCCGTTACACCACCACTGGTCACGGTGTAGGTGTAGCTGTCGCTGCCCGTCCAGCCATGATCCGGAGTGAAGGTAATGGTCTTGTCCGGATTGACCGTAATGCTGCCGTGCGTCGGGCTGGTTGTGCTGGTGATGACCGGAACACCTTCGAAGCTGTCATTGCCCAGCACGGTCGTGGTTACCGGCACATTGACATGGGTGGTGCTGCTGTCATTCGCAATATCCACCACCGGCGTGACCGTGATTTTCAGGATCGCCGTCGCCGTGCTGTTGCTCGCGCCCTTGCCATCATCAATGGTGTAAGTGATATCGGGCACCGTGCCATTCCAGTCAGGGACAGGGGTGAAGGTGTAGCTGCCGGTCTTGTCGATCACCAGGGTGCCGCTGCCAGTGATGCTCACACTGACCGCACCCGTAGTCGGCACCGGCGTGGTGGTGCCGTTGATGACAATCTGGGTAACGGTCAGGGTGTCGCCATCGGGGTCACTATCAGCGACATCACCGGAGCCGCCACTGCCAATCACATTACCGGACACCGGCGTATCTTCCGGTGTGATGCGGGTGTCGTTGAGGGCAACCGGTGGCTGGTTGTTCTGAATGGTGATGGTCAGGGTGGCCGTGGTTTCATCACCATCGGCATCCCGCACGGTGTAAGTAAAAACTTCCGTCGTAGTGGGTGGCGCGCCGACTGCTGCGGCGTTGGCCACATAGGTGTGACTGCCGTTGGCCTGCAGTTTGAGTGTGCCGTAATCACCGGCAATATCGACATTGACACCCGTGGTCGGCGTGCCACCGGCGCCTTTTACAACACCAACCACAGCACCGCCTGCGTTCCAGCCATCAGCGCCTGAGCTGTCATTTTTCAGCAGGCCATCCGCAGCAGCAACCGTAAGAGTTTCGGTCGCCTTGACATTACCCGTGTCAGCTACAGCAATGGGCACATCATCGACGATCTGCACCGTCAGCGTGCCGTTGGCGATCTTGGGCGTTGCGCTCTTGTCGGTGACGGAAATCGCGATGATGTCTGACACCTCGGTACCTGGTACAACGCTGTGATCCTGGCGTGCTTTGAGCGTGTAGGTATAACTCACCTCAGCGCTGGTGGGCGCACTGGCAGGGCCAAGCTTGCTGCTGATGCCGGTAATACGCAGCTCGCCTTCGCCGGTATCAATGACGGCAGAGGGGCTGCCCACAGACAAAGCATCCAGCTGCACCACGCTGAAGGTGGAGCCGCCAATGGTCACGGAGTCGATGCCATCCCCGGCGGTGACGATCATCTTGCCGGTGGTCGTTTTGTCTGCCGGGTCTCCAGTGCCATTGGTCAAGCCTTTTTCATACACTGTCGCTTCGCCGGTTGCAGCGGCGTTGCCATCCACCGGAGAAATTGTTGGCGCACCGTCGGTGCGACCGTTGATGGTGATGGTTAAATTCGCCGTGGCGATCTTGGCACCATCAGAAAGCGTGTAGGTAAACACTTCATCTGCAAGCGTTTGTCCGTTGTTAAGGGCATTAACAATCGGATTGGCATTATCCAGCGCATAGCTGTAGCTACCGTCCGAGCCGATGGTCAGCGTGCCGTACTTGCCCTGCACCACGGTGCCGCCGCTGGCGCTGGTGCTGCCATTACTGATGGCCTCGGTCGTATTGCCAACAATCTGCGTCAGTTTGAGATCGGCAAACGGGGTATCCGGGTCACTATCCGCCACGCCATCCGAACGCACGTTGCCGGTGGCCGGCGTACCGGAATCTTCCGTCACGCTATTGGTGTTGTGGGTCGCCACCGGCGGATCGTTGTCCGGGGTGAGGGTCACCGTTCCCGACACCGTGGCCGTCAAGGGCTGCGGGCCACCGGCGTTACCGCCAGCCTGAACATTGCCGCCCTCGCCCGCATTAATGCCGTCAGAGAGCACGATACTGTAGCTGCGGGTGGCTTTCGGCGTGCCGGACTTGATGTCGGTCGGATCGTCACTGGTGCTCTTGTACTCGATGGCGGCCAGTACCGCCTCCACCTGCGCCTTGGTCGCCGCGTTGGTGAAGGTGACCACCAGCGGCGTGCTGCCGGTGCCGCCGGTGATCGTGGCGATACCGTTACTGCCTGCCGTCAGCGTATCCAGTTGCAGCACATCGCCCGTGATGCCGTCAGCAAGAGTGACCGTCACCTTGCCTGCACCGAAGATGTTGCTATTCAGTGCCGCCGTGGTGGTCAGATCAATATCGCTGACCGTACCGGCACCCAGCAGCTTCACGGCACTGCTGCCTGTGCCGGTACCCGCATTTTCAATTGACGTCGGGTTGGTGGGCGCATGGGTAAAGGCCGGGGCATCATTGACCGGCGTGACTTTCAATTCCACCACATCCGTTGCAGTAGAAAATGCCGTGATCCCGCCGTTGGTTGATGTATCTGCCGCGGTCCCCGCACTGCCGCTGGTCTGGTCCCAGGCGCGCAGGGTCAGGCCGTTCGGCACAGTGCCATTCTTGTCTGCATCGGGCTTGAAATAAACCCGATCCGCCGGGCGCAACAACAGGGCAGTGGCATCTGCCACCGCAGGCATGGCTGTCCATGTCGTACCGTTGTCCGTGGAGTAATACCAGCTCCCCAATGACACATCCTTGCCTGTAATGGCAACCCCCTTCACAGCGGCGTTATCCACATCCGTGATACCGCCGGTGAGGGTGGAAACCAGACTGCCCACCGCGCCGACAGGGGCTACGGAGTCTTCCGGCTGGCTGATACTGAGCGCGGTATCCGCCATCACCGGGGCATCGTTGGCGCCGTTGATGGTAATGGTCAGCGTGTTGAATGCCATCGTCTTGTTGGCACCCTGGCTATCGTTGATCGCGTAGCTGAAAGTTTCGGTGAGCGTATCCCCAGGCTTGAGTGCCTGCACGGCGGGCTTCGTGTTATCCAGCGTATAGGTATAAGTGCCGTCGGCGTTGATTTTTACCTTGCCATAGGTGCCGGTAACATCCGCACCGACGCCAGCCACCCCCACCGCCGCCACACTGCCCTGGCTCCCGGCCTTGACCCCTTGTACCACAATCGTTTGCGCAGCATCGGGGTCGCGGTCTTGAGTGCCAACACTGACATCATTGCTGGTTGAACCACCCGAATCACCCGGCGTCACATCGTCGCTGACCGTCGAGGTATCCCCGGTAGCCACCCCTTCGGTGAGGCTTTGGGTATCCGGCGCGGCAACCACCTGACGGTTGATATTGACGGTAATGCTGCCGTTACCCAGCAGTTTGCCGCCATCCCCCTGATCCTGGCCCGCGCCGGCCGTGCCGCCTCCCGTCACGTTCGGGTTCTGGTCGTCGATGGTGTAGTTGATCTTGACCGTGACATCCGGTGCCGCATCGGTATTTTTGTAGGTGATGCCTTGCAGCACCTGATCCACATAGGCTGCCGTCGCGCTAGCGTTAAAGGTAATGGCCAGTGTGCCACCCGCATTGGTCAGCGTGCCGACCACCGTGCTATTGATACGCAGATTGCCGCCGCTGACATTGACGCCCGTGCTGCCGCTGCCGGTAAAGCCGAACACGTCGTTGGCATTAGCACCACCGTCACGGTTCAGGGTGAGGATCGCACCTTGCCACTTGCCGCTGGCGCCGAACAGGTCGAGTTCAGGGTCGGCCAGCAGGGCATTGCCGTCCAGCACGACGGCAGTACCACTGTTCTGCACATAGGTGGGGGTGTTGTCGAGGCCTGAGAACGACGGAGAATCATTCAGCGTGGTAGGCTGGAACGTGAGCGTTTTTGTGACGGTCTGCGGGCCGGTAATACCGGCTGTGGATGTCACTGGATCCGTCAGTACGGTGCCCCCGTTGTTATGGTCATCGACCACCACAGTGAGGGTGACATTGCCGTCAACATTACTCCCGGTATAGGTCACACCCGCGGCCAGTGAGGTGTTGATGGCAGCACGCGAACCAGTGATCGTGACCGTCGCCGTACCGTCGGCACCGCCCGTAATCAAGCCACCCGGCGCGGTCAGTGTCAGCGTACCCGGTGTCGCCGTGCCGGAAACGGTGAGCTGGACACTGAAGTTGGTATCCAGACCATCCTGCGAACCCGCCGCAGCGGTAAAGTCAGCAGCATCCGCAATAACGATCGCATTACTCTTGGCTGTAGAGAATTCATATGTACTGCCTGAAACCACCACAAAGCCGCCCGAGCCTGGCAGGGTCAGGGTGGGCGCATCATTCACCGGCAGGATGGCGATGCCAACCGTGCCCGTGTTACTGCCGCCGCCGGAGTTGTCCGTGCCATCCTGTCCATTCTTGCCACCATCGCTAACCGTAACGGTCAGGACATCATCACCGTTGTAGTTGGTATTGCTCAGATAGCGCAGGTTGGTCAGTGCGGTATCGAGTTGGGTCTTGGTGCCGGTGAGGGTGACGGTCGTGGTACCCACGCCACCGCCGCTGACACTCGCCCCGCCGGTGACGCTGCTGTCGCTGGCGTGGAAGTAGAGTTTGCCGTTAGTGACCGACAGCGTGATGGCATTCGCCGTGCTATCGAAGACATCCGGGTCGGTGTAGGCCGTGATGGCGGCGTTAATCAAGGTACGCACATCTTCGTTCACCACGACGGGGCCGGCAGCGACGGTGACCGTCGGTGGGTCGTTCTTGTCCGACGCCGCGACATTGATGGTGATGCTGGCGGTATTGAATGCATCGGTGCCTACATTGGGTGTCGTGCCATCCTGGTTCAGCGCGCCACCGTTGGCGCCGCTGCTGAGCACGCCGCCACCATCGCGCAGGCGATCATCCACCGTCACCTTGATCTTAAGGTTGTCCAGGTCGGCATCCGTGCCGTTGGTACGGGCGGTAATCAGATTCAGCGCGGCCTGTACATCGGCCAGCTGACCCTGAAAAACCAGCGCGTTCGCATCATTACTGCCAACCAGAGTCACACCCGCCGTTGCCGTGAAGTGCAGCACGCCATCGGCATAAGCAGTATTGACGTTGTCAAGAAACTCGACCTTGATCTGCACAAAATTGGTCTCGCCCGCCTGCACGCCATCCGCCAGATCGGTATCGGCCAGCGTGATGCTGGGGAGCGTCTTGGCGTTGGCTGGTACAGACGAATCAATCACAAACAGGCCGTTATAACTGGTGCTGATCGTCGGCTTGTCGTTGGAGCGTTCGAGCTTGATACGGTATTCGGACGGCGTGATGGCGGCACCCTGCGCGAACGCCGTGTTGTTGCTCACCGTATTCTGGTTAGCGCCGTAGTCACCGTCACTCACCACATAAAAGAAACTGTCGTCAAACTGCTCGCCACCGCCGTGCTTGTACTTGACCTGCCCGGCATCGAGTTCGGCCTGGGTAAACACCGAGCCGACACCCAATGTGCGGCCATTGGCGGTGAGCGTGCCGTATCTGGATGCCGTGGTGACACGGAACTGGCGCTGCTCGCTGGTGTTGTCGGTGTCCTGATAAACGAGATAATGATCCTTGCCCACCTGTGGCGTCGCTGTGCCACTGCCGGTGCCGTAAGTGCCACCACTGTAAGTAGCACCCCAGAGCGTGAATTCCGCACCCTCCTTGAGTGCGGGATGCCCGTTGTAGCCAGGCTCGGCACTGGCCACGAAAGTCGGCGCATCATTGAGCGGGTTCACGCTGATGTTGATGACCTTGGGCGTGCCCTCGCTGGCCTGATTGGTGGGATTGCCAGCGGGTGGGTTGACGTTGGCATCGGTATTGTTCGTGGTTGCAGCAACACCCGCATCATCCACCGGCACGATGGTGAAGCTGTCGGTGTAGTTTTCGCTGTTGTCGTGGCGGTACTCCAGTTTTCCACTAGTCAGGTCAGCCTGGGTCACCGTAAAGCTGGCCACTATCTGCTTCACATTGTTGAGCCACAGGTCGCCATGCGTGGGCAACACCGTCACCGTGAAACTCAGCGTGTTGTCGACTGCATAGCCATCTGTTTTGTCACTGGTGTCGTTATCGCTGTCGGTCAGCGTGATGTGGTTTTTACCGCCGCTGTTGAGGACGATGGTGTCGCCTTCACTCAGCTTGATGGTATCGCCCTGCCCGGCCACCGGCGTGTCATTCTGCGGCTTGACATCGATGTTGAAGGTCTGCGCTGCCGTGATCTGGCTGCCGTTGGAGACATCGAAAGTAAAGCTGGCGGTGAAATCCTCGCTACCGTCGTGCTGGAATTTGACCTTGCCGGCATTGATATCGGCCTGGGTGAAGGAGCCCAGAAGGCCCAAGGCCGTGCCGTTGAGCACGACGCTGCCGTTGGACGGCAGCGTGAGCAGGCGGTAGGTGATCTGGGCATCCGTCGCCCCGGTACTGACAGCACTTAATTCCAAAGTGCCCAGGGTGAAAGACTGACTCTCGGCAATTTGCAAGGCGGTGAGCGCCAGAGAACCACCGATGGTGGGTAGCGGTGCAGGCGTAATGGCTGCACCAGGCCCTGCTCCCGTGGCCGTCCCCTGATATTCGATCTTGAAGGTATGTATCGTCAGCGACGTGGCGGCGGCCTCATCCGCATAGATCCCGCCGTCACGTCCCGAAGGAAAGAGGCGGCGGTCGCCATCCATCACGGTGAATTTGAAATCGGTGGTGTGACTGTTGCCGGTGCTGTTGACGAAGCTGATCTTGCCGTCGTCGATCTCTTTTTGCGTGAAGGTGAAGCCTACCGGCAGGTATTGACCAGGGTAACCCGTGTGCGTCAGGTAGCCGCCCGTAGGAATACTGGTCAAGGTGTAGGTCAGGCGCTCGGGGCCAGATTCGGCGTCCACCACATGCAGCATGGTGGTAGTGATGGGCAGCGTATGGGTATTGCTTGGGGCTCCACCACCTGCATCTGGACCAAAAACCACGGGACCGAATCTGTTGGTCACGTCGGGCTGCGTGCTGCTGTGCCACACCGGATCATCGTTGTTCGGGATGATGGTGAGATTGACGGTCTGATCAGTGGTGGTGATGGCGGCACCCCCGCCCTGCCCACCGCCGCCGTCAGTCACCTTGATCTTGAAACTGTCGCTGGTGGTTTCTGAACCGTCATGGTCATAGGTGAATTTACTCAGATCCGCGCTGACAATGCTCTGCCCGTTCGTCACCGCCGAGCCGTTGTATTTAAGTGTGCCGTGCGCGGGCAAGCCGGTGATCTGCACCGTGTGCGTGCCCGCGCTGTCATCCGGATCGGTGATGGTGAGGTTGCCACGCGAGCCACCAATGACCGGAATAATTTCACCCACCAGTTTCACGCCCGTTTCACCTTCGATCAGCACAATGGTGCCGCTGACACTGGGCGCGTCGTTCTTGGGCGTGATATCCACAGTCACGGTTTGCAGGACCAGCAAGCCGCCTGCGCCGTCATCCACGGTGATCTGGAAGGTATCTGTGGTCGCAAACGATACCTGGCTGCCGTTATGGAAGTACTTCAGGTTATTGATGTCACTGACGGCGAGGGTGGAGCCGACGGTCAACTCGTTGCCACTCAGCTTCAACGTCCCCTGACCGGGCAGGCCGGTAATCTTGATGATGATCTGGTTCTTGCTGTTATCCACATCGTACAAACCCAGATTGGTTTGCTGCACCGGGCTGGCCACGCCGGTACCGTTGCCAGTCGCTGCGGTAAAGGCCACGTTGCCACCTTCTTGCACCGTCAGGCGGCCTGCGCCCGAGGCCGGCGGGGTCAGGGTCGGAGCATCATTTTCAGCGGCCACGGTGAAATTGCGCGTGAAATTGGCAGTGCCTCCATTGGTATTATTAACGATGGAAAGCGTAAGCGTCGCGGTGTCGCCGGTTTCGGACGCACTGGTGTAGGTATAGGTCAGTGTCGCCAGCCAGGCTTGCACGGCGGCTGCATTGCCCGTAAAAGTGGTGGCACTCAGGGTGCCTTTATTCGCACTCGCAGTCGCCGTCAGGCTGTCGGCGCCGGTACCCGTAACCTCGATATCCTTGGCGATACTGCTCGCATGATCTTCCAGTGCCGCAGTCGGCTCGTCGGGGTTGGTCTTGTCCGTGACCGTGGGAGCCGCCAGCAACCCCTCATACCCCGCAAACGCCAACACGCTAGCCTCGATACGCCCCGTTTGCCGCTCCAGTAGCCAGTCTCCGCCCTGCCCCGCATCACCGGTGGCATTGGTGGAGGCGGCCACATCCGCACCGGTGAGACGAGAAAATGTCGCCAGAAAAGCAGCACCCTGCTCGCCCTGCCCCACATCACAGCCATAAAGAAGGATATCGGCACCCGCAGCAAGATGCGCGCGCCAGCCTTGCAAGGCCGTGGCATAAGCATCGAGTGTCTGCTGTTTGATGCTGTCACGCCCCAGACTCAGGCTGCCGGAAGCGCCGTGGCTGAGGATATGCACGGCATCAAAAGTACCTTTGGCGAGTGCGGCACCTGTCACGTCGATACCGGATTCATCGGCCTGTACCACGCGCACGATGGCATTGGCCGGAAGCTGGCTGATGAGGCTCTGGTAATCCAGAACGCGGGCGTCGATGATATAGAGCGCGCCTCTTGCGGGCTGCTCTATGGTTTCGCCGGAGCGTGATTCCGCTGCGGGTCGAGCAGCCTGTTTCTGGGCTTCAAGCACATGTTCATGGCCATCCGCACCCGGCATCCCGTGCAGACCATCCAGAGCGGCAACAGCACCCGCGCCGTCATACAGCAGACGGGGTTCAAGTGCCAGTGCGCGGGAAGCGGCCCGAAGACGGGAACGGAGTGTGGGAGCCATGATGTATACCTCTCGGAGCTGTTACCAGGATAAGAACGATGAGACAACGAAACGATGTTGCGTTGATACGTTGACCTGTCGACAAGCAGGGACAGGTCATTTCGTGATACCCACAACATCATCCGCCACGCTCAGAAATGACCAGGACAATCTGCTGCGTGCCCATGGTTATCCGTAGTTGCAGCGGTAAAGCGCCATCCGGCACGGCGGACGCTACAAACGTCTTCGTTTTTGCCACATAGTGCAACCAGGATGGCAGCGGCCCCCCAGAAACCAGGGTGATGAGGACTTTGACGCCAGCCAGCACCGCGACCTGTTCGGGCAGCGGGAAGCTGAAGCCGATACCGGCTACCGCAATTTCCTTCGGTAATGAAACCGTGACCACCCCGGCGATCTGATCCGATGGCTCACGAACCAGGGAAATTGAAATGCCTTCTCGGGTCGTTAGTGTTGCCACCGGCGCATCTGCCGCACTTCCGCCGATATCGCCCAAATCAAGCAGGGGATTAACACCATCGAAGCCAGCCAAATCACCTTGACTACGCGCAGATTTCCGGCCGTCGTCCGCACTTGAATGACGCGCATCGCTGCCTTCTTGTTGCTGCGTTTTGTCGTCGTTGGCAGCCGTGCTCACGGGAGTGCCATCTGACAATAACTTTCCAGTACCGTGTCGCACGACCCCGGCAGTCGGCTTCACGTCGCCGGCACCGTCTTTGTCGCCGGACGAACCCTGCCCCCCCGCATCCGCACCATCACCCGCACCTCTCGTACCCTTGCCGGTGTCAGGTGTCGTGCGGGTATCGTCGCTCCCATTCGGCTGCTTCACGTCACCCGGTTGCTTCACGTCACCCGGTTGCTTCACGTCACCCGGCTGCTTCACGTCGCCCGGTTGCTTCACGTCGCCCGGTTGCTTCACGTCATCCGGTTGCTTCACGTCATCCGGTTGCTTTACGTCATTCGGTTGTTTGA
>JAGOVA010000122.1 GCA_018061005.1 Sterolibacterium sp. | reverse complement strand
TCTTTGCCCGTACCGGATACGGCGTTCATCGACAGATTATTGTCGGCCAGCAGCTTAGCTGCAGCGGGCATGGCCACACCGGCTTTGGAGTTGCCTACCGGTGCAGCAGCAACCGCGGGTGCAGGTGCAGCTGCCACCGCAGCCTTTGGCGCCGCGGCAGGCGCCACCGCGGCACCTGCTGTGCCTTCCGTATCGATGCGTGCGATCAACTGCTCGGCTGCAACGGTCTCGCCATCGGCCGCCACCAACTCGACCAGTACTCCCGCACTGGGTGCCGGCACTTCCAGCACCACTTTGTCGGTTTCCACGTCGATCAGGATCTCGTCAACCTGAACCAGGTCACCAACCTTTTTCTTCCATTGCAGCAATGTGGCCTCAGCCACGGACTCAGAGAGCTGGGGTACTTTTACTTCTACGATTGCCATTTTGTTCTTTCCGAATTGTGTTTATCGAGGGGGCCTTGAGCATTACTTGCTCAGAACGAAGCCTTTGAGCTTGCCGAAAGCACCTTCAACCAGCGCCTTTTGCTGCTCCAGGTGCAGGTGGGCATAACCCACGGCGGGCGAAGCAGATGCAGCCCGGCCCGAGTAACCCAGACGCTGGCCATCGGTCATGTTTTCGTGAATGTTGTGCTGGATGAAGAACCAGGCACCCTGATTCTGCGGCTCGTCCTGGCACCAGACGATGTCGGTTGCATTCGGGTATTTCTTCAACTCGGCGGCAAACGCCTTGTGCGGGAATGGGTACAACTGCTCGATACGGATGATTGCCGTGTCGTCGATGCCTTTTTCCTCGCGCTTCTTCACTAGATCGTAGTAAACCTTGCCGGAACACGCGACCACACGCTTGACCTTGTCCGCCTTGAGTGCCTTGTTCTCGGGAATGACCGTCTGGAAACCGCCCTTGATGAACTCGGACAGGGGCGACGTGGCATCCTTGTTGCGCAACAGAGACTTCGGAGTGAAGATGATCAGTGGCTTGCGCAGATTGCGAACCATCTGACGGCGCAGCACATGGAAAATCTGACTGGCCGTTGTGGGCTGGACAATCTGCATGTTGGCGTCGGCCGCCAGCTGCATGAAGCGCTCCAGGCGTGCAGAACTATGCTCCGGCCCCTGACCTTCGTAGCCGTGCGGCAGCATCAGCGTAATGCCATTGACACGACCCCACTTCACTTCACCGGACGCGATGAACTGGTCGATCACGACCTGCGCACCGTTGGCGAAATCGCCGAACTGCGCCTCCCAGACCACCAGCGTGTTCGGGTCGTTGGATGCATATCCATATTCGTAGGCCAGAACGGCCTCTTCCGACAGGATGGAGTCGATAACCACGAAAGCGGCCTGATTGTCAGCCACATTCTGCAGCGGCGTATAGATGCCTGCGTCCCACTTTTCCCGTGCCTGATCGTGAATGACGGCATGGCGGTGGGTGAAGGTGCCACGCCCACTGTCCTCACCGCTTAAGCGTACCGGGTAGCCACTGGCCACCAGCGAAGCAAAAGCCATGCTCTCGCCCATGCCCCAGTCAACGTTCACCTCACCACGTCCCATCGCCGCACGATCGTCATAGACTTTCTTGACCAGGGAATGGGGTGTAACGCTTGCGGGCAGCACGGTCAGTTTTTCAACCAGACGCTTCCACTCGGCCAGCGGAATAGCCGTGTCGCCTGCATCAGTCCACTTTTTGCCCAGGAAGGGCGTCCAGTCCACCGCGTATTTGCTCTTGAAATTGGTCAGGACCGGGTCGACCGTGTGAATGCCGGCATCCATGGCAGCACGATAGGCCTTGGCCATATCCTCGCCCAGGGTTTCGCCCAGGCCTTGCGCGGCGAGTTTGTCGGCGTACAGCTTGCGGGTGCCGGGGTGAGCGGCAATCTTCTTGTACATCAGCGGCTGCGTCAGAGCCGGGGTATCCTGCTCGTTGTGCCCCAGCTTTCGGAAGCAGGTAATGTCAACCACCACGTCCTGACGGAACTCCATTCGGAACTCCAGCGCCAGCTGGGTGGCCAGTACCACGGCCTCGGGATCATCGCCATTGACGTGCAGTACCGGAGACTCCACCATCTTCACGATGTCGGTACAGAAGGCACTCGAGCGCATGTCGCGCGGGTCAGAAGTGGTGAAGCCAATCTGGTTGTTGATGATGATGTGCACCGTGCCGCCCGTGGCGTAGCCGCGGGTTTGTGCCAGACACAGGGTCTCCTGATTCACGCCCTGTCCACCAAAGGCAGCGTCACCGTGGACCAGCACCGGCAGCACCTGGTTGCCCAGAGTGTCGCCGCGTCGGTCCATACGGGCGCGAACAGAACCTTCCACCACAGGGTTCACAATTTCCAGATGGGACGGGTTGAACGCCAGTGAAAGATGCACCGGGCCTCCGGGCGTCGTCACATCGGAGCTGAAGCCCTGGTGGTATTTCACATCACCGGCGGGCAGATCTTCGGGTGCCGTGTGGTCAAACTCGGCAAACAGATCGCCCGGCATCTTGCCCAGGGTATTGACCAGCACGTTCAGTCGGCCGCGGTGGGCCATGCCGATCACGATTTCCTGTACACCCCTGGCGCCCGCCTGC
Organism: Sterolibacterium sp.; assembly: GCA_018061005.1. Classification (GTDB taxonomy): domain Bacteria; phylum Pseudomonadota; class Gammaproteobacteria; order Burkholderiales; family Rhodocyclaceae; genus Sterolibacterium. Next base: position 492 of record JAGOVA010000122.1, on the reverse strand, counting down.
TGGATCAATTCGTCCATGGCGGCGATAAAACTCTCTCCGCCTTCAAGTGAGAAACGCTTTTGGCCAACGTATTTGGTGTGCAGGAACCGCTCCAGCCCTTCGGCTGCGGACAGGCGATTCAAAATGTGTTTCTTCTTGTCCGCATCGAAGTGCGGCTTGCTGCGAATGGATTCGAGCTTTTGTTGCCACCAACGCTTCTGATTCTGGTCGGTGGTGTACATGAATTCGGCGCCGAGGGTGCCGCAATAGGTCTCGCGCAGGGCATTCATCAGATCGCGCAGACTCATCGTGTCGCGACCGAAGAACGTATTGCTGGTATTGAAAACGGTTTCCTGATCAGCGTCGCTGAAACCATAGAACGACAATTCCAGTTCGGGAATATTGTCGCGACCGTGTCGCTTGAGGGGGTCAAGATCAGCCCAGCGCGCTCCAACGTTGCGGTAAGCAGCAATCAGCTGCTGCACGGCCGTGCGTTTGCGGCCCATCTCGGAG
>JAGOVA010000121.1 GCA_018061005.1 Sterolibacterium sp. | reverse complement strand
GGTCAATACGCCCTGGATCAACCCCGAGGAGAAGGGCTGCACCCTGTGCAACAAGTGCATGGTGGCCTGTCCCACCGAGGCCCTGGTCGAAACGCCCCTGAACGAGATCGACATGGGCATCGCCCAGATCGACCGCGCCGCCTGCTACCCCTGGGTGGATCGCGGCATCTGCGGTGCCTGCGTGAGCGTCTGCCCCCTGGGCGAGCGGGCCATCGGCTTCGAGATGTGGAACCAGTACCGGCCCGTCATCAAGGACGGATGCGTGGGCTGCGGCCTGTGCGTGGAAGTCTGCCCCGAACCCAGCCTGCCGATCTGGATCGTCGATCGCGCGCAGGGCACGGTGGTCAAGCACAAGGTATGAAGCACCTGATTTTCTTATGGCTGCTCGTGCTCCTGCCCTGCCAGTTTGCCGGGGCACACCATGTGCTGGGCCGCCCCACCTACAGCCTGAACGAAGATTCCAACACGCCGCCCAGCATGCAGGTGGAAACGCAGATTGGCGCGTATTTCGTCAGCTACATGGCCTTCCCCGCGTTCCCCAAGCCCAACGAAGCGGGCCGCGTCAGCGTCTATGCCACCCGGCTCGACGACGGAACACCCTTTGAAGGGGAAATCACCTTCAGCGTGCGCGACGACGGCTGGCTGGACAATTGGCACCCCAGCCGCAAGGAAGTGCTGGGCGTGCAGCGCCCCAATGACAACACCCACCGCCAGGGCTTCATCTTCAAGGAAGAAGGCGACTACATCATCACCGCGGAATTCGAATCCGGCGGCGAGCCCTACCTCATCGATTTCCCCCTACGCATCGGTGAGCCCCTATCGGTCGGCCCCCTCGGCATCGCCGTGGGCGTGATCGCCGCCCTGCTGACCGGCGTCAATCTGGTACAGAAGAAGCGCCTGCCGCGCGCGGCGCGCAAGCGAGCCGCGCCATGATCTATTGCAGCGCGAACGGCACCCTGATGATGACCCACCCAGGGCTGCCGGAAACCTGGGCACTCGCCATCCTCGCCCTCATGCTGCTGACCCTGGTCTGGGCGGTGCGCGCGCCCCTCGCCGCGACAGGCATGGGCAGACCAGCCCTGCCGCTGATCGGTCACGGCGTCAAGGCCAGCTTCCGTACCCTTGGCCCCGGCATTCTCCTTGCCTTGAAACTCGTGACGGTTTCGCTGTTTCTGCTGGTGATTGCCGCCGGCCTCTTCGGCACGCCGATCCCGGAACGGAACCTCGCTAGCGTGCTGACCTGGAACCTGTGGTGGAGCGGGCTGGTGTTCTCGATCTTCTTTCTCGGCTCGGCCTGGTGCGCGGTCTGTCCCTGGGACGCGCTGGCGCAGTGGCTGGTCAGACGAAAGATAGGGGGCCGCGCGGAACCCAACAACTCTCTCAATCTGCGCGTACCGCGCGGGCTGCGCGGCGTCTGGCCAGCCATGGGGTTGCTCGTCGGCCTGACCTGGCTCGAACTCGGCCTGGGCATCACCCTCGACCCCTATGCCACGGCGTTATTGGCGCTCCTCATCGTGGTGCTGGCCACGGCCTCGCTCGCGGTGTTCCGGCGCAAGGCGTTTTGCCGTTACTTCTGTCCGGTGGGCCGCACCGTGGGAGCCTATTCGCAACTGGCGGCGGTGGAACTGCGCCCCATCGACGCCGACCTTTGCGCCCGCTGCGAAACCCTGGATTGCCATCACGGCAACGCGATCGTGGAACCTTGCCCCACCGGTCTGGTGATGGGGCGGCTTCAACAGAACACCTACTGCACGTCCTGCGGCAACTGCGCCCAAAGCTGCCCGCACGGCAACATTGCCTGGCGCCTGCGCCCCCCCGGCATCGAGGCCGAACAGGGCGCGCGCCCGCAGTGGGACGAAGCCGTCTTCATGCTCGCATTGCTGGCGCTCACCGCCCTGCACGGGCTGTCCATGATGCCCTTCTGGGAAGACTGGATGCGCGACCTGGCCCGCGTTATCGGCGACAGCGGCCGCCTGCCGTGGAGCTTCAGCCTCGGGCTTCTGGCCTGCCTCGCCGCCGTGGCCGGGGTCTATGCCCTCATGGCGGCGGCGACCCGCCGCCTGACGCCAAGCCGCCTGCCGTTCAAGCGATACCTGGCCACCTTCGCCTTCGCCGCGCTCCCGCTCGCGTTTGCCTATCACATGGCGCACAACCTCAATCATCTGGTGCGCGAAAGCGCGGGTGTGAGCCGAGTAGTGCAAAACCCGCTGGGAACGAGCGCGCTGCCTTTCAGCATGGCGGAAAAGCAGATACGCCATATGAACATGCTCACCTGGCAGGACACGATCTTCGCCTTGCAAGCCGGCCTGCTGGTACTGGGTTTTCTCGTCGCCGTGCGCATCGTGCGCCAGCGCGGTGCCGCGTTGCTGGAAGCGGAGCGGGCCGGTCAGGGCTGGCGGCTCTTCCCCATGCTGCTGTTCGCCGCCGGCATGTCCGGTTTCAACCTCTGGTTGCTGATGCAGCCGATGTTGATGCGCCTTTAACCGAAGGAACACCGATGGATCGCCGCGCATTCTTCCAGCAGGCCTTTCGCAACACGGGCGAAAAAATCGTCAAGCTTTGCGATGCCAAGGTCACCCGGCAGGCCACGCACTGGATTCGGCCGCCTTACGCGCAGGACGAACTGGCCTTCCTGCTCGCTTGCACCCGGTGCGGGGCCTGTATTGCCGCCTGCCCCCACGAAGTGATCTTTCCCCTCGCGGCCCGGCTGGGCATCACCGTGGCTGGCACCCCCGCCATGGACCTCCTACACAAGGGCTGTCATTTGTGTGAGGCATGGCCGTGTGTCGCTGCCTGCGAACCAGGCGCGCTAAAGCAACACGCGCGGGGGGCAGACACGAAGGATGCCCCTTCGGCTCTGCCCCGACCCTTCGCCCGGGTGACCATCGACACACATGCCTGTCTGCCCCACCAAGGCCCGGAATGCGGTGCATGCGAAGGCAGTTGCCCTATCCCCGGTGCGCTAGTCTGGGACATGTATCGCCCGCGCATCGACCCCGAACATTGTGTGGGCTGCGCCCTGTGCCGCGCAGCCTGCATCGCGCAGCCATCGGCCATCAAAATCGAAGCCATG
>JAGOVA010000077.1 GCA_018061005.1 Sterolibacterium sp. | reverse complement strand
TACAGGGGGTGTTACAGGGGGGGTTACATAACGCGTTTCAGGATGACGTTATTGCGTTTCAGTTACGCATTTCAATGGATGAGTGGTTACAGACAAAGGCACGTTTTGTTGATCGTGGATTGATTTCAGACGACAACACACCTTGTGGGTGGGATAAGCACCAGTTTGTGTCAGACACAAGCGCAGCGCGGGTTGCACGGCATCGAGAGGCAAAAAAACAGGCTCATAAAGAGGGGGGTATTGTTGTCAGTAACGCATGTAACGTTACAGTAACGCCCCCAGAGACAGATACAGATACAGAGTATACCAATGCTAACGCATTGGTTGTCGCCAGCAAGCTGCCGACGATCGAAAATTGCCCGCATCAAAAAATTCTAGCCCTGTTCGCTGAATGCTTGCCTGAGCTTCCGCAGTCTCGGGTTTGGGAAGGGCAGAGGCAGCAGAACCTCGCCTGCCGATGGCGATGGGTGCTGAAGGACTTGAAGGACAAGGGCAAGCCGTGCGATGCGGAGGCAGGGATTGCGTTCTTTCGCCGGTTTTTCGGCTACGTCGGGGCGTCGGATTTCCTGACGGGCAAGAGCGGGCAATGGCAGGCTGACATGGGCTGGCTGGTCAATTCGGCGAACTTTGCGAAAGTGCTCCAGGGCAACTACGAAAACCGCAGCGAGGCCACGGCATGAGCGCGCCTGAGTGCCTGCAAGCCGTTTTGCCTCCGCACTCGATCGAGGCCGAGCAGGACGTGCTGGGCGCGCTGCTGATCGGTGGGGATGCGGCATGGGATGACGTGGCCAGCCTGCTGTCTGACGCCGACTTTTACCGCGATGACCATCGGCGGATTTTCCGCATGATCCGAAGCTTGCATGAGTCGGCGCATCCGGTGGATGTGCTGACGGTGGCGGATGCGCTGGCGGCATCGAACGAGAAAAGCCAGACGGGCGGCTTGGCTTACCTGGGCGAGCTGGCGAATTCGGTGGCTTCGGTGGCTCATGCACGCCGTCGGGCGGTGGTGATCCGCGACAAGGCGCTACGCCGCCAGCTGATGACGGTCGGGCAGGAGATCGAGCGGCTGGCGCAGACGGCGGAATCGGCCAGTGTGGCGACGGAGCAGGCGCAGCGGATGGTTCTGGATGCAGATCAGTCGGGCACGCGCGGCAGTGAGCCGAGGCATATTTCGGAGGTGGTGGGTCGGGCGATCGGGGAGATCGATGCCCGCATGGATGCGGGTGAGGTTTTCGGTACGCCAACGGGCTTTGCTGACCTTGACCGGCTGACGGCAGGGCTGCATGCCGGTGATCTGGTGATCGTGGCGGGTCGTCCAGCGATGGGGAAAACAGCCTGGGCTTTGAACGTGGCCGAAAACGTGGCGATGGCCGGGAAAACGGTGCTGGTGTTCAGCCTGGAAATGGGCGACACGCAACTGGCCATGCGCAGCCTGGCATCGGTGGGCGGCGCGTCTTTGAGCAAGGTGCGATCCGGCGCAATGGAAGATCATGAGTGGGACGCGATTACGGCGGCGATGGGCAAGCTGCATGCGGCCAAGCTGTACATCGACGATGCAGCCGGATCGACTGCCGGGCAGATGCTGGCGAAGGCACGTAAGCTGAAGCGTCAGCATGGCTTGGACTTGATCGTGATCGACTACTTGCAGCTGATGCAGGGTGAGGGCAACAACCGTAATGAGCAGCTGACGGTGAACTTCAACCGCAAGGGGGCGAACACGCCGCATATCGCAGCTTTCTATGCCTTCTTCAATGCGGCGGTGCAGGGGACGGCACGGATGTCTGAGACGCTGGCATCACCTGCCGGGAAGAAGATCATGGCGGGCGGCGTGGCCGTGGGCTTCATGTCATCCGCCCTGGCGATGCTGGCGATGGGCGCAGGCGGGGATGATGATGACCTGTATGCGGCCATTCCGGAGTTTGTGAAGCAGACCAGCCTGATTATCCCGACGGGCGGCAAGAGTTACATCACCATCCCATTCCCGCTGGGCTTTCGCTTCCTGCCCAACATTGGGCGACTGGCGGCGGAGGCGATGTTTTACAAGAGCAAGCGATCCGCCGTGGAGCGCACCGGCTCGATGCTGGGCATCCTGGCGGATTCGTTCAACCCATTCGGTGGCAACGCCCCGGCAGCCCAGATGGCCGCGCCGACGGTGCTTGATCCGGTGGTCGCGCTGTTGCAGAACAAGGACTGGACGGGCAAGAGCATTTATAAAGAGGACTTCAACGGTCTTGATCCCACGCCGGGCTTTGATCGGTACAAGACTTCGGCCACGCCCACATCGAAGATGGCAGCCGAGGCAATCAACACACTGACCGGGGGCACAGAGTACACGCCGGGCAAGTGGTCGCCGACGCCTGACCAGCTTGATTATGTTGTCGGCACGCTGACCGGCGGGGTCGGGCGGGAGCTGGGCAAGCTGGTCACGACCGTGGCTGCGCCTTTCACTGGCGATGAACTGCCGTCGCACAAGATTCCGCTCGTCAGTCGGTTCTACGGGAGTGTGACCGGGAGCGCCGGACAGTCGGAACGGTTTTACGAAAATTTGATCAAGGCCCATGGTTTGAAGCGGGAGATGAAAGGCATGGCAGAAGATCGGAAGCCGCTGGAGAAGTTCCACCAGGACAATCCGAACGCCATGGACATGATGCGCGAAGCCGCGCGCGGTGACGGCAAGGTCACGGCACTGCGGAAGACGCGCGAACGCCAAAAAGAAACGGGCGACAAGGAAGGCATGCGCGACACCAATGAGCGGATCACGCAGGCCATGAAGGAGATGAATAACGGCTTTGCGCGGTTGCAGTGATTGAGCAGTGAATTGGCTAGTGCCGGGGTGGCTTGGTGCTGGCGGATTCGTATCACTTGTGCGGAATTTGTGCAGCAGCGACATAGCCCCCCGCCGTTACTGTGCCCGCTCCCATTGTGCTACGAGGAGCGTTGCTGGCCATTCGGCGAATGGCGGGCTACGACAGCCGGGCATTCTAGCGGCTGACGTATAATTGCGCCAGATTTCTCCCTTTTTTGTCAGCGTTGCAGCGTTGCAGCGTTGTAGCGTTGTAGCGTTGCAGTGCGCCGTAAAACGGCTGTTGACAAAACCGATCCCTGCCGTATTTTTTTGCGTAATTGTGATGCCTTTGCTGACTTTGGATGGTGGCTGCCTGGCTTTTGGTCATGTGGCTTTGCTGGATCATGTGGCTTTGCAGGTTGAGGCCGGGGAGCGGATTGCCTTGATTGGGCGTAATGGCACGGGCAAGTCGTCCTTGCTGCGTGCGCTGGCCGGGCAGATCGTGCTGGATGACGGGGTGCTCAGGCTGCAATCGGGTGCGCGCGTGGCCTATGTTCCGCAGGAGCCGGATTTTGATGCGGAGCGCAGCATCTACGAAACCATTGCGGCCGGGTTGGGGCAGGTTAGTCGTTTGCTGCTGGCGTACCACGAGGCCGTCCATGCGGTGGCACTCGATCCTTCACAGCAGGCACTCGATACCTTGCAGGAGTTGCAGGGGCAACTCGAACATGCCGATGGCTGGCGTGTGCATATGTATGTCGAGCAGGCGATCAGTCGCCTGGGGTTGGCGGCTGAAGCGCGGATCGGTGATCTTTCGGGCGGCGGCATCAAGCGGGTGGCTTTGACGCAAGCACTAGCCATCGAACCGGATCTGTTGCTGCTTGACGAACCGACCAATCATCTCGATCTGGATGGCATTCTCTGGCTGGAATCGCTGATGCGCGATTTCCGCGGTGGTGTGCTGGTGATTACCCATGATCGTAGTTTTCTGGATGCCGTGGCCACCCGGGTGGTGGAGCTGGATCGTGGGCGGTTGAGTAGTTACCCCGGCTCGTTTGCCGCCTATCAGGCGCGCAAGGGCGATGAACTCTCGGCAGAGTCTCAGCAAAATGCCAAATTTGACAAGTTTCTGGCGCAGGAAGAGGTCTGGATCCGCAAAGGGGTTGAGGCACGTCGCACGCGCAACGAAGGGCGCGTGTTGCGTCTGGAGTCCTTGCGCCGTGAGCGGGTTGCGCGCCGTGACCGGTTGGGCAGCGTGGAACTGAAAGTGGCGCGCGGCGAACAGTCGGGCAAGCTGGTGGCCGAGCTTGAGCAGGTGAGCAAAAGTTATGGTGAGCGGCAGGTGGTGCGTGATTTTTCCTGCCGTATCTTGCGGGGGGACAAGATCGGTCTGATCGGCTCGAATGGGGCGGGTAAAACCACCTTGCTCAAGCTGTTGCTCGGCAAGATAGAAGCGGATGCTGGGAGCGTGCGTCTGGGGACGCGACTGGAAGTGGCATACTTTGACCAGTTTCGTACCGCGCTGGATGAAGAGGCCGCGCTGGTGGATGTCATCAGCCCGGGCTCGGATTATGTTGAGATCGGCGGCCAGCGCAAGCATGTGATCGGTTATCTGGGTGATTTTCTGTTCGCACCCGAGCGTGCACGCTCACCGGTCAAGTCCCTCTCGGGCGGCGAGCGCAACCGTCTGTTGCTGGCGCGTCTGTTTGCGCGTCCCGCCAATGTGCTGGTGCTCGATGAACCGACCAACGATCTGGACATTGAAACCCTGGAGTTGCTGGAGTCGCTGCTGCAGGATTATCCGGGAACGGTTTTTCTGGTCAGCCATGATCGTCGCTTTCTTGATGCGGTGGTGACGCAAAGCATCGTGGCGGAAGGGGATGGGCTCTGGCGGGAATATGTGGGGGGCTACGAAGACTGGCTGGCGGCCAGGGCGCGTGGCGCACGGTTGAAAGAAGGGGGCGGCGCGGCGCAAACCGGCGCGGCGACGAAATCTGCTGCGTCGACGGCTTCGGCGGTGGTTAGTCCCTCGTCTCAGGAATCCAGGTTCAAGCTCAGTTATCGGGAAACCCAGGAGCTGACGCAGTTGCCGGAGCGCATCGGCGCGCTGGAAACTGAGCAGGCCGATATTTCTGCGCGTCTGGCAGCAGGCCAGATTTACCGCGATGCGCCGGATGAGGCGCGGCAACTTCAAGTGCGCCTGGGGCAAATCGAGGCAGCACTGGAAACCATGATGTTGCGTTGGGAAGCACTGGAAAGCCGGGGTGTATGAGGTCGGGCTCGGTTTATGGCGCAGGTATGTTTTTGAAAAATGCGGATGGGTTTGGTGAGTTTTGCGACGGACATCCCTGCGTTCGGGCGATGAAAATCGTGACAAATGCCGTGCAAAGTGCAGGCAGGGCTTGCGCCGTGGCTGGATAGGCTTTATTATTTTTCTTCCAGATTATGTCGATGTGATTGTTTTTCATGAAAAAACATGATCAGGTTTTGTTCCAGGGTTGCCTGGGCGTTGCTTGGGCGTTGCTTGGTTGTTGCTTGGGACGTAGCGTGCCGGATGAATGCTGTTTCAGCATGAAAATAAATACCATGAGGATGGCCATCCATTAAGCATTAAAAGAGGAGGCTCGGTTGCCGGAGTGCAAAGGTGGATACCTTGGGCAGCGAGCATAAAAAATGAAAATCGCGGTGAGATGATGCGTCGATATCGCCAGCAGGAGCATTGAATGCACGTAGGACTTACGCAACACCCGGAGGCTGATTTTTCGGCATGGGAGCGCTTGGGGCGTCGCGTTCATGTGAATCCTGAGTCGATGCGCTTGTTGGGCGTGACGCCGTTCGAGCGGCCGGATCTGGTCTTGGCACGTGCCTTTGACAAGCAGCAGGCGGCTGTGGCGATTGATCTGGGGCGGCGCGCGGCAGCGTGGCCAGACGTGTTCACCGTGCTGGCGCAGGCATCGCTGTGTGGAATCCGGATTCCCGATCATGTGGACATTCAGCCGCGTGATATTCCTGCCCAAACGGCGTTTGTCATCCTGACGGGGGAGCGCAAAGCGCAGGAGCTGAAGGGCTGGGTCAAGCATTTCCCGGTGTTGGTGCAGGTGACTTCACTGGCCGAGGCGCGTCATGCGCTGGAGAACGGTGCTCATGGCCTGATTGCCAAGGGGCAGGAAGCGGGCGGTTTGGTCGGCGAGGAAAGCAGCTACATCCTGTTGCAACGCATCGTGACGCTGGCAGAAGAACGCCGGGTGCCGGTCTGGTGTCAGGGGGGCATGGGGCTGCATACGGCAGCAGGCGCAATGGCAGGAGGGGCATTCGGGGTGGTACTCGACAGCCAGTTGTCCTTGCTGGCGGAGTGTCAGTTGCCTGCCGGAATCAAGGCGGATATCCGCGCCATGGATGGCAGCGAAACGCGCCTGCTGGGCGGTTATGTCGTGTATTCACGCCCCGGCTTGCCTGTGGCTGAGTTGGGTGAAATTACGGCAACCGAGGCGCGTCGCCTGCTGGCTGCTGAGGAAACTGAAGTGGGGGGGGGCATTTTGCCTATCGGGCAGGATGCTGCTTTGGCCAAAGCACTGGCCACCCAATGCGCCAATCTCGAAGCCTTGCTGAATACGTTGCGGATGAGTGTGGTTGGGCATCTGCATCAAGCGTGTGCGCTGGATATTCTAGGGGCTGCCAGCCCGTTGGCCGAGGCGCATGGCACGCGCTATCCGATCGCGCAGGGGCCGATGACCCGGGTCAGCGATACCGCCGCTTTCGCGCAGGCGGTGGCCGAAAATGGCGCGTTGCCATTTATCGCGCTTTCCTTGATGCAGGAAGGGGCTTCACGCAAGCTGATCGAGGAAACGCGCGAAGTCGTGGGCTCGCGTAGCTGGGGGATCGGCGTGCTGGGTTTTGCTGCAGCCGAAATCCTCAATCCGCACCTGGCCTTGATCGAGGAATATCGACCCTCGGTCGTTTTGTTGGCAGGTGGCCGTCCATCGCAGGCGCGCGCGCTGATGGAGCAGGGGATTCCTGCCTATCTGCATGTGCCTTCTCCGGGTTTGCTGGCGTTGTTCCTCAAGGACGGTGCGCGGCATTTCGTGTTTGAAGGGCGTGAGTGCGGCGGGCATGTCGGCCCCCGTTTCAGCTTCGTCCTGTGGGAGCAGCAGTTGCAGGTGTTGCAAGGGTTTGAACAACCCGATCAACTGCATCTGCTGTTTGCAGGCGGCATTCATGATGCCCGCTCGGCTGCGATGGTGGCCGCCATTGTCGCGCCCCTGGCGGCGCGTGGTGCCAAAATCGGCGTGCTGATGGGCTCGGCCTACATCACGACGCAGGAAGCCGTGACTTGTGGTGCGGTCAATGCACAGTTCCAGAAGAAAGTGCTGGCAGAAGACAGCACCGTGTTGCTGGAAACCGCACCGGGACACGCGACCCGCTGTCTGCGTTCTGGATTTGTCGATCAGTTCAATGCTGAAAAACAGCGTCTGCAGGCCGAAGGACAGGATCCACAGTCCATCTGGAAAGCACTTGAAACCTTGAATGTGGGTCGCTTGCGGGTGGCCAGCAAGGGCGTGCAGCGCAAGGGAGATCATCTGCTTGAGGTGAGTGCCAAGGCGCAGCAGGCCGAGGGCATGTACATGATTGGTCAGGTGGCGGCTTTGCGCCATCGCGTGAATACGCTGGCCGAGTTGCACCAGTCGGTGAGCGTGGGCGCGATTGAGCAGTTGCGTCAGTGTCCGCGTCCACAATTGCCCCGGGCAGCCAGTGCGGAACCCATCGCTGTGGTGGGGATGTCCTGCATTTACCCGGGTTCGCCTGATCTGGAAAGCTATTGGGCGCATATTGTTGAAGGCCGCAATCTGGTCAGTGAGGTTCCGGCAGAACGCTGGAATGCGGATCTTTACTATCAGGCAGGCGCGGCGGGCAAGGGTAAAACCCCCAGCAAGTGGGGCGGTTTCATCGATGATTTTGCGTTTGATCCGCTGCGTTACGGGATTCCGCCGCAATCACTGGCGGCAATCGAGCCGGTGCAGTTGCTGAGTCTGGAAGTGGCCAGTCGCGCGTTGGCGGATGCGGGTTATGGCGAGGCCGGGCAGACTGAATCGCGCTGGTTTGATCGCGAAAAAACTTCGGTGATTTTCGGTGCGGAATCCGGCATGGATTTGTCGAATGCCTATGTTTTCCGCAACAGTTACATGCAGTATCTGGGCGAGATGCCGGCGGAACTGGATGCCGTGCTACCCGACCTAACCGAAGATTCTTTCCCCGGCATATTGGTCAATGTAATTTCTGGTCGCATCGCCAACCGTTTGGGGCTGGGGGGTGTCAATTATTCGGTCGATGCGGCGTGCGCGAGTTCGCTGACGGCGATCGAACTGGCCGTTAAAGAACTGCGGAGCGGCAGTAGTGACATGGTGCTGGCGGGGGGCGCGGATTTCCATAACAGCATCAACGATTTTTTGATGTTTGCCAGCGTCAAGGCCTTGTCGCCGACGGGGTCGTGTCGTTCTTTCGATGACTCGGCGGATGGCATCTGCCTGGGTGAAGGGGTGGGCGTGGTCGTGTTGAAGCGTTTGAGCGACGCGCAGCGCGACGGCGACCGGGTGTATGCCGTCATCAACGGGATTGCTGGTTCCAGCGATGGCAAGGGGCTGGGGCTGACCGCGCCGCGCAAGGAAGGCCAGAAGCGCGCACTTGAACGCGCTTACTGGCAGGCCGGTGTGCTGCCAGGCGCGGTGGGGCTGGTTGAGGCGCATGGTACGGGAACTGTGGTAGGTGACCGTACTGAATTGCAAACGTTGTCGGAAATTTTTAACGCAGGCGGCGCGTTGCGCCATTCGTCGGGGCTGGGCTCGGTCAAGAGCCAGATAGGCCACACCAAATGCGCGGCGGGTATTGCCGGTTTCATCAAGGTGGCGAAAGCCCTGCATCACAAGGTATTGCCGCCCACATTGCATATCGATCAGCCCAATGCGGGCTATGACGCGCAGCACAGCCCCTTCATGCTGAACCGTGTGGCGCGCCCCTGGGTGGCTGCGGCACAGGCCGTGCCCCATGCGGCGGTCAGCGCTTTTGGGTTTGGTGGAACGAATTTTCATGCGGTACTCTCGGCCTGCCCGAATCCGGCGCAGTCGGTTGAAAGCGGCGTGCCGCAATGGCCTGCGGAACTGTTGGTGTTCCGTGGCGAGTCTTTCGAAGTGGCCGCACGGCAGATGCAGCGTCTGGGTAAATTCCTGCGGGAGTCCGATGCGCCGTTGAAGTTGCGCGATCTGGCCTGGACGCAGGCGATGACCGGGGCTGGTTCGGTGCAATGCAGCATCGTGGCCAACGATGTGGCTGATTTGCTGTTCAAGCTCGAATGTGCGCATCTGCGCGAGAAACAGGCTGGTGTGCATTACCGGCAGCACGACGAGCAGGGCAAGCTGGCGTTTGTCTTTCCGGGGCAGGGCAGCCAGAGCCCGGGTATGTTGCAGGATTTGTTCGTCGCTTTCCCGACTTTGCAGGAGATCCTCATCGAGGGGGCTGCGTGGTGCGACAAGCTGTTTCCGCCGACGGCCTATGACCGCGTGCAGCAACAGCAACAGCAACGTGATATCACCGATACCCGCGTAGCCCAGCCCACGCTGGGGATGGTGAATCATGCGATGTTCTCGTTGCTGCAATCCCTGAATATCCGCCCGGACATGCTGGCCGGCCACAGCTATGGCGAACTCGTGGCACTGGCTGCGGCGGGTTGTTACGGTCTGGCCGAGTTGTTGCCATTGAGCGCGCAGCGAGGTGTCGCCATCCTTGAAGCAGCGGGGGATGATCCCGGGCGCATGGCGGCGGTGAGCGAAGGGCGCGCCGCACTGGAGGCACTGTTCGATGCGGATTCGGGCATTGTGCTGGCCAACCAGAATAGCCCCGCGCAGACAGTGATTTCCGGTAGCACACCGGCGATTGAAGCCGCCTTGAAACGTTTGAAGGAAAAGGGCATGGCTGCGCGCCCCATCGAGGTGGCGTGTGCTTTTCATTCGCCGCTGGTCGCGCGGGCTGAAAAGACCTTCAGTGGCATACTCGATGCCTTGCCCCTGCACAAGCCCCGTGCGGAGGTGAGCGTTTATTCCAACGTCACGGCACGGCCTTACCCGAAAGACATCAAGGGCATCAAACGTCAGCTGGCGGCACAAATCGTCAATCCCGTTCGCTTTGTCGAGCAGATCGAACAGATGTACGCCGATGGCGCGCGGGTTTTCGTTGAGGTCGGCCCCGGACGAGTGTTGACCGCGCTGATCCAGAAGATTCTTGCGGGCAAGCCGCATCAGGTCATCGCCACCGACCAGAAAGGGCAGCCGGGGATTCCCAACCTGCTCGAAGCGGTCGCGCAACTGGCGGTGCTGCTGGAAGATATCGATCTGCGTCCCTTGTGGGCTGGCCGTCAAGTCACGTTGCTGGATGTTGAACAGCCACAAAAACTCGCACCCACCTGCTGGATGATCAATGGTGCTCGCGCCCGACCCAGTCAAGGGGATGCGCCGCGTCATGCAGGCAAGCCGCTGCTGCGGCCGCTGGCTTTGGCATCGACAGGCGGGGTGGTGTTGTCATCGCAGGAGCCGGCCGATCAGGCGGTGTTCCATTATTTGAACAACATGCGTGACCTGGTGCAGGCGCAGCGTGATGTGATGCTGGGTTTGCTGGGGAGCAGCGTGCCCGTTGTGGCGCGCGTTTCCCCGCAGCGCGCGGAAGTCGTTCCCGCATTGCCTGCGGCAGTTCATGCACCTGCAGCACCGACGGTGCTGGCCACGGCCAATGTGCGCGATATCCTGCTGGCAATCGTCAGCGAGCGCACCGGTTACCCGGCGGACATGCTTGATCCTGAACTGGATCTGGAGGCTGACCTGTCGATAGACTCGATCAAGCGGATCGAAATCATGGGTGAGCTGGCCGAGCGTATTGGTTTGCGTCGTCAGTTGGGTGAGGGCGCGGATGCCCTGCTGGAGCAACTCGCTGCCCAGAAAACCTTGCACGCCATTACTGCCTGGCTGCATGACAAGCTGCCTGCCCAAACACAGCATCAGGGTGCCACTGCGGATGCAGCCAGTTCCGGCGCATCGGCTGCCCAGCGGGCGGTTCCCTCGTCGCGTCAGGATGCCCGTCAGGCTTTGTTGTCCATCGTCAGTCAGCGCACGGGGTATCCCGAGGATGTGCTGGATCTCGATCTCGATCTCGAAGCCGATCTGTCGATCGATTCCATCAAACGGCTGGAAATTGTCGGTGAACTTTCCGAACGGCTGGGGCTGCAAACGACTTTGCGTGACAAGGATGCTGCGCTGGAAACCCTGGCGGCACTGAAAACGCTGCGCGCCATTGTGGATTGGTTGAAACTCAATGTGGGCACTGAAAGCGAGGAGGTCGCTGCGGCACCTTCATTGGAGAGCTGCGCTCAACCTGCGACGCAAGATGTGGCAGCGGAAACGGGGCGGATTGCCCTGTCGCGCTATTTGCTGAAAACCGTCGATGCGCCGGTGGCCATCAAGGGACATCAAGCGCTGGCGGGCAAGTATTTCCTGATGACCGATGATGAGCTTGGTGTGGCTGCGAGCCTGGCCGGACGGCTGGAAAATCAAGGCGCCGTGGTGCATGTCATCAGTTTTTCGGAACATGCCGAGCTACCCGCCAATCTGGAAAAGTTTGATGGCCTGATTCATCTGTTTGGCCTGAATGCCACGGCGCGTGTGCGTGATGTCAAACGCTTCTTCAATCTGGTGCGCGATAGTCTGGCGCACAAGACCGCGCATCTGC
>JAGOVA010000076.1 GCA_018061005.1 Sterolibacterium sp. | reverse complement strand
CATACCCGGCACCCTATCCAGCCGCTCAACCGCCCAGCCGTCGCAGAACGCCTGTGGCATACCCACACATTCACGTTGCGCCGACCTATCGAGGACACCGCCATGATCATCCCCGTCATACTCTCTGGTGGTGCGGGCACCCGGCTCTGGCCGGTTTCGCGCGAAGGCCACCCCAAGCCTTTCATCCGGCTGGCCGATGGCGAGTCGCTGCTGCACAAGACCTACCGGCGCGCAGCCCAGATCACCACACACGGCGACATCATCACCGTAACCAACCGCGACTACTATTTCCAGAGCAAGGATGAACTGGCTGCGGTTCGCCCCGGTGAGATGCTGCCCCACTTCATTCTTGAACCTTTTGGCCGCAATACCGCGCCCGCCATCGCAGCCGCTGCACTGGCGCTGCGCGAAACACACGGCGAAACCGCCGTCATGGTGGTGATGGCCGCAGACCATCTGATCCACGACGAAGTGGCCTTTGCCGAAGATGCCCGCGCTGCCGCAAAACTGGCGCAAAGCGGCCAGATCGTCACCTTCGGCATACGCCCTGACAAACCAGAAACCGGATTTGGCTACATCGAATGCGGTGCGCCCTTGCCCGCGCAGGGCAGCGCGTGCAGTGTGGCGCGTTTCGTTGAAAAGCCGGACGCTGCCACGGCCGCACAGTACCTGGCCAGCGGCCACTACCTGTGGAACTCGGGCATGTTCTGCCTCAGCGTGGGCACCTTGCTGGCCGAGCTTGAGCAGCATGCCCCCGAAGTGCTCCGCAGTATCCGCCTTTGCATCGAAAAAAGCCCCGTGCAACACGGCAGTGCCGTGACCTTGCAGGAGCTGGATGCCGCCAGTTTTTCAAATGTGCCGGATATCTCCATCGATTATGCCGTCATGGAACACTCCCGCCGCGCAGCGGTCATTCCCGCCACCTTTGACTGGAGCGACATCGGCTCATGGACCGCGCTGCAGCAACTCGTAACCGCCGACAACGAGGGCAACCGCGCGCTGGGTGACGCACTGTTTGTCGACTGCCACAACACCTTTGTGCAGAGTGAAAGCCGTCTGGTCGCCGCCGTCGGCATCGACAACCTGATTCTCATCGAAACCCCTGATGCCGTGCTGGCCGTGCATCCCGACCGGGTGCAGGAGGTCAAGCAGGTCACGCAAAGGCTCAAAATGGCCGGGCATGATGCCTACCGGTTGCACCGCACTGTTTCGCGCCCCTGGGGAACCTACACCGTGCTGGAAGAAGGTTCCCATTTCAAGATCAAGCGCATCGTCGTCAAGCCGGGCGCGGCATTATCACTGCAACTGCATCATCACCGCAGCGAGCACTGGGTCGTCGTGCAAGGGATGGCACGGGTGGTCAACGGCGAGAAAGACCTCTACGTAAACACCAATGAATCCACCTACATCCCGGCCGGCCACAAGCATCGCCTGGAAAATCCCGGCCTGCTCGATCTGGTGATGATCGAAGTGCAAAGCGGCGAATATCTGGGGGAAGACGACATCGTCCGTTTTGCCGACCAGTACGGCAGGGCCAGCTAAATGCTCGATCTCGCACGCGCAGCCTGGGGCTACCGGGGCTTCATCCTCGGCAGTGTCCAGCGCGAATTTCAGGCACGTTACCGCAATTCGATGCTGGGCGCAGTCTGGGTCGTCCTCAACCCGCTGGCGATGATCGCCGTCTACACGCTGGTTTTTTCACAGCTGATGAAAGCCCGTCTGCCCGGTGTGGATAGTGAATTTGCTTACAGCATTTACCTGTGCGCCGGTATTTTTGCCTGGGGGCTGTTTGCCGAAATCACCACGCGCGCCCAGACCATGTTTCTAGACAACGCCAACCTGCTCAAGAAACTCAGCTTTCCGCGCATTTGCCTGCCGATCATCGTCGTCATCAGCGCCACCCTCAACTTTGCCATCATCTTCGGCCTGTTCAGCGGATTCCTGCTGCTCTCCGGCCACTTTCCCGGCCTGGTCTATGTTGCCGTACTGCCGCTGCTGCTTTTGCAAACCGCCTTTGCCATCGGCCTGGGCATGACGCTCGGCGTACTCAATGTATTCTTCCGTGATGTCGGCCAGTTCTTCGGCATCCTTCTGCAGTTCTGGTTCTGGCTTACGCCCATCGTCTACTCTGCCACCATCGTCCCACCCACCGCGCGCCCCCTGCTGGAGCTGAATCCCCTCACCGCATTGATCACCGCCTGGCAGGGCATCTTCGTCAACGCAGCATGGCCGCACTGGTCCAGCCTGCTGCCCCTCAGCCTGCTCACCCTGCTGTTATGCAGCGCGGGGCTGCTGCTGTTTCGTCGGCGTGCCGGTGAATTGGTGGACGAACTGTAATGGGCAGTATTTCAGTCAACGGGGTGGGCAAGGCCTACAAACAATATCCTACCCGCTGGTCACGGCTGGCGGAATGGCTGCTGCCCGCACGCATCCATCAACCACGTCATGGCTTGCGCTGGGTGCTCCACGACATCCACTTTGAAGTGCGGGCAGGTGAAGCCATCGGCATCATCGGCATGAATGGTGCGGGCAAAAGCACACTACTCAAAATACTCACCGGCACCACCCAGGCCAGCAGCGGACAAATCCAGATTCAGGGACGCGTAGCCGCGCTGCTGGAACTGGGCATGGGCTTTCACCCCGACTTCACCGGCCGCCAGAATGCCATCATGGCCTGCCAGTTGCAGGGGCTCAACGGCGAAGAAATCGCCGCGCTGCTGCCCGACATTGAAGCTTTCGCCGAAATCGGCGACTACCTCGACCAGCCGGTACGCACCTATTCCAGCGGCATGCAGATGCGACTGGCCTTCAGCGTGGCTACGGCGCAGCGACCGGACATCCTGATCGTCGATGAAGCCCTGTCGGTGGGCGACTCCTACTTTCAGCACAAGAGTTTTGACCGCATCCGCCAGTTCCGCGAGTCCGGCACCACGCTGCTGATCGTCTCTCACGATCGTTACGCCGTCCAGTCGATCTGCGACCGCGCCATCCTGCTTCATGCCGGGCGCATGCTGCTGCAAGGTGAGCCGCTCGCGGTGCTCGACTACTATCACGCACTGCTGGCCGACCAGGAACGCGCCACGGTGCGCCAGGAGCGGCGCCCCGACGGCGTGGTTGAAACCATCTCGGGCAGCGGCGAGGCCAGCGTGCTCACCATTGCCCTCTACGACGAGACCGGCGAACGCATCGATACCGCCGAAGTCGGCAGCCCGGTCACCCTCGAAATCCGCGTCCGGATCAACCGTGCCATCGATCGTCTGGTGCTGGGCTTCATGATCAAGGATCGCCTCGGTCAAGCCATTTACGGCATCAACACCCACCGGCTCGAGCTGGCGATTACCGATGCCGTGGTCGGGGAGGAAATCGTCTACCGTTTTTCATTCCCGATGAATCTGGGACGTGGCAGTTATTCCATTTCCACCTCGCTGTCGCGCATCGACTCACACCTCGATGGCAATTATGAATGGCGCGATCTCGGCCTGATATTCCATGTCATGAACACCCGCCACGAAGACTTCGTAGGCTACGCCTGGCTTGCCGCACAACCGGCCATCGAGCGCCAACGCCCCTACTGATCATGCGCCTTCTCTTCGAGTGCACCTACGTTTATGAACACCCCGAAACCAACTCAGGCATCCAGCGTGTCGTCCGCAATGTCGTCCGTCACCTGGCGGCCACACAGGACTTGACGAAATGCGTGCCTATCATCCTGAAAAACGGTAAGGTTTACGAAGTCAAACGCCTCGCCCCGACCCAAGACGACCACCTGCAGGAACGTTTCGAGAAGACCCGCAATCGCTACTGGCTGACACATCACCGCATCGAACACGCGCTGGGGCTGACCCGCCTTTCCCGTCCTTCCCTGCTGCGTCGCCTGCTGGAAAGCATTTTCCGCTGGGGTGCTTTCAGCTTTCTATTACCCTATGGGCTGGCCATGCTGGTGCGCGAACCCGGGCGCATGCACGCGCGCATGGGCCCCTGGTTTGAGGCGTTGCGTAACCGTTACTGGTTGATTCATCAACAGCTCGAACAACGCACCGGCATCGCCCGCGTGCGCTGGCTACGCTGGCCTTTCTGGCAACTCTTCCGCGCCGCCAGCCTGAGTTTTGTACTGCCCTGGAAGCTGCTCGGCCGCATGGCGGCAGACGACGTGGATCTCGATCGGATCAACGAACTGACCTGCCAGCAAGGCGATGTACTGGTGCTGCTCGATTCATCCTGGCACGCTGATTTCTTCGCACAGGTCGAGCAGCTCAAGCAGCAAGGAATCGGCGTGGTCGGTGTGATCTACGATCTGATTCCACTGACCCACCCCCAGTTCTGCGACGAGCCGCTGGTCAAGGTGTTCGACACCTGGTTCGACTGGGTGTCGCGCGCCGCTGACGGCTACATCGCCATTTCGGCAACCATCGCCAACGAAGTGCGTAGTGATGTGCACCGCCGACTGGGGACGGAAGCCGCAAGCGCGCGCTGGTACGATTACTTTCAGCTCGGCAGCGAGCTCGACCAGGCACAGGACAACGCCCCGGTTCGTTCTGCCGTGCGCGCGCTGTTTGACGAGCGTCACTCGGCCTATCTGATGGTCAGCACCATCGAGCCGCGCAAGAATCACGCCTACCTGCTGGACGCGTTCGAGTGTCTGTGGGCACGCGAACCGACGACCCGCGCCACGCTCTGCATCGTCGGCCGTATCGGCTGGAAGTGCGCGCCGCTGGTCAACCGCATCAAAAATCACCCGGAACTCGGTCGGCGTCTGTTCATGTTCAACGACCTGAACGACAGCGAACTCGAGTGCTGCTATCAGCACAGCCAATCGCTGGTGTTTCCCTCCTTCGTCGAAGGCTTTGGCCTGCCACTGGTCGAAGCCATGCAGCGCGGGCTACCTGCCATGGCCAGCGACATTCCGGTGTTCCGCGAAATCGGCGCGGATTTTCTCGCCTATTTCCAGCTCGACGATCCCGCCAGTCTCGCCGCACTCATCCAGCGGTTCGAAGCCAGCGGCCACTTTCCCGCACAGCGCAAACTCACCGACTGGCACTGGCCCGGCTGGCGTGATTCCACACGCCAACTGGTTGAGCGCATCGCCACGCACACGGCACGCCACACCCCCATCGCGCAGCGCAACACATGACCCGAACAATCCGCGTCGCCTTGAATGCCCGCATCCTGCAAGCGGCACGCACCGGCATCGGCCAGTATGTCGCCGGGCTGGCCGACGCTTTGCTGGCGCGCGAGGATATCGAACTCAGTATCGAACTCAGCCTGCTGATGGGGCGACGCATGAGCATCAGCGTACCGCCACCCCGCCAGCCTGCCCCCCAGAACCGGCTCAGCGCTCTGCTGCGGCCACTGCCCGGCGCTTACCGCCTGCGCCGTCTGCTTGAACAAGCGGCATTCGACAAGCACCTGCGGCACAAGGCCTTCGATCTGTACCACGAACCCTCGCTCTGGCCTTACGACTTCGACGGCCCGATGGTCATGACCCTGCACGATCTGACCCATCTGCATTATCCGCACACCCAGCCCCCCGCGCGACTGCGTGAAATCGAACGGCATATCGACCGTAGCGTGACACAGGCAGCGCGCATCCTCGTTGATTCCGCCTACATCGGCCGTGAAGTAGCCCGCCATTTTGCCCTGTCGGCAGAAAAGATCATCGTCGCACCGCTAGGCTGCTCGACTGAATTTCACCCACGCAGCGCCCCACAAATCCAGGCCACCCTGAGCAAACTCGGCCTGCAACCGCGGGAATATCTGCTCTGCGTCGGCACCCTCGAGCCGCGCAAAAACCTGCCGCTCGCACTGCGCGCGCATGCGCGCCTGCCGGAAGCATTGCGCCAGCGCTACCCGCTGCTGCTCGTCGGCATGGCGGGCTGGAACACCCACCAGTTTTCTGCAGAACTGCATACCGCACTGGCCGCAGGCCATGTGCGCCTGACCGGCTATCTGGAATCAGGCACGCTGGCCGAACTGGTCGCCGGAGCACGGGCACTCGTCTATCCCTCGCTCTACGAAGGCTTCGGCCTGCCGGTGGTCGAGGCGATGGCCAGCGGCACCCCGGTCATCGTTTCCAATCGCGCTTCGCTGCCCGAGGTGGCGGGCAATGCCGGCCGGGTAGTCGATGCCGAAGATGAAATGGGGCTCTGCCACGCCCTGCAAATCCTGATCGAAGATGAAGCCGCATGGCAGGCACAGCGCCTGGCCGGGCTACAACAGGCCACACAATTCACCTGGCCGCGCTGTGCCGAAATCACCGCACAGGCTTATCACGCCGCCATGCACTGAAGCATACCCGCCACCATCCAGACCATGCGCGTCCTCCATTTTTATCGCACCTATTCGCAATCCTACGGCGGCATCGAGCAGGTGATCTACCAGCTTTGCGTCGGCACGCAACAACTGGGCGTCACCCCCGAAGTGCTGACCCTGAGCCGTGATGCGAGCGCCGCTGAAATCGACATCGACGGCCATCGGGTCGTGCGCGCCCCACTCGATCTGGAAATTGCCTCCACCGGATTTTCGCGTGCCGTCTTTGCCCGTTTTCGCGAACAAGCCGCCGCCGCCGATCTCATCCACTACCACTTTCCCTGGCCGTTCATGGATGTCGTGCATTTCGCCTGCGGCGTGCCCCGCATGGGCAAGCCGACGCTCGTCACCTATCACTCCGACATCGTCCGGCAGAAGTTTCTGTTGCACCTCTACCGCCCGCTGATGCAGCGTTTTCTTGGTAGCGTCGACCGCATCGTCGCCTCCTCGCCCAACTACCTGGCCACCAGCCCGGTCTTGCAACGCTACCGCGAGAAAGTCACCGTCATCCCTTATGGGCTCGACAAATCCCGCCCCAACTACGCCCCAGCCGACCCGGCACGGCTGGATGAATGGCATCAGCGCGTCGGTGAAAAATTTTTCCTTTTTGTCGGCGTGCTGCGTTACTACAAAGGGCTGCACATACTGCTCGATGCCGCCGTCGGCTGTGATTACCCGATCGTCATCGTCGGTGCCGGGCCCATCGAGGCAGAACTGAAGGCACACGCGGCGCGCAAACAGCTACGCCACGTCATCTTTCTCGGCGCATTGCCCGACCAGGACAAAGCCGCGCTGCTGACCTTATGCCATGCCCTGGTTTTTCCATCGCACCTGCGTTCCGAAGCCTTCGGCATCTCGCTGCTCGAAGGTGCGATGTACGGCAAACCGATGATCTCCAGCGAAATCGGCACCGGCACCAGCTTCATCAATATCGCCGGCGAAACCGGCTGCGTGGTGCCTCCCGGCGACCCGGCCGCTTTTCGACAGGCGATGGATTTTCTCTGGCAACAACCCGCACAAGCCGCCGTGTTGGGGCAACAAGCCGCCGCACGCTACGAAGCCTTATTTACCGCCGAAAAAATGGCCGCCAGCTATCTTCAGCTCTACCGCGAACTCTGCCCGGCCGTCTGAAGCAGGTTGCGCCAATGCTATAATTTTCCTTGATTTTTTCAAGGATTCCTGCGGCCTGATCCGCTTGCCCCATGCAGTTGTTCGCCCTCGGCCTCAATCATCACAATGCGCCGCTCGACGTGCGCGAGCAGGTGGCGTTCCAGCCTGAGCGTCTGCCGCAGGCGCTGGGCGATCTGGTGCGCGGCCGTGCCTTGCGCGAAGCAGCCATACTGTCGACCTGCAACCGCACTGAAATCTACTGCGCGAGCGAGCAAGCCGATGGTGCCGCGTTTGCTGCCCACTGGCTGGCGCGCTATCACACCCTGCCGATCGACAAGCTGCAACCCTATCTGTACAGCCTGCCGCAGCGCGACACCGTGCGTCACATGTTCCGCGTGGCCAGTGGCCTCGATTCCATGGTGCTGGGCGAGCCGCAGATTCTCGGCCAGATGAAGCAGGCGGCACGCAGTGCCGAAGAAGCCGGCACGCTGGGCACACTGCTAGGCAAACTGTTCCAGCGGACTTTTTCAGTCGCCAAAGAAGTGCGCTCCACCACCGCCATCGGCGCGAATACCGTTTCCATGGCCGCTGCAGCCGTGCATCTGTCGGCGCGTATTTTTGAAAACATCGCCGACCAGCGCGTGTTGTTCATTGGCGCAGGCGAAATGATCGAACTCTGTGCCGCGCATTTCACCGGCTGCCTGCCCAAACGCATCACCATCGCCAATCGCACCACCGAACGCGCGGCGCTGCTGGCCGAACGCTTTCATGCCGATACCCTGCGCCTCGATGAAGTCCCGGCGCACCTGGCTGAATATGACATCATAGTTTCCTGCACCGCCAGCCCGCTGCCGGTGATCGGCCTGGGTGCGGTCGAACGCGCGCTGAAAGCACGTCGTCATCGTCCGATGGTGATGGTCGATCTGGCTGTGCCACGCGACATCGAACGCGAAATCGGCCAACTGGACGACATCTTTCTCTACACCCTCGATGATCTGGGCAAAATCGTCGAAGACGGCGTCGAATCACGCCAGGCCGCGGTGGTTGAAGCCGAAAGCATCATCGATGTGCAGGTGACGAACTTCCTCCACTGGATGGATGCGCGGGAATCCGTGCCGACCATCCGCGCGCTGCGCGATGCCGCCGAACGCAACCGCCGACATGAGCTGGAACACGCCCAGAAACTGCTGGCGCGTGGCGACGATCCACACAAGGTGCTTGAAGCCCTCTCACACGGGCTGACCAACAAGCTGATGCACGCACCGACACACGCGCTCAATCAGGCCGAAGGTGACGAACGCAGCGAACTGACGCGCCTCATCGCCCGCTTGTATCACCTGCACCCTGGCGAATAGCCCCTAACGCACAGGGTCGCCATCTCCATCGCTTCACGCCCACCCATCCATCCACCCCTCGAGGGGCGGCGACTGATTTGCCTGCGACGCTGATTTTGTATTTCACGTTAACCCTTCCTGCATGATGGCTGCAGTGCCGTCTGAGTTCTTGCCCGTCCACCATGAAACCCAGCATCCGTCACAAACTCGAACATCTGGCCGAGCGCCTCACCGAACTGGATCACCTGCTCGGTGCGGAAAACGCCACGCGCGACATCGACCACTACCGCAAACTCTCGCGCGAACACGCCGAAGTGGGCGAGGTGGTCGCGCTCTACCGCGAATTCAGCCAACTGGAAGACGACCTGTGTTCCGCCGAGCAAATGCGGGATGACCCGGAAATGAAAGCCTTGGCCGACGAAGAAATCCCGCGTTGTCGCGAGGCACTCCTGCGCGTCGAAAGCGATCTGCAAAAGGCGCTGCTGCCCACCGACCCGAACGACCAGCGCAACCTGTTTCTCGAAATCCGCGCCGGCACGGGCGGCGATGAATCCGCGCTGTTTGCAGGCGATCTGTTTCGCATGTACACCCGCTTTGCCGAACGGCAACGCTGGCAGGTCGAGCTCATCTCGGCTAACGAGTCCGAGCTGGGCGGGTTTCGTGAAGTCATCGCCCGCATCAACGGCCAGGGTGCCTATTCAAAGCTCAAATTCGAATCCGGCGGCCACCGCGTGCAACGCGTACCCGCCACCGAAACCCAGGGGCGCATCCACACCTCCGCCTGCACCGTGGCCGTGCTGCCCGAAGCCGATGAACTGGGCGAAATCGACATCAACCCCAGCGAATTACGCATCGACACCTTTCGCGCCTCCGGTGCCGGAGGGCAGCACATCAACAAAACCGACTCCGCCGTCCGCATCACCCACCTGCCCAGCGGCCTGGTCGTCGAATGTCAGGATGATCGCTCGCAGCATCGCAACAAAGCGCAAGCCATGGCCGTGCTGGCCGCGCGCCTCAAAGACCGGCAGGAACGCGAACAGGCCGCGAAAATCGCCTCCGCGCGCAAAAGCCTGATCGGCAGCGGCGACCGCTCCGAACGCATCCGCACTTACAACTTCCCGCAAGGCCGCATCACCGATCACCGCATCAATCTCACGCTCTACAAAATCGACGCCATCATGAACGGCGACCTCGACGAACTGATCCACGGCCTGACCACCGAGCATCAGGCCGAACTGCTGGCCGCATTGGCCGACCACGACTAAATCAGGTTAGCGTGCACTTACGTTGACGGAGATGCCCATAGATACTGGTTCTGCTTTGAATGATGCCGCACAACGCGTGGGGCGGATGGAGGCGCGCCTGCTGCTCCAGCACCTCACCGGCCGCACCGCCAGCGCACTCATCGCCCACCCCGAGCAGCCGCTCGACACCGCCACCCACACCGCCTACCGCGCACTCATTAGCCGCCGCGCCGCAGGCGAACCGATCGCCTACCTGACCGGGCAACGTGAATTCTATGGACGCGATTTCTCCGTCGCCCCCGGGGTGCTCATCCCGCGTCCGGAAACCGAACTACTGGTCGAACTGGGGCTGGCCAAAATGGCTCACATCGCCACCCCCCGTCTTCTCGACCTCGGCTGCGGCAGCGGCTGCATCGCCATCAGCCTCGCGCTAGAGCGACCCGCAGCCTGCGTCCACGCGCTCGACGCCTCCCCCGCCGCACTCGCCATCGCCCGCCAGAACGCCATGGCACTCGGCGCATCACTCAAACTCATGGAAAGCCACTGGTTCAGCGCGCTAACCCCTGAACGTGAAAGTGAGCACTATCATTTGATCGTCGCCAACCCGCCCTACATCGCCGCAAACGACCCACATCTTCAACAAGGCGACCTGCGCTTCGAACCCGCCAGCGCACTGGCCAGCGGTACGGACGGACTCGACGACATCCGCGAAATCATCGCCACCGCCCGCCACCACCTGCAACCCGGCGGCTGGCTCCTGTTCGAACATGGCTACGACCAGGCACCGGCCGCCCATGCACTCCTCAACGCCACCGGTTACAAAAACATCGAACAACACCGCGACCTGGCAGGAATCACGCGGATTTCCGGAGGAACCTGGGGCTAAATCCGTGCCTGATCGGTATGCATACCCCGCTACTGTCGGCCGCATCCATTTGCTCGGCGCAGGTTTCGGCCTCATTCATCGTTCCGGTAAATGCTCGTCAGCAATTTGAACAGCGGGCGGTTGATGTAGAAGTTGGTGCGCCCGATTTTCTACTTTTCCACGAAATCGTGTCGGGCCAGCGCATCCAGATGCTTGGCCGCCGTGTGTTGGCCGCCGTGATGCGCGAGACACCAAGGTCGCATACGATGAATTCGATCTTGGTGTATGGGTGACGGAACAGGTTGTTGAGCAATTCCTGACTGTAGCGCTTGGGCAGTTCGCCGCGCAGCAGCGGATCGAGCCCATCGTCGGCATGAATGAAGCCACCAGATCCGTCATCCGCTTTTCGATCACAGGCGGGTCTTGCGGCGGCTCATAGACCATCGCGCCGCTCGCCTGATTCTTCAGTATGAAATACTTTCCTGAATAGAAAAAATGGTCAGCAACGCTCGTCATTCCCGCGAAGGCGGGGATCCAGCACCCACCCGAGGCGCTCGCAAGTCCTGGATTCCCGCCTTCGCGGGAATGACGGAAACGGAGAATGCGGCAGCTTTCCCTCCGTCAGGCCGACCGCCGCCGCGCCGTAACCGTTAACCCACCGGCGTACTTCCCATCGAACGCACCATACCTAAAACTACCCCCGAGACAAATCACACACGGGAGCAACGGCGATGGCAGAACGAAAGAAGGGCAAGGGATCAAAGC
>JAGOVA010000019.1 GCA_018061005.1 Sterolibacterium sp. | reverse complement strand
CATCTCGAACAGGACCGTGAAACACCTCCGCGCCAATGATATTGCCCAATGCGGGTGAGAAAGTAGGTCAGCGCCAGACTCCCATTAAACCAAAAGCCCTCGCAAGAGGGCTTTTGGCGTTTACCAGTGCAAAATTGCACTTTAATAAGAGTGCGCTTTAATAAGTGCGTTTTAAAACAAGATCGATTGGTTATCGATTGCCACGAAATCATTGTTTTCGCGACATACCGTTGTTTTACGCGGATGGAAATGTCAAAGTGTTTCGTATGTCACGATGTCGTCGAGTTCACGCTCGGCGAGTAAGCCGAAGGACAGGCTGCCGCGGCCGATCAGTACGAACTCACTGCCTTTGAGCAGAAAGCCGGGTTCCGCATCGGGGACGACATGGGTTCCGTTCGTGCTTTTGTCGGTGAGTATGAAAGCGTGGCGGCGTAGTTCGATGCGGCAGTGATTGCGTGAGGCATGCGGGTTGTGAATCAGCAGGTCACAGCGAGCATCCCGACCGAGGGTGGCGACGGGTTTTTCCGGGCTCAGTATGAATTCGCGGCCATTGTGCGTCAGGCGTAACCGAGGTGCGTCGGCTGTATTTGCAGCGATTGGTTCTGAGAGGGTTAAGGGGTTTCTCGCAAGCCCCCCTTCCATGATTCCGCCGTTCTCTACCAGGGTTTGCCAGACGATGGCATGAACCGGAATTGGTTCTCCATGCAGGCGAACACACGCAGACTCCAGTGCCAGCGTGCATTTTCGTAAGGTATCGGGCAACGCTTCGATGGTTGGCGAGGTAGCGAGCACCTGGCCGCCTTTGGCCAGTTTGACTAGACGCGAAGCGACCTTGACCGTATCGCCTGTAGAGTCGTTGCCGCCTTCTGACATGATGCCGTAGTGAAATGCGATGCCCACTGCCAAGCGAATTCCGGAGACCTGAGGAAGCTTTTCAACGCGCACCTGCATTTCACAGGCGGCGCGCATGGCATCTTCCGCCGTATCGAACACCGCCATCAGTTGTTCGCCGATGTGTTTGACGACGCGGCCATTGAAACTGCTGATAGCGCGTTCCATGCGATTGAAACAACGCTCGAAAGCCTGCATGGCCTCGGCCTCGTTCAGGCTATGAAAAAGCCGCTGGCTACCGGAAATGTCGGCGTACAGCACGCAAACCTGGCGTTGGGATGTGGGGATGGATGCGTTCATCAAGGTCAGGCCTGAGTCATGTCTTCGATGTCTTCGATGTCAAAGCATCATCGCATAAAATTTTAGTCGAGAGCAGCCCTTATGGTCGGTGGCTGCCGATGCAGGGTAATAATTTCTTCGATGTTCTGGGTGTTTTCCGTGTCACCGCAGTTCGTGGAAGTTTCGGCATATTCTTCCGTGTCGAATGCGCGATCCCCATCGGGTTCTGGATGGCCGCTGGGTCTTAGACCGGCAAAGTCATAATGGCGTGGATCAGCCAGATGTGATGGCACCACGTTCTGCAGGCTGCGGAACATGGACTCGATGCGGCCGGGAAAGCGTTTTTGCCAGTCGGTCAGCATTTGTTTGACTTGTTTGCGTTGCAGTTGCTCCTGGCTGCCGCACAAATCGCAGGGGATGATGGGGAACTGACGCACTTGAGACCATGCCGCAAGATCCTTTTCGTTGCAATAGGCGAGCGGGCGGATGACGATGTTTTTGCCATCATCAGAAACCAGTTTGGGTGGCATGGCTTTCAGTTTGCCACCAAAAAACATGTTGAGAAACAGTGTTTCCAGGATGTCTTCACGGTGATGCCCCAGCGCGATTTTGGTCGCACCCAGCTCCCCGGCAACCCGATAAAGAATGCCACGACGCAGGCGCGAGCAGAGGGAACAGGTGGTTTTTCCTTCGGGCACCACGCGTTTGACGATGGAATAGGTGTCCTGGTTTTCGATGTGAAAGGGAACGCCCAGGCCGGTCAGGTAGCTGGGCAGGACATCCGCCGGAAAACCGGGTTGTTTTTGATCCAGATTGACCGCGATCAGCTCGAAGTCAATAGGCGCATGCTCGCGTAGATACAAGAGAATATCCAGCATCCCAAAAGAATCCTTGCCGCCCGACAAGCACACCATGACGCGGTCACCCGCTTCGATCATCTGGTAATCGACGACGGCTTGTCCCGCGTTGCGGCGCAGGCGTTTGGCAAGTTTATTGGCCTCGATGCGCTGTTTTTCAAGCTGTCGGGCGCTGAGCGTGGGGGGCGAAAGTGTGTTCATGCGTCACTATTATAAATCAGTAGTGTCCGGTTAAATTTCAAATAGATTCAGTTGGTTACATGGGTCGGCCGATGTGATTCTGTTGGCATCGGGCTGCAAGGCGCATGAAATCGAGGTTTTCTCGAAAACAGAGACTGACAATATCTGTAGCAAAGTGTAGAGAGAGGCATCGAGGTGAAGCTTTTTTTTTGACAATGGCGATCAACACGTAGGTGGCGACAGCGCACCAGATTTGCGTTTTCAACGCATTCTCGCTGGTGCCCAGGAAACGCTTGATGCGCAGATGGTGCTTGATCCACTTGAAGAACAGTTCCACTTGCCACCGACTCTTGTAGAGCGCAGCGATAGTCAAGGATGGCAACGTCGTATTGTTGGTCAGGAACACCAGCGTCTTGTCGGACTCCGGATCGTTGAACCGAATTCGCCGCAAATGCTCCGGGTAGTCCTTGGAAACATAGTAGCCGTTGAGGCGAATCTTCTGGTCGCAAATCACCCCCGTCGTGCGGTCGGAGGGTGCCGAGTAGACGCGCCGGGCATTCATACCGCGCTTGGCCCGCGTCACGAAGAAAGCACCCGCTTGATGCATCGCAAAGAGTCTGCCGAAATCCAGATAGCCGCGATCCATCACATAGAACGCACCCGCTTCGACCGGCAATATGTCCCGCACATTGACATCGCCCATCTTGCCGTCGCTGATGTGGATGAAAGATGGAATGTTGCCGCGCAGGTCCAGCAGCGTGTGCATTTTTACGGCAGCCTTGGTGGAGCGAAACGGTGCCCAATCGAACAAGCTCAGGCACAGGTCGATGGTGGTCGAGTCCAGCGCATAGACCGTGGCATCGAGTTCCAACCCCGTCGATTCCGTGGCGTAAAGTTCGCGGGCTCGTACGATCAGACGCATCGCCAGCGCGTGATAGATGCGCCAGTCGCGCTGACTCAACGCATCGGAAAGCGTCGATCGGGCTGGCACGCCAGACAAGCCCATGTGAAACAGCTTGGATTGGTTGGACGCCAGGCACACTTCGATATCCCGCAGCGACTCTCGCCACGTCAATTGCGCAAAGGCCATGATGCGAAACAGGTCGGCGCAATCCAAGGTGCGAACCCCTGCGTCGCCGCCGTGCCGTTCGACAATGCGGTCGAAGGTCTTCCACGGTACATACTCCATGATCTGGGCAAACAGCGTTCTGCCAACGTTCATACGTGCTCCCGAGTGGTTCAAACCCGGAAGGATTGCAGATGTTCAGATCACGATGCATTGGTTGCAGATGTTTCAGTGGATGCCGAATTAACTGTTTCACAAAATTGTTTCACGGGATTTCTGAAAACCAAATCGTGGACACCCTTCGGCGCCTCGAAATGCTTGCCAGTAAAGGCTTTGCGGCTTATCGCGCATAAATTAACCGGACACTACTGATTATAAATAGATGCTGCGCCCGCCATCGACAGGGATGACCTGCCCCGTAATGTAAGGCGCATCAAAGAGAAGAAAGCGCACCGTGCGTGCGATGTCGGCAGGTTGTCCCTGACGTTGTAACAGCGTACGAGCGAGGATTTCGTGCTGCGTTGCCGCATCAAAATTGGCGGCAGCGGCTCCTTCAGGCCAGGCGATTGGCCCGGGAGCCACCGCGTTGACGCGAACTTCGGGTGCCAGTTCAAGCGCCAGCGCACGGGTCAAGCCCAGCAAGCCGGCTTTTGCCGCGCAGTAAAGCGGATAGTGGCGCAAGGGGCGATCCGCATGAATATCGGTAATGTTGATGAGGCACCCCTGTGCTTGCTTGAGATGCGGGGCTGCCGCCTGGGCAAGAAACAGCGGGCCTTTGAGATTGCTGCCGATCAGATCATGCCAGGCCGCTTCATCAATAGAACCGACAGGGGTGGCGTAAAAGCTGGAGGCATTGTTGATCAGCGCATCCAGACGGCCAAAATGGCTCACGGTATCGGCCACCAGCCCCGGTAATTCGGCAGATACACGCAGATCGGCAGCAAGACAGCGTGCCGAATGGGGACGAAGCGCGTTGAGTTCAGCCGCCAGGGTGGCCGCTTCAAGCTGTGCCGTGTGGTAGTGCAGCATCAGGCACGCTCCCTCGGCGTGCAAGGTGCGCGCAATCTCTGCGCCGACCCGTTTGGCCGCCCCGGTCACGAGAATGACCGGCGCCGGAGTCAGGGCAGGTGCGGCTACCGTGGTTTTGCGGAGGCGGGGCGCGTCGGATTCCATGAGCGCGAGTATACCGGCTGATTGTGGCTGAAATCGTTCAGCTAGCGACGATCATGCGTTCGACGGCGCGCGCGGCGGCCGTCATGCCAAAGCTGGCGGTGACCATTACGACGGAACCATAACCCGCACAATTCAGGCCTTGCGGCGCGCGAGTGAGCTGCTCATGCGATGGATCAACCGCCGTATCATGATCGCAAGCCGCCAGCGTCGCGGCAGGACGAATGACCGGTTCGGTTGAAAAAACGCATTCAACCCCAAACAGATGCCCGGCACCACGAGGGAAACCATGCTCCTTGCGGAGCAGCGCACGCAAACGAGCCGCCAGTGGATCATGCTCGGTGCGCGCCAGATCGGCGACCTGAATCCGGGTCGGGTCACGACGCCCCCCCGCAGCGGCGGTGGTCACCAAAGGAATGCCCTGTTCGCGACAGTGCGCGATCAGTGCCGCCTTGGCAGGAACGTCGTCGATGGCGTCAATCACAAAAGCGGTGGCGGGCAACAGGCGGGCGATATTGTCGGCCGAAATGAAGTCATCCACCGGCACCACCTGGCAGCCAGGGTTGATGGCCTGTATCCGTGTGGCCATCGCCTGCACCTTGGCGCATCCATAGGTGCCTTCCAGCGCATGGAGTTGTCGGTTGGTGTTCGATTCGGCGATATGGTCAAGATCAATCAGGGTGATCTGCCCCACACCACAGCGAGCCAAAGCCTCTGCCGCCCAGGAACCCACCCCGCCGATGCCGACGACACAGGCATGCGCCGCTGCCAGACGTGGCAGGGCTTGCGCGCCATACAAACGGTTCAGGCCACCAAAGCGCCGCTCAAAATCCATCTTGTTGCCAAAAAAACGCAGGCCAACGTGCGAGCGCGAGCATAGAAAGATGCGCGATGCTGGAAAGCCCGTGATGTAGAGGGACGTGGAGCGGGTGAAGGGAATCGAACCCTCGTCTTAAGCTTGGGAAGCTTCTGCTCTACCATTGAGCTACACCCGCAATCGAGGCAAAATTTTAGCACTACTGAGCGTAGCCTTCAGTGGTTTTTTTTGCACACAGCAACCCATGCCGTCCTGTAACTTACAGGATTTCCTTGAGTTTCTTCATCTGCGCGAGTGCCAGAGGGTGCCCGGCGGCGGCGGCCTTGGCAATCCACATCACGGCCAGATTTTCATCATGGATCACGCCATCGCCCGTGGCATAAGAGCGCCCCAGGCACAGCATGGCGTCCGGATAGCCCTGATTGGCGGCGCGTTGAAACCAGCGTGCCGCCGCCGCGTGTCGGCCTCGGGCGAATAGCAGCTGCGCCACATCTGCCTGCGCCTCGGCCTCCCCTTGGTCGGCTTGCCGCAACAAGGTGGCGAGTTCCTCATCGCGCGTCATGCCGGTTAATGTCAATACATCCATCAAGGAAAGTCGTGACTTGCCCGCATCGAGCCCGACCTTGCGAAGCTCCCCTGCGGAAATCCGTCGCCAGAGCGTGCGCTTGCTCATCCCCGTCAACGCCATGGCCGTATCGAAATGAATGAACTCAAGGGGCAGGCTGGGTTTCAAGGGGAAGGCTCCGGCGGGTTGCGTGGCACGGGAAAGTGCGGCCATGAGAGGGGCTTCTGGATCGTGGCATAGGTAAAGGACTGACACGAATACTACGCTGATTATGGTGGCGGAGGCATGCCTGTGTCAAACAGCGGGTGCTGAAGGCGTGGCACACTAAAATCGTGGTCATCGATGGTGTTCTGTCCGTGTGGCGCATAAAATATTGTGCCAAAACGCGTCTTGGGGTGGCAGTGAGTGGTAGATCGGGCGGATTTCAGCGGGTTCTGTGCGCTGGCACGAAATCTGCTGATAGTACGACAGCACACTGGTGTGCTTCACACTTGAGGAGATGGTCATGAAAAAGGTACAACAAGGCTTCACCCTGATCGAACTGATGATCGTCGTTGCCATTATCGGTATTTTGGCCGCTGTGGCACTGCCGCAATACAAGAACTACACCGAAAAATCGAAGAAGACCTCCTGTCTGGCTGAAGCAACGGGCGTCATTCGTGGTGCTGTGGCAGCGACTGCCAACAACGACGTTGCCATGATGCCGGCATACACTGCGGCGGCGTGTGCTTCTTCGGCCTATTCGGCGGCGGCGCTCTTGACCGCAGGTGCAAATACCACTTTCGTGTCCAAGGATACGGCTGCCTCGGTGGTCACCTGCGTGAATGACACGGGTAACTGCACGGTGCCGTAATCGCTGACTGTGTTGCTGGCAGCAACATCAACCCCGGTAGCTCAGACTGCCGGGGTTTTTTATTGTGCTCAATGGTCAAGGGTTTGTCAGGGTATTGAGTCAAATGAAATCCGTTTCGGCTGAAAGTCATGTGGCTCATGGGTTCCTGCGAACTGAGCATTTCGCGCAAAGAGAGCCAGAACTGCGCTATGATGACCCGTTTCGCAAGAACAGGCGCTGCAACATGGCTGGTCTGGATAAAAACACTCCGCATCCCACTGAAATCAAGCTGCACCAGCAATCACGACGGCTGGAGGTGCTGTTTTCCGATGGCCAGCAGTTTTCGTTGCCGGTCGAGTTGCTGCGCGTCTATAGCCCTTCGGCGGCGGTGCGCGGCCACATGCCTAGCCAGGCGGTTTTGCAAACCGGCAAGCGGGACGTGGATATTCTCGACATCCAGCCGGTCGGCCATTATGCGCTGAAGCTGGTTTTTTCTGATGGCCACGATACCGGCCTGTATTCTTGGGACATCCTTTACCATCTGGGTCGCGAGCAGGACGCGCTTTGGCAGGACTATCTCGATCGTCTGGAAGCCGCAGGTGCCAGCCGCGATATCGACACCACTTCCCGCCCCCGCAAGGACGGCGGTTGCGGACATACCTCATGAGCAAGACACAAACCCATTTCGGCTTCAAACAGGTGGCTGAGGACGAAAAAGCGGCCCATGTGGCCGAGGTCTTTTCCTCGGTGGCACAGAAATACGACGTCATGAATGACCTGATGTCGATGGGCTTGCATCGCCTCTGGAAGCATTTCACCCTCCAGGTTTCCGGTGTTCGCAAGGGCGAACGGGTGCTGGATGTGGCGGGCGGTACGGCCGATCTGGCGCGCGCCTTTGCCAAGCGTGTCGGTGCGACAGGCCAGGTCTGGCTGACCGACATCAACAATGCCATGCTCACCGTGGGGCGTGATCGTCTGCTGGACGACGGCCTGATCATGCCGGTGGCGCAGTGCGATGCCGAGAAACTACCATTCCCCGATGATTATTTCGATTGCGTGACGGTTGCCTTCGGCCTGAGGAACATGACGCACAAGGATCAGGCGCTGGCCGAGATGCGCCGTGTGCTCAAACCGGGTGGGCGGCTGCTGGTGCTGGAGTTTTCGCGGGTCTGGGAGCCGCTCACCACGGCGTATGACTTGTATTCCTTCAAGATACTGCCCTGGCTGGGGAAGAAGGTTGCTAACGACGCCGATAGTTATCGTTACCTGGCGGAATCCATCCGCATGCACCCCGATCAGGAGGCGTTGCAGCAGATCATGGAAGGCGTGGGGCTTAAGCGTGTGGAGTTCTTCAACCTGAGTGCCGGGGTGGTCGCGTTGCACCGGGGTTACAAACTGTAGCGTGTAACGGTGGCACGTTGGCTTTTGCGGGGCTTGAAAAAAACCAGCTGTGCCACCATGGTGAGCCTGAAGGGATGGCGGATTGGCCGCAGGTGGTTTTTGCTTATACCCGCAACTGCCTGCAACTATTCGCCATTATCCGCATCTACTCACGTCTATCCGCGATTTTTTGCGCCGCTTCAATCACCCGATTTTTACTTGTGGAGTTCTCGATGAAATCTTTACCTTTGGTTGCACTGGTGCTGGCACTGGGCTTGAGCTTTGCCACACCGGATGCTGAGGCGCGTCGTCTGGGCGGCGGTATGTCGTCCGGCATGAATCGTGGCAGCAGCATTACGCAGCGGCAGGCCGCTCCTGCGCCCGCGCCGGCGCAAAACATGAGCCAGGCTGCGCGTCCTGCGGCGGCCACACCGGCTACCCCGGCTGCGCCGCAGCCGTCGGGGATGCGTCGCTGGCTGGGGCCGCTGGCGGGGCTTGCCGCAGGCGTCGGCCTGGCCGCGCTGTTCTCGCATCTGGGCATGGGGGCTGGCATGGGCTCGTTCCTCATGGTGTTGCTGGCGGGCGTCGCTATTTTCCTGGTGGTGCGCCTGTTGATGCGGCGCAGTACCCCCGCGTTGCAACCGGCAGGCGTGGGGGCGAACTATGCACCTGAGCCACGTTTCGAGCCGGTGGCGGCCGCTGCACCTCAGACCAGCGCAGCGGGCGCACAGGTGCCGACCGGTTTCGATACCGATGGATTCTTGCGTCAGGCCAAGCTCAATTTCATTCGCCTGCAGGCGGCCAATGATACGGGCAACATGGACGACATTCGTGCCTTCACCGCGCCGGAAATGTATGCCGAAATCCAGATGCAATATCAGGAGCGCAGCAAGGCCAAGCAGCAAACCGATGTGATGCAACTGGATGCCGCCTTGCTCGATGTGACCGATGAAGCGGCGCGGCAAGTGGCCAGCGTGCGCTTCTTTGGCCTCATCCGTGAAACGGCAGAAGCTGCCCCGGAAAACTTCAGTGAAGTCTGGCATCTGACCCGGCCGCTCGATGGCAGCCAGGGCTGGAAGATCGCGGGGATCGAGCAGGTTAGCTAATCACGACCCTTGCGCCATCATGCAGGAACACGCTGCCCACGCCGCGCTCAGTAGCCTCAACCACCTGCTGGCCGGGGCGGACTGGGCGCGTGTACGCTTGCAACCCTTTGCCGGGCGCACGTTGCGTCTTGCTTTGCCGCCGCTGGAGCTGCGGCTGGTGGTGGATGCGGCGGGTTATTTTGCCGCAAGCCCGGCCGCGTATTTTGATGTCAGTATCGAGTTGCCCACCGGCGCGCTGCGGGCTGCATGGGCCGCCCGCGATAGTGCGGAAGGCCGGCTACGCGGGGCACGCATCGAGGGGGATGCCGAGTTCGCGCAGGGGGTGGGCTTTGTGTTGCAGCATTTGCGCTGGGATTACGAAGAAGACCTCAGCCATTTTATTGGCGACATCGCGGCGCGCCGCCTTGTGATGCAGGCCGGCGCATGGATGCGTTGGCAACGTGATGCGGTAGAACGGCTTGCGGAAAATGTGGCCGAATATCTGGTCGAGGAACGGCCGTGGTGGGCCGCCACACCCCATCTGCAATCTTTTTCAGACGATCTTCAGGCACTCTCTGCGGCGCTGGATGCGCTGGAGCAACGATGGCCTGACCACCGCGTATCCACGTGAACGCATGGACACATGGGCGAATTGAAGGATTGAGGAATTGAAGGGTTTGCCGTGATCGTTTCATGTGGCAAAACTCGCTGATAAATCAGTCCACTAGTCAAATAGCCGGGGTTTCCGCGATAATGGCGGGCTTCGTCATACCCGCTCCGGCCAGGGATATTCATGTCCAACCCCACCCCCACCTCCACCGCTACATTCAGCGACTTCGAGCCGCCCATGTTCAATCACCTGACCAGCGCGATCCGGGCACTTGCCATGGATGCCGTGCAAAAAGCCAATTCCGGTCATCCGGGCGCGCCGATGGGCATGGCGGAAATCGCCGAAGTGTTGTGGAATCACCACTTGCGCCATAATCCGGCGCACCCGCAATGGGCGAACCGCGACCGCTTTGTGCTTTCCAACGGCCACGGTTCGATGCTGATTTACGCGCTGTTGCACCTGACCGGCTACGATTTGTCCATCGACGATCTGAAAGCCTTCCGCCAGTTGCACAGCAAAACGCCGGGGCATCCGGAATATGGCTACACGCCCGGCGTGGAAACCACCACCGGCCCGTTGGGACAGGGGGTCGCCAATGCGGTCGGCATGGCGATGGCAGAAAAGCTGCTGGCGGCTGAATTCAACCGCCCCGGCCATGAAATTGTCGATCACCGTACCTGGACGTTCCTCGGCGACGGCTGCCTGATGGAAGGCATCAGCCATGAAGTCTGCTCGCTTGCGGGGACCTGGGGGCTGGGCAAGCTGACCGCGTTCTGGGACGACAACGGTATTTCCATCGACGGCCATGTCGAAGGCTGGTTTACCGAGGATATTCCCCAACGCTTTGCAGCTTACGGCTGGCATGTGGTTCCCGCCGTCAATGGCCATGCCCCGGAAGCCCTGCACGCCGCGATCGAAGCCGCCAAAGCCGTGACTGACCGGCCGTCGCTGATCTGCTGCCGTACCGTGATTGGCGCAGGTTCACCCAACAAGGCCGGTACGCACGACGTGCATGGCGCGCCGCTGGGTGATGCCGAGATTGCGGCGGCGCGGCCGCACATCGGCTGGAATCACGCCCCTTTTGAAATCCCGCAGGAGGTTTATCAAGGCTGGGATGCCCGCAAGAAAGGCGCAGCGTGGGAAGCCGAATGGCAACAGAAATTCACGCAATATGCGCAGGCACATCCTGAACTGGCGGCCGAATTCCAGCGACGCATGGCGCACGAATTGCCCGCTGGCTGGGCGGCTGCCGCCCAAAAGGCGATCGCCGCTACGCATGAAAAGGCCGAAACCGTGGCCACGCGCAAGGCATCACAACTGGCGATCAACGCACTGGCACCCGTGTTGCCGGAGTTCCTCGGCGGCTCGGCGGATCTGACCGGCTCGAATCTGACCAACTGGTCGGGTTGCAAGGCCGTCAGCGGCAAAACACCGGGCAACTATATTTCCTATGGCGTGCGTGAGTTCGGCATGGCGCACATCATGAACGGTATGGCACTGCATGGCGGGCTGTTGCCTTTCGGTGGCACCTTCCTGATGTTCTCTGAATATCAGCGCAATGCGATCCGCATGTCCGCGCTGATGAAGCAGCGCGTCATTTATGTGCTGACGCATGATTCGATCGGCCTGGGTGAAGATGGCCCGACGCATCAGCCGGTCGAACAAATCGCCACACTGCGTCTGATCCCCAACATGAACGTCTGGCGGCCATGCGACACCGTTGAAACCATGGTGGCCTGGGTGGCCGCGGTCGAAAAGCGCGATGGCCCGAGCTGTCTGGCACTGTCACGGCAGAACCTGCCGTTCGTGAGCCGTGATGCCGCGCAGATTGAAGCCATTGCTCGCGGTGGCTATGTGCTGCGCGAAGCCCAGGCGGGTCAGCCGCAGGCGGTCATTATCGCGACTGGTTCTGAAATTGATCTGGCCTTGAAGGCGCAGGCCACGCTTGCTGAAAAAGGGGTGGCGGTGCGTGTGGTGTCGATGCCTTGCGCCAACGTTTTCGATCGTCAGGAGGCGGCTTACCGCGCGGCGGTGTTGCCGGTGGGCGTGCCGCGCGTGGCGGTGGAAGCGGGCGTGACGGACGGCTGGTACAAGTATGTCGGGCTGGAAGGCCGGGTGATCGGGGTTGATCGTTTTGGCGAATCCGCACCGGCAGGCGTGTTGTTCAAGGAGTTCGGCGTGACGGCTGAGGCCGTCGTTCGCGCAGTGGAGTCGGTTTTGCCGATTTTGTAATCAATCAGCTGTTGTAGGTGTTGTTGTCATTTGTCTGTCACATTTTTCCAGGAGAATCAGGTCATGGCTATCAAGGTGGGTATCAACGGTTTCGGTCGCATCGGCCGCATGGTGTTTCGCGCGGCGACGCAGAACTTTTCCGACATCGAAATCGTCGGTATCAATGACCTGCTGGAGCCGGATTATCTGGCTTACATGCTCAAGTACGACTCGGTCAATGGCCGCTTCAAGGGCACGGTGGCGGTGGATGGCAACACGCTGGTCGTTAATGGCAAGAAAATCCGCCTGACCGCCGTGAAAGACCCGGCTGAACTCAAGTGGAACGAAATCGGCGCCGACATCGTCATCGAATCGACCGGTTTGTTCCTCGACAAGGCCGGTGCCGAGAAGCACCTCGTTGCGGGTGCGAAGAAAGTCATCATGTCGGCACCTTCGAAGGACGACACGCCGATGTTTGTGTTTGGCGTGAATGACAAGACCTATGCCGGACAGACGATCATTTCCAACGCGTCGTGTACGACGAACTGCCTCGCCCCTGTGGCCAAAGTGCTCAACGACACCTGGGGCATCAAGCGCGGCCTGATGACCACGGTGCATGCCGCCACCGCCACGCAAAAGACGGTAGACAGTCCTTCCAACAAGGACTGGCGCGGCGGTCGTGGCATTCTGGAAAACATCATTCCGTCGTCCACCGGTGCGGCCAAGGCGGTTGGCGTGGTGATCCCCGAACTCAACAAGAAGCTCACCGGCATGTCCTTCCGTGTGCCGACCTCCGATGTTTCGGTGGTGGATCTGACCGTGGAACTCAACAAAGACGCGCCCTACAAGGACATCTGCGCGGCGATGAAAGCGGCCTCCGAAGGTGCGATGAAAGGGGTTCTGGGCTACACCGAAGACAAAGTGGTGGCGACGGATTTCCGTGGCGAGTCCTGCACATCCGTGTTCGATGCCGAAGCCGGGATCGCGCTGGATAGCACCTTCGTCAAGATTGTCGCCTGGTATGACAACGAATGGGGCTATTCGAACAAGGTGCTGGAAATGGTGCGTGTGATTTCCAGGTAATTTCCAAATACTTTCCAAGTAATCCCCAAGTAATCCTCGATCGAAGGGCCGCGTGGTCTTCAAGCACTGCCCTTCGGAAACGCTGGTTTTTTCGTCACCGTTCGGGCTGAGCCTGTCGAAGCCCGTCGACAAGCTCAGGGTGAACGGATTAAACCAGTGTCTCCCGGCTGTTTTCTGACATCTTTTGAAACCTTGCTGACCATGCAATCTAACCGCTTTAACCGCCTCTCCGAACTCGATCTGCGCAACAAGCGCGTCTTTATTCGTGCGGATCTCAACGTGCCGCAGGATGATGCGGGACGCATTACCGAAGACACCCGTATTCGCGCGTCCATTCCGGCGATTGCGCTGGCGCTGCAGGGCGGTGCGGCGGTGATGGTGACTTCGCACCTGGGGCGGCCGACCGAGGGCGAGCTGAAACCTGCCGATTCGCTGGCGCCCATTGCCAAACGCCTGAGCGAGCTGATGGGTGTGCCGGTGCGACTGCTGCAGAACTGGCTCGATGGTGTTGAAGTGCGCCCGGGTGAAGTGGTGCTGCTGGAAAATTGTCGCGTCAATCAAGGCGAAAAGAAGAATGATGACGCGCTGGCGCAGAAGATGGCGCGGTTGTGCGACATCTATGTGAATGACGCGTTTGGCACAGCCCACCGTGCTGAAGCGACGACCCACGGCATCGCCAAATATGCGCCGCTGGTCTGCGCGGGGCCGCTGCTGGCGGCTGAGCTGGATGCGCTGGGTCGCGCACTGGGTGCGCCGGCGCGCCCCCTGGTGGCCATCGTGGCAGGCTCCAAGGTCTCTACCAAACTGACCATCCTCGAAGCCTTGTCGTCCAAGGTCGATCAGCTGATCGTGGGCGGCGGCATCGCCAACACCTTCCTGCTTGCGGCAGGTTACAAAATTGGTAAATCATTGGCCGAAGCCGATCTCGTCGATGCGGCCAAGGCGGTGATGGCCAAGGTGAAGGTGCCGCTACCGACCGACGTGGTCTGCGCCAAGGAATTTTCCGCAACGGCCACAGCGACTGTCAAGCCGGTTAGCGAAGTCGAGGACGACGATCTGATCCTCGATGTGGGTCCGCAAACCGCACAAACCCTGGCTGAACTGGCCAAGGCGGCCGGTACCATCGTCTGGAACGGCCCGCTGGGGGTGTTCGAGTTCGATGCGTTCGGCCACGGGACGGAAACCCTGGCACGCGCCATTGCCACCTCGAACGCCTATTCCATTGCCGGCGGCGGCGACACGCTGGCTGCCATTGCCAAATACGGCATTACCAAGAACATCAGCTACATCTCGACGGGGGGCGGTGCCTTCCTCGAATTCCTCGAAGGCAAGCCCCTGCCCGCGGTTGAAATCCTCAGCCAGCGCGCGCAGTCCTGACGCACAATTCACGATTCACCCAAAATAACTCATATTTCAAAACCCCCTATGCAACGTGCCACCAAGATCGTCGCCACCCTAGGCCCCGCTTCCTCCGCTCCGGAAACCCTGCTGCGTCTGGTGCAGGCCGGGGTGGATGTGGTTCGCCTCAACTTTTCGCACGGCACGGCGGACGATCATCGTCAGCGCGTGGCCGACCTGCGGGTCGCCATGCACACGGCCGGGCGCACCGTGGGCGTGATGGCCGATCTGCAGGGGCCAAAAATCCGCATCGGCAAATTTGCGGGGAGCAAGGTGGCGGTGAAATCTGGCCAGCTGTTCATTCTGGATACGCAATGCAAGCTGGGTGACGCGGAGCGTGTCGGCCTCGATTACCCCGAACTGATTGATGACGTGGTGGCCGGTGATCTGCTGCTGCTCGATGACGGACGCATCACCATGCAGGTCGAGCGGATCGCGGGCAATGAAATTCACTGTCGCGTTCAGCATGGGGGCGAACTGTCGAACAACAAGGGCATCAACAAGCAGGGCGGCGGCCTGTCTGCCCCCGCGCTGACCGCCAAGGACATGGAAGACATCCAGGTAGCCGCGAGCCTGAATGTTGATTACGTCGCGGTTTCTTTTCCGAAATCCGGCGACGACATGCGGCAAGCTCGCGATCTGCTGACGGCCGCTGGCTCGAAGGCACTGCTGGTCGCCAAGATCGAGCGTGTCGAAGCCATCGCCAATCTGGACGACATACTCCAGGCCACCGATGGCGCGATGGTGGCACGTGGCGATCTGGCGGTTGAAATCGGCGATGCGGCCGTGCCTGGCAAACAGAAACTGATCATCCGTTCGGCGCGAGCGATGAACAAATTCGTCATCACGGCCACGCAGATGATGGAGTCGATGATCCATAGCCCGGTGCCGACCCGCGCCGAAGTTTCTGACGTCGCCAATGCCGTGCTCGATGGCACGGATGCGGTCATGCTGTCGGCGGAAACCGCATCCGGTGAATATCCGGTGGAGACGGTCGAAGCCATGGTGCGGATCTGTGTCGAAGCCGAAAAATCGCAGAAAAAATCACTCGACAAGCATTTCCTCGACCGCGTGTTTACCCGCATCGACCAGTCCATTGCCATGGCCGCGCTGTTTACCGCGCATCACCTGAAGGTAAAAGCCATTGCCGCACTGACCGAATCCGGTTCGACCGCGTTGTGGATGTCGCGTCTGGACAGCGGCGTGCCAATCTACGCGCTGACCACGGAAGTCAGCACCCGCCACAAGGTCAGCATCTTCCGTGGGGTGTATCCGTTGCTGACCCACTTCAATAGCCAGGATCGCGACGAATTGCTGCGCGAAGCCGAAGAAGAGCTGATCCGCGCCGGTGCGGTCGAGCCGGGCGACCTGATCGTGCTGACCATCGGCGAACCGATCGGCCAGCCGGGTGGCACCAATACACTGAAAATCATCAAGGTCGGCGAACACCTTTCGTCGCACTGATTTTCGCATTCATTTTTTTCTCAGGAGAATTTCATGCCGCTCGTTTCCATGCGCCAACTGCTCGATCATGCCGCCGAAAATGGCTATGGCCTGCCTGCTTTCAACGTCAATAACATGGAGCAGGTCTGGGCGATCATGGAAGCCGCCGACCAGATCAATGCGCCGGTGATCATGCAGGCCTCGGCCGGGGCGCGCAAATACGCCGGGGAGCCCTTTCTGCGTCATCAGATCCTCGCCGCGCTGGAAGCCTATCCGCATATCCCTATCGTCATGCACCAGGATCACGGGCAAAGCCCGGCGGTGTGCATGGGTGCGATCCGTTCCGGCTTTTCGTCGGTGATGATGGATGGTTCGCTGGAAGCCGACGGTAAGACGGTCGCGTCGTATGAATACAACGTCGATGTTTCGAAAAAGGTGGTCGAGTTCGCCCACGCCATCGGCGTTTCCGTGGAAGCTGAACTGGGCGTGCTCGGTTCGCTGGAAACCCTGATGGGCGACAAGGAAGACGGCCACGGCGCAGACGGCACGATGACGCGTGAGCAACTGCTCACCGACGTCAATCAGGCCGCCGATTTCGTCAAGCGCACCAACTGCGACGCACTGGCGATTGCCATCGGCACTTCGCATGGCGCGTACAAATTCACCAAGAAGCCCACCGGCGACATCCTCGCCATCGACCGCATCGCGGAAATTCACGCCCGCCTGCCCAACACCCATCTGGTGATGCACGGCTCCTCCTCGGTGCCGCAAGAGCTGCTCGCCGAAATCCGCGAATTCGGCGGCGACATGAAGGAAACCTACGGCGTGCCGGTGGAAGAAATCGTCCGTGGCATCCAGCACGGCGTGCGCAAGGTGAACATCGACACCGATATCCGTCTGGCCATGACCGGAGCGATTCGTCGTTACTTTGCTGAAAACCCCGCGAAGTTCGACCCGCGCGATTACCTCAAGCCCGCGCGTGAAGCGGCCAAGAAAATCTGCCTGGCGCGTTACGAAGCCTTCGGCTGCGCCGGCCGCGCTGCACAGATCAAACCGATCCCGCTGGAAAAAATGGCCGAGCGTTACAAGAGCGGCGAGCTGAACCAGGTCGTCAAATAACGCCAGATGATGGAACCGGCATTCAGCGATGAATGCCGTCATTCATTGACACGTCGTTAACCTGAAAACCCGGTTCAAAAGCAAAAATCCTGCTGTCGGTTACCCTTCGACAAGCTCAGGGCGAACGGGTTTTTGTGGCACCCCGAAAACGCGGAAGACCCGGATGGCTCCCGTTGTCCCCATTGTCCCCATTGTCCCCATTGTCCCCGTTGCTCCCGTTGCTCCCGTTGCTCCCGTTCGCTCCGTTCGCCCTGAGCCTGTCGAAGGGCATGCTCCACTGCAACTAAAATTTTCCTGATTGGAACAAATGCTCAGCAACATCCGCCATCCCCGCGTAGGCGGGGATCCAGTTTTCAGTCTCAACCCGGACTGTTCATAAACGCTGGATTCCCGCCCGCGCGGGAATGACGGAAATCGACACTGTGATCTGCTGGCGTTCATTACGAATCAGGAAAGTTTTTTTAAGGTTATCCTGT
Organism: Sterolibacterium sp.; assembly: GCA_018061005.1. Lineage (GTDB taxonomy): Bacteria > Pseudomonadota > Gammaproteobacteria > Burkholderiales > Rhodocyclaceae > Sterolibacterium. The sequence continues at coordinate 26,571 of JAGOVA010000019.1, read as the reverse complement.
CTCACCCTGTTTCTCATGTCCCTTAGTCCCTTAGCCTCTTAGTCGCTTCGTCGCGGCGTTCACCTTTCTGCGGAGAACCGCATGGATACTCGCTCTCACGCCTTTGATCGCATTCGCAAGATACTGAGCCACGGTCTTGGTGGCGTTGAATATCTGGGTTTGCTGGTGATCGCTTTCGCGACCTGCGTCGCCATGTACGATGAAGTCATGCTCATGGTAGTGCTGCGCAAGGTGCACCTCTCGGATCTGCTGATGATGTTCCTGTACCTTGAAGTCCTGACCATGATCAGCCACTACTTCAGGTCCGGGAAACTGCCGGTGCGATTCCCGCTTTACATCGCGATGGTTGCGTTGGCGCGTTACATGATTCTCGACCTGAAGGAACTGACGGAGCTGCGAATGCTGGCGGTTTCCGTCGCCATCCTGCTGCTGACGCTGGCAGTGCTGGCCATCCGTTATGGCCATGTGCGCTACCCTTACCGCGAGGACAGCGAGAACAAAAGCCGGCCGTTTGTGCGCGAATAAATCGGAACTCGGCAGTATAATTTTTTGCTTTTGCAGACCGTCGGCAGGGGCCACGCGACCATCCGACGTTACTTTTTCATCTTTCCGTTTTCACCGCCAGCCATGACCACTGCCCTTTTTGAATCGAACATCACCAGCCTGCAACTACTGGGTCGCGGTAAAGTGCGCGACATCTACGCGGTCAATGACGAGCAGCTGCTGATCGTCACCAGCGACCGCCTTTCGGCGTTCGATGTGATCCTCCCCGATCCCATTCCCGGCAAGGGCGAAGTGCTGACCTCGGTCGCCAATTTCTGGTTCGGTAAACTCTCCCATATCATCCCCAACCAGCTCACCGGCATCGAGCCGGAATCGGTGGTCAAGACGGAAGAAGAGCGCGCCCAGGTGCGTGGCCGCAGCCTGGTGGTCAAGCGTTTGCAACCGCTGCCCATCGAAGCCGTCGTGCGGGGCTACCTGATCGGCTCGGGCTGGAAGGACTATCAGCAGACCGGCGCGGTGTGCGGCATCCAGCTGGCACCCGGCCTCCAGCAGGCGCAACAACTGCCCGAGCCGATTTTTACGCCCGCCACCAAAGCAGAAATCGGCGAGCATGATGAAAACATTGACTTCGCCACCATGGAAAAAATGGTCGGCAAGGAAATCGCCGCTCAAGTGCGTGAAGTCTCGCTACGCCTGTATCGCGAAGCCGCCGCCCACGCCCGCGTGCGCGGCATCATCATCGCCGATACCAAGTTTGAATTCGGTCTGGATCGCGCGGGCAAGCTCTACCTCATCGACGAAGCCCTGACCCCTGATTCTTCCCGCTTCTGGCCCGCAGACCAATATCAGGTCGGCATCAGCCCCCCGTCCTTCGACAAACAGTTCGTGCGCGACTATCTGGAAACGCTGGACTGGAACAAACAAGCCCCCGGTCCGCGCCTACCCACCGAAATCCTGGCCAACACGACTGCCAAGTATCGCGAGGCACTGAGCCGGCTGACGGGGCAGGTTTGAGACTTGAGGGCTCATCTGCGTCAGAGAGTGGTCGTCTGGATAGGCTGTTGAGCTTGAGGCAATGGGGTTGATGTGTTGCGTAATCCCTGCCTAGCGCTGCCTTTGCGCGAGCATCGACGCCGCCGTTCACCCCGGCGGCGTTTTCATTTGCCGCTGCAAAAACCGCAGGAAGCCTTCTTTGATGTCATCGACGTAGGTATACACCACCGGAATCACCAGCAACGACAGCAGGGTCGAGGTGATGAGTCCGCCGATCACGACGATGGCCATCGGCGAGCGGAAGCTTGGGTCGGCACCGAAGCCCAGGGCGACGGGAAACATGCCGGCACCCATGGCGAGGGTGGTCATGAGAATTGGACGCGCTCGCTGGTGGCAGGCCTCGATGAGAGCCTCGCTGCGGCTGATGTGCCGTTCGCGTCGCGCGGTGATGCTGTAGTCGACCAGCAGGATGGAGTTTTTGGTAACAATGCCCATCAGCATCAGGATGCCGAAGATGGAAGGCAGCGAGATGGCGTTGTGGGTCGCCAGCAACGCGCCAAATGCCCCGCCGAGCGAGAGCGGCAGCGCCACCAGGATGGTGACGGGTTGCAGGAAGTCGTGGAACAGCAGCACCAGCACGACATAGATGCAGATCACGCCGCAAACGATCGCGACGGTGAAACGGTTGAACAGATCCTCCATGTTGGCGGCATCGCCATCGCGCAAGTATTTCACGCCCCGGGGCAGATGCGTGAGCGACGGCAATTTCTTGGCTTCGGCCAGTACATCGCCCAGCTCTCTGCCGCCAAGTTCGATATCGAAGGAGACGTTGTACATCCGGTCGAGACGCTCGATCTGCGCCGGGCCGCTGCCCAGTTGGACATCGGCCACGGCCTCCAACGGTATGGTGCCGCCGCGCGCGGCGACGGGTATCTGCCGGATGGCGTCGAGGTTCGGTAGGCGCGTGCTGTCGAGGCGCATCCGGATCGGCACTTGCCGCTCCGGCAGATTCAGCTTGGCGAGATACATTGGGTAGTCGCCGTTGGTGGCAATACGCACGGCGCGCGCTAGCGCTTCGGCGGTGACACCCAGATCGGCAGCCCGTTCCCGATCGGACATGATGTGAATCTCCGGCCTTTGCAGGCTGGCCGTCGAGGTGATGTTGCCGATGCCTTTGAGGCTGTGGAGATCCTCCATGATTTTGGGGACGACACTGTCCAGCGTGTTCAAGTCGTTGCTGCCCAGGGGAATGCGTAGCCCGGAGCCGGGTTCGCCGGAAATGATGGCCACCCGAACCGCCGACAGCTCGCGCAGGCGCTGACGTATCCGGTCTTCGACCTCGACTTGCCTGAGCTTGCGTTCGCTACGATGTGTGAGCGTGACGAGCATCGCCGCCTTGCGCGTGTCGCTGGTCGAATCGCCGCCGGCCAGATCCTGATAGGCACCGGCGACCGTACCCACATTGGCATACATGCCGACGATCTCCGGCATGTCGCGCAACAGTGCCATGGCCTGGATGGAGGTTCTTTCCGTATCGGCCAGGGTGCTGCCCGGCGGCAATTCGAGGGACACGTTGATTTGTGCCCGGTCGGCCACGGGGATGAAGCCGGTAGGCAGCAACGGCGTCAACATCAACGAACCGCACAACACGCCGACCGCGCCGCCGACAGCGAGCTTGCGGTGCGTCAGGCACCAGGAAACCCAACCCAGGTAGCGACGCATGAGCGGACTGTCCTTCTCCGCCGCGCCTTCGGTCGGAGGCTTGAGCAGGTAGGCCGACATCATCGGCGTCAGCATGCGCGCCACCAGCAAGGACGCCAGTACCGCGACCGAGGCCGTGACGCCGAAGGGCATCAGGAACTTGCCGGAGAATCCGCCGATGAACGCGGTGGGCAGAAACACGGCAACGAGCGTCAGCGTGGTGGCGACGACGGCGACACCGATTTCCTCGACAGCAACGATGGCGGCCTGGTGCGGCATCATGCCCTGCCGCAGATGGCGCATGATGTTCTCGATCTCGACGATGGCGTCGTCGACCAGCACGCCGACCACCAGCGCCAACGCCAGCAGGGTGACCTGATCGAGCGTGAAGTTGAAGAGCCGCATCGCCAGGAAGGTCGGGATGATCGACAGGGGCAGCGCCGTCGCCGCGACGAAGGTTGCCCGCCAGTCGCGCAGGAACCACCAGACGATCAGCACTGCCAGCAAGGCACCCTCGAACAGCAGCTGCATCGAACCGACGTAAGCGTCATATGAATAGCCGAAGGTGTTGTAGGCCTCCTTGATGACGACTTCGGGATGCTCGGCCTGAAACCTGCTCACTGCCTCGCGTACTCGCAGGGCGGTCTCCACGCCCTTGCTGCCCTTGCTGCGGGTGATTTCGAAGGCCACAACGGAGCGCCCGTCGAGCACGGCCAGCGACTTCGGTTCGGCCATGCCGTCCGTGACGCGGGCAATGTTCGACAAGCGTTCGGTCTTGCCGCCGGGCAGCGGAACCACCAGCGCGCCCACTTCGGCGGCGTTGCTGCTCGCCGCCAGCGTGCGGAAGGTTCTTTTCACGCCGTCGATATCGCTGCGTCCGCCGGAGGATTCCTTCTGCACGCTCTTGAGCAAGGCTGACAGATCCGCCGTACTGACGCCCAGCGCAGTCATATGGTTGGGATCGAGGTCAATCTGGATTTCCCGCTCGACGCCGCCCACCCGCTGGAACCGGCCGACGCCGGGCACGCCCATCAAAGCGTGAGACACCTCATTGTCGACAAACCACGAGAGGTCCTGAAGATCCATCGACGGGCTCTCGATTGTGTAGGCAATCAAGGTCGCGCCGCTGACCATGCGTTTTGACACCACGGGCGGGTTCAGATCCTGGGGCAGCTGGTTGCGGATACTTTCCACCGCGTTGCGGACTTCATTGACGGCGACTTCCGCATCCTTGTCGGTATTGAATTCGACGGCCACGGTGGCCACGCCGTCGACGACGTTGGTGCGGATGTGTTCGATCAACGGCAGTGTCGCCACCGCGTCCTCGATCTTGCGCGCTACCTCGCTTTCCATCTGGGTGGGCGCCATGCCCTCCAGGGTGGCCGAGACGGTAATGATCGGCATATCGACATCCGGGAAATTCGTGATGCCGAGGGTCTGGTAGCTGTAAAGACCGAGTGCAGTGAGCCATGTGAACAGCAGAATGGCGGGAACCGGATTGCGAATGGACCAGGTCGAAAAGTTCATGGCGTCGAATCGAGAGAGAGGTTGTGCTTTGCGCCATTCCTGGCGACAAGACGAATCATTGCGCCGCTCATGGCGGCAGTGCATTGACCGGGCGCAGGCTAACAGCTTTACACTTTTCGTACAAGTGTTAATATCCACGCCATCCGAACGATGACGCGCCTGCGGGCGCATTTTTGCGAGAGGCACCGTGAGCAAGCCCTTGTGGTCCGGCAACCGGCCAAAAACCGATGACGAAGCCAGAGCCCGCCTGTGCGAGGCGGCGCTGGAGAGCGCGCGCTGTATCGGCTTCGAGAAAACCACCATGAGCGATATCGCCAAGATGGCGGGCGTTGCCCGACCCACGCTCTACAAGTATTTCAAAAGCAAGGACGAGGTACTGTTCGTCGCCATCGACATCTATGCCGCTGCGTTTACCGAAGAGATCGTCGGGTACGCGGCACGGTTTTCCACGTATGAAGAACGTGTCGTCGAAATGATCCTGTACGTGGTGACTGAACTGCCCCGTCACCGCTACCTGTCGCTGATTCTGGACGAACAGTGCGCGACCCCACTCCGGGAAAGGGCCTTTTTGGACGAGGCCACGCTGGTGTTTTCGCGGATGGCGGCCGCGTCATTGATCGAACTGCGCCCGGATCTTGCCGATGCGGTCATCGAGATTGTGGAAATGATGTCGCGCTTCGCGACCTCCATCATCCTTTTCCCCAGCCGCAGTGCCACGGATGAGGAAGGCTTGCGCCAGTTGATCGCAAGACGCGTGCTGCCCGGACTGAAATAACGGTTGTCTTGTCTCGTGTCTTGGGGGCAAGTCTTTACGTGTTATGGCTCTTTTGAATTTCGAGTGGGTTAAGCGGCAGTAATACCTAAAACTACTCCCGAGACAAATCACACACGGACAGATGCGCCAGCTGAACTTTGTGGCTAATCAGGTAAAGTGATCAGGTGTGAATCATGCCTGCCGTAGAATCCCTTATAACCCTTGTAACCTTGCCTTACCCCCATTTTCTCCTTGGTAAAAAATGAATCCTCTTCTCGATTTCTCTTCCTTGCCCCGTTACGACGCCATCCAGCCGGAGCATGTGGCACCGGCGATGGCTGAATTGCTGGCGGAAAACCGCCGTGTGGTGAAACAACTGGCGCAGCCAGATACGCCGGCGACCTGGGCGGGTTTCATGGCGCCGCTCACCGATGTGGGTGAACGGTTGTCGCGCGCCTGGGGTATTGTCGGCCATCTGCATGGGGTGAATGACATCCCGCCCTGGCGCGCCGCTTACAACGATTTGCTGCCGGAAATCACCCGGTTTTATACCGAGCTGGGGCAGAATCAGGCGCTGTTTGGTTGCCTGAAAAAACTGCGTGCGAGCGATGAATACGCACAGCTTTCCAGCACCCGCCAGCGCATTGTCGACAACGATATCCGCAACTTCCAGCTCTCGGGTGCCGATCTGCCGGAGGCTGACAAACCGCGCTTTCAGGCGATCCAGGAGGAACTGGCTGCGCTGGAAGCAAAATTTTCCGAAAACCTGCTCGATGCGACCAATGCGCATGCCGAATACATCAGCGTTACGGATGAAGCCCATCTGTGCGGCTTGCCGGAGGATATCCGTGCGGCCGCACGCGCTGCGGCACAGCGGGAAGACCAGCCCGGCTGGAAGTTCACTCTGCACTCGCCTTCTTACGGCCCGGTCATGCAATATGCCGATCACCGCGCGCTGCGCGAACGCCTGTATCGCGCTTACGCCACCCGCGCTTCGGAACATGGGGATGCCCAATTTGACAACACGCCGCTGATCCAGCGCATCCTCGAATTGCGTCATGAGGCGGCGAAGCTGTTGGGTTATGCGAATTACGCGGAGGTTTCGCTGGTGCCTAAAATGGCGGACACGCCGCAGCAGGTGGTCGATTTTCTGCGCGAAATTGCGGCCAAGGCGCGGCCTTTTGCGGGAAAGGATATCGCCGAGCTGCGCGAGTTTGCACGGGTCGAACTGGGCATGGCCGCACTGGAAAGCTGGGATTTGTCCTGGGTGGCGGAAAAGCTCAGGCAGGCACGCTATGCTTTTTCCGACGACGAGGTGAAACAGTATTTCCCTGAGCCCCGCGTGATCGAAGGCTTGTTCCGCGTTATCCAGTCGCTGTTTGGGGTGACGCTGCGGCCGGATGACGCGCCGGTCTGGCATCCGACGGTGCGTTTTTTCCGCATCGAACGCGCAGGAGTGAACGGAACTGAGTTGATCGGCCAGTTTTACCTGGATCTTTACGCGCGCGAAGAAAAGCGCGGTGGTGCCTGGATGGATGAGGCCATCACCCGTCGTCGTCTGGCCGATGGGGGTATCCAGACCCCGGTGGCCTATCTCAACTGCAATTTTCCCGCGCCCATAAGTAATAAACCCGGCGACAAACCGGCCTGCTTCACCCATGACGAAGTCATCACCCTGTTTCATGAGTGTGGTCATGGCCTGCATCATCTGCTGACGGAAGTCGAAGAGTTGGCCGTGTCGGGCATCCACGGGGTCGAGTGGGATGCGGTTGAGCTGCCCAGCCAGTTTCTGGAAAACTTCTGCTGGGAATGGGAGGTGCTCGAAGGGATGACGCGGCAGGTCGATACGGGCGCGCCGTTGCCGCGTGCGCTGTATGACAAAATGCTGGCCGCCAAGAATTTTCATAGCGGGCTGGCCACGTTGCGCCAGATTGAATTTTCACTGTTCGATTTGCGCTTGCACAGCGACTTTCAGCCCGCAGGCCAACAAACCGTGTTGCAGTTGCTGGCGGAAGTTCGCAACGAAGTGGCGGTCATCATGCCGCCCGAATGGCAGCGCTTTCCGCACAGCTTTTCGCATATTTTTGCGGGCGGCTATTCGGCCGGTTACTACAGTTACAAGTGGGCGGAGGTGTTGTCTGCCGATGCTTACGCGGCTTTCGAGGAAATCGCCAGCCATTCGGGCAGCGTGCTCGATGCAACGGTGGGGGCGAAATTCTGGCGCGAGATTTTGTCCGTGGGCGGTTCGCGTCCGGCGCTGGATTCCTTCCGCGCTTATCGGGGTCGCGAACCGAGTGTGGATGCGCTGCTGCGGCATCATGGTATGGCGACGGAATAACCACCGGCTCACGGTGTGAATGGCAAACGGCAAGGAGGGCAGCGCATGAATTCAGTTTCAAGGCAGTCAAAACGTTATCCGCGCCTCATGGTGGTGGTGCTCCTGTGGCTGGTGGCAGGTATCGCGACCGCGCAAACGACCTACCGCTGGGTCGATCAGGGTGGGCGGGTACATTACTCAGACCAGCCGCCCCCGTCGGCGGATGGTCAGCGCATGGTAATGAAAAAACTGGGTGCCAATGTCATCGACACCGGCGGTGCTTTTTCTTATGAAACCGAGCAGGCTGTCAAAAACGCGCCGCTGACGCTTTATACCAGCGATACCTGCGGGGAAAACTGTCAGCGTGCGCGCGACCTGCTGGCGCGGCGTGGTGCACCGTTTACCGAAAAGCAGATCCGGACCCTTGCCGATGCCAGTGAATTCCGCGCGGCGACAGGTTACAAGGAATTGGTGGTTCCCGTCCTCAAAGCGGGCGGGCAATCCACCGAACAGGGTTTTGAAGAAATCGCCTGGAACCGGTTGCTCGACCAGACGGGTTACCCTCAGCGCGGCCATGACAAAAATGCCGCAAATAAAAAAGGAGCGGGACGGGCTGAAAAGCCAACCACGCCCCCTTGAATCAGGTTGCCTGAATCAGGCAGCCTGCATCAGGAGCGAAAGCTCCCGCTCCAGCATTTCTGCATCCCCGGAGTTCAGCTCCACCAGGCGGCGCAGGGCGGTAATGCTGTCAATGTCGATTTCATCGCAGCGCAAGCCCACGCGTTGCCCGCGAATATGCATGACGGTGGTCTGCATGCGGATGGTGATCTCAGGTGAAAGATCCAGTTGCAAACGGCAGTGGCTGCCCGCCTCGCCGGCCCAGTCTGCGGGCATTTCCAGCATGGCACCCTTGAGGGAAAGATCACAAATCTGTGCCTCGCAAGCCACCCCGGCTGCACAGGTCAGGCGTGCTGGCGAGTGAAAGGAGGCACGCCAGAAATCACGTCTTTCTTGAGGCTTGGTCATATCCGCTCCCGTTCAGAAATTGATGTGTAACGAAAAAAGCCAAGGCTGTTTTCAGTGCCTGGCTTTCTGTTGTCATACTTTTCATTATAAAGGGTCTTTGCGCTGCGACAAGTAACCACCAGTAACCGCCAGCAACCGCCACCCATCACACGCACGCTTTCATTCTACCCACGCTGCTTCGACAAAAACCAGTTCGCATGAACCATCGCCAGAATCGGCGCGACTGAGTGAGCTGCGCCAGTGCCAGCCTTGCGCGGTGCTTGCTTCGACCAGCAAACCTTTGAGGCGGATGTAGCTTGCCGGTTTAGCCTGTTTCAGCATGCGTTCAACCGTTTCGTTGGCGGGAATCAGGTGCATGTTGGCCGACGATTCGATGATTTCTTGCAAGGGGATCGGTGGCTGGTCGTGCCACGAATAGCGATACCAGCGCCCGCCCTGGGTGATGTTCAACGCCCGATAGATTTCGGGTTGCGCCATGCGTTGCCAGCCCAGTGCCAGGTCGATCGGCGAGAGTTTGGCACCGCCGTCAAATGTGTAGTTTTCCCGCGACAGCACACGAGCGCGGAGCTGGAATTCGGCCAGCGGCTGGATGCGATATTCCTTGTATGAGAAGGGCGCGCGCGCGGTGGCCGATTGCACGGGCAGATCACCGAAGGCAGTCGTCGATAAGGCGATCTGCCGGGTGGTGTTCGCCGATTCATCCTGGGGTTGCCGGGTGTAGTGTATCGCCGCCCAGATCAGCAAGACGGCGATCACGACATGCTGCAGCTGCAGATTCAAATCGAGCTGCCACCCACCGTCAGTCCGTCGATTTTCAGGGTGGGCTGCCCCACGCCCACGGGCACACTCTGCCCTTCCTTGCCGCAGGTTCCCACGCCTGGATCGAGTGCCATGTCGTTGCCGATCATGCTGACCTGCTGCAGCACGTCGGGGCCGTTGCCGATCAATGTTGCTCCTTTGACCGGAGTGGTGATTCTTCCGTTTTCGATCAGATAGGCTTCGGCCGCCGAGAAGACGAATTTGCCGCTGGTGATGTCAACCTGGCCGCCGCCAAAGTTGGCGGCATACAACCCTTTTTTCACTGAGGCGATGATTTCTTGCGGATCTCGCTGGCCATTCAGCATGTAGGTGTTGGTCATGCGCGGCAGAGGCAGGTGAGCATAGGATTCGCGCCGTCCGTTGCCGGTGACCGGAACGCCCATCAGGCGGGCATTGAGGGTGTCCTGCATGTAGCCGACCAGAATGCCATCCTCGATCAGCGTGGTGCATCGCCCCGGATTACCTTCATCGTCGATGGAGACAGAGCCACGACGGTCGACCAGAGTGCCGTCATCCACCACCGTGATCCCGGGTGCCGCCACGCGTTCGCCGATCCGCCCCGAGAATGCCGAGCTGCCCTTGCGGTTGAAGTCACCTTCGAGCCCGTGGCCGATCGCTTCGTGCAGCAGGATGCCCGGCCAGCCTGCGCCCAGCACCACCGTCATTGCCCCGGCGGGTGCGGGTTTGGCCGCCAGATTGACGCTGGCCTGATGCACGGCTTTTTGCGCGTAATCCTGCAGTACCGCTTCGGTGAAATACGCATAATCAAAACGTCCGCCACCGCCCGCCGAGCCCATTTCACGCCGCCCTTGTTCGAGCATGATGACCGTTACCGACATCCGCACCAGCGGGCGCACATCCGCCGCCATGTGGCCGTCGCTGCGCGCCACCAGCACCACCTCCCAGGTAGCCGCCAGGCTGGCCATGACTTCGACCACCCGGGGATCGGCCGCACGCGCATAGGCTTCGATGGCTTCCAGTAGTCGAACCTTTTCCGTATCGGCCAGCGCGGCGATGGGGTCCTGCACCGGGTAAAGTGCTTTCAATGCAGGCAGGCGCGAGCCGTGGCGCAGCAAGGGGGCAATGCCGCGCCCGCCTTGCGCGGCAATTGCGCGTGTTGCCTGGGCGGCGTCTTGCAACGCCTTTAGGCTGATGTCATCCGAGTAGGCGAAAGCAGTTTTTTCACCGCTGACGGCACGCACTCCCACCCCTTGTTCGATATTGAAACTGCCGGATTTGACGATGCCTTCTTCCAGGCTCCAGCCTTCCGAACGCGCGTACTGGAAGTACAGGTCGGCGTAGTCCAGGCGATGCGCCAGCATTTGCGCGAATACGCCATCGAGGCGCATCGGCGTGAGCTGGTAGGGCAGGAGCAGATGCTTCTCGGCAGTGCGAAAGTGCGCTTGAGTATCGGTCGTCATATTTTCATCCATCATCAGATTCTGCGGTGGCGCAACGCCGGCAGGCTGGCGCGCACCTCGGTCAAACGCCGGGGATCCAGTTCCCCCAGCACTACTCCTGTCCCCTTGTCGATGCGTGCGAGCACATCGCCCCATGGGTCGATCAACATGCTGTTGCCATGCGTGAGCCGCCCTGTCGGATGCTGCCCGCCTTGCGCGGCGGCCAGCACATAACACTGATTTTCAACAGCGCGGGCGCGCAGCAGCAATTCCCAGTGGGCGCGTCCGGTGGTTTCGGTGAATGCTGCCGGGATCACCAGCAAATCCACCTCGCCCATGGCCCGGAACAGTTCGGGAAAGCGTAAATCGTAACAAATTGCCAGCCCGATGCGGTATGAATCGGCGGCATCGGTGAAGACCAGGGTCGTCAGTGTGTCGCCCGCTTCGATGCTGAGGCTTTCATCATAACTTTCCGTACCCTGCTGAAAGCTGAACAGGTGGATTTTGTCATAACGTGCGACACGACACCCCTTGGGGTCGTAGACCAGGCAGGCATTTCGCAGTCGTGCCGGATCGCTGGCTTGCAGGGGGATCGAGCCAGCAATCAGCCAGAGTCCGTGCCGTCGTGCATTTTCTGCCAGGAAATCTTGTATCGGGGTGGTGCTGAATGGCGCATTTTCCTGATCTTCCTCGCGTGCGGCCAGGCGTGCGCTGTCGGTCGCACCGATCAGCGGGAAGTATTCCGGCAGGGCAACCAGGCGCGCCCCTTGTGCGGCGGCAGTAGCAATCAGCCGTTCTGCCTCGACAAGATTGGCGGCCACATCCGGGCCCGAAATCATTTGCAGCGCCGCAATCTTTGTCATGGTCTCAATTCTTTTTCTCGACGGGGGAAGCCGGTTGCGGTGCGGGGGCGGAAAGTTTTTCCACCTTGGGGTCAGCCCAGCTGCCGGTCACAGAATAATCATAGGCAAAGGCCTGATCGAGCGGGTCACGCAGCACTTTTTGCGCCAGCCAGGCGAGCGCACCTGCGGCGGGATGCGCGATCATCGCCCCGACCGCCAGGGATTCGCCAATCGCAGGCTGTACGCGCACTTTGAGGTTCTGGGTTTCCTGTGGCACGCTGGCGCTGCCGCTCATCAGCACCTTGGCGGCAGGGCCGCTGATCTGCAGGTCGCGTGTTTCGATCACACCCTTGTTCATGCTCAGGTTCCCGTTGATGCTGTCGAAGGCAAAGCCCTGGCTGAACACATCGCGAAAATCCAGCGTGATCCGGCGTGGCAGGGATTGCAGGCTGAGCACTCCCAGCAAACGCCCGACGCCGGGTTCCAGCTTGTTGAACTGGCCATTTTCAGCATCCACCCGGAACTGACCGCCCAGGCTGGGGTAGTCGATGGCGAAGGGCGCGCCATTCCATGAGACCTGTCCTTCCAGCGTGGCCTTGCCGCGTTTTACGGCATCAGCATAGCCTAATCGGGAGAGCAGTTTTTCGATGCTTTTGGCGGTCAGAAGAAACTTGAGCTGCGTATCGGCTTGTGTCGCACGTGGTTGCCAGCGGCCGCTACCCGACAGGTTGCCGTCCTCATTGTCGATATCGAGTCGCGCTTCCCAGCGGCCGGCATGGTTGTCGGCGGTGAGCTTGAGCTTGCCCAGCGCCTTGTCGCGCACGGTGAATTGATCAACTTCAATATCCAGCCCGGGCAAGTCTTCGGGGCGTGTGGTGGTGGTGCTCGTGTTCGGGGGCGGTGGTGGTGTCGGTGTATCGCCGACATGAGGGGTGGCCTGGTGAATGATCAGTTGCTTCAGACGGGCACCCAGACGGCCGCTGCCCTGACCTTTCCAGAACAGCTCGCCGGTGACATCACGACTTTTCAGGCTGGCATGCCAGGCACCCTCGCGCGACAAGCTGGCGCGGGCATCCAGCTCTCTGAGCTGGTGGCCGAAAGCCTCCAGCTCCTGGGTTTTCAGGGTCACGACATTCAGGGGCAGGGGCAACGCGCTGGCATGGTTTTCCGCACCGGGCTCTCCGGCAGGCCGTGCTAGCAGGCTGCGCCACAGATCGACATTGATTTTTTTCAGGTTCACTGCCAGCAAGCCGCCCTTTTCCGGCATGACCAGGGGTTCGCCGATGGCCAGCGCACCGCGTTCAGCCAGCGCTGTACCGCTTTGCGCGTCCATGCGGCGGATCAGCCGCGCCGCCGCGAGCGCGCCCAGCGAGAAGTCGATCTGGTCGCGCGTGGGGGCGGCTGTGGGGGGCGTAGATGATGTGGAGGAGGTGGATGGGGTGGCGGTCGCAGAGGGTAGTGACTTGCGTTCAAAATGCAAAGCCAGCACCTCGTTCGGGTTTTTGTTGAACGGTTCGGGCAGCGTCGAGCGAATGCCGACCAGCGATGACTCAAGGGTCACTTCGGCCGTTTTTTTGCGGGCCAACACCGTTCCGCGCCAGCGTGCGCTGCCAGAGAGCTGGTTGAGGATGGGGTGCGGCATTTGCTGGCGCAGGTCGTCGATGGCAAGCTGCCCCTCCGCATTGACGGCCAGCGCGCCGGCCTGTGTTTTCAGATCGAGCGTCATCGGCATGCCCAGCAGGGTGGCGCGCACCCGGTCGGCTTGCAGCGCATCGCCGGTGAAACGTAGTCGTCCTTGGACGTCGCCCAAAGGCGGCAGGTCGGCATCCACCTTGAGACGGTTGCCTGCAAACTGGTAGCTGCCTTCGATGACGGATTTATCCAGATGGGGCAGCGGCAGCATCAGTTTGAGCTCCAGCGTGCCCTGCCCTTGCGCGCTCATCTCCGCCGTAAAGTGGTCGATGCTGGTGCCAACCGGGCTGGCCTCGATGAAGCGCAGGAAGTCGGTCGTCGGCCCGCTGGCCTTGCCGTGGATGTGCAGGGGGGTGACTTCCGGACGCAGATCATGGATGGTGGCTTCGACCTGGCTCAGCCGGACACCATACAGTGTGCCGCTATCCGCCTGGATGAGCATGCGGTTGCCAGTGAATTCCAGCGCGCCGTTGATGTGCTCGATGGCCGGCCAGCTGTCGGCGTAGCGCAGCGTGGCATCCTGAAAGCGGCCTTTGACTGAAAAAATGCCGCTGCCGTCGTCGAACGGGAATTGGCGCAAGTCGCCTTTAAGGCGCAGCGTGGTGTCATGACTGCTGCCGCCGATGATCGCGGTTTTCAGCCAGTCGCGCACGCCCTGTCCGACTGCCAGCGGGATGTAACGCCACACCGCGCCACCGTGGCCGCGCGTCAGCCGCGCATCGAGGTCGATTTCGCCTGGTGTGCTGGCTTCGCCGTGGTCGGAAAGATGGTAGACATAACGGCCACGGGCCATGCCGGCCGCATCCTGATTTTCGAAAGAGGCCTGTTCCAGCCGCACGTCGATGGTTTCCTGCTGGGCTTTCCAGCGTGCCTGCGCTTTGAAGGTACCGAGTTCGATGCGCGGTTCGGCAAACACGGTGGGCAGGGCGAGTGTGGCCTGCGGGCTATCCAGGTGGAACACGCCGCCCTGCTCATCGCCCGTCACGCTGCCACTCAGGCCACTAAAGCCGGGCAAGGCACCCTGGGCGTTGACCCCCAGTCCCTGAAAACGTGCCGCGATGCCATATTCCGCTGGATGGAGTTCGCCTTGTGCGTTGAGTGGGCCTTTCCAGTGTGTTTTGAGATCGAGCAGATGGCCACGCGGGGCGTAGTCGACCAGTTGTTTGCGCGTGGCCGCATCGAATGGCAAGTGGCTGGCCAGGCGTGCCAGCGCATCGAAGTCGAGCTGGTTGGCGTTGAACATGCCGTTCGCGGTGCGGCGATCGGCACTTTCATTCCATTCAAAATGGAAGTCGGTCGGTGCAAAGTCGATGCCATCCTGCGTCTGCAAGGCCAGTCGCTGGGCGTTCAGGCGGTAGCCTTGTGCGGTGTGCGTGGCAGACAGCCGGCCGGTCAGGGCGGGCAGGTCCAGCAGAGGCAAGCCCTTGCCCAAGCGCATCTGCACATGGTGCAAGGCGATATCTGCCGTTATTTCTGTGGGTTGCCCCCGCGCAACGCCCAGCCACAGGCGCAACGCACCGCTGCCTTGCGGGAGTTCAATCGGGTAATCGAGCCACTGACGCCAGACGGCAAGATCGGCGTAATCCAGATCGGCATAGGCCTGGCCACTCCATTCAGCCAGGCGGCTCAGGTCGTCGCCCTTGAAGTCGCCTCGCACATCCAGCCGTGCGGCCAGCGCGCGGGGCGGTTCGGCGGTCAGACCAAAACGATGGCGGCGACCATTGTTCTGCAACAGAAAGTGGAGGTGCTGCAATTCCAGCGGCGGTGCGCCGCGCTGCTCGTCGTGCCAGGTAATGCGCGCATCACGGATGACGATGCGGCGCTGCGCCAGCAGCCAGTCGGAGAAAGCCGTATCGGTGGACGATTCGGTGTCCAGCGGCAAGCCCGCGACAAAGAAACGACCCGTGCGATCGCGGCGGATGTCGAGTGAGGGCGCGATGATTTCCAGCCGGTAAAAACGGGGCTCGAAATAAAGCAGCGAAGTCCATGACAACTCGGCTTCGATATTATCGAAGCCGAGTGCGGCGCGTCCTTCACGGTCATGCACCTGCAGGCCATGCAGGGACAGATAAGGCAGCAGCCCCTGCCAGTGTGCGTCGATGCGGGCGATGGCGACGGGCAGATGCAGCGATGACGACAGGGCGCGTTCGATATCGCCCCGATAATCTTCGATGTGCGGCAATACGGCGTAACGTAGCGTCAGAATCAGCAGCGCGAGGACGAAATACAGCCCCAGTGCCAGCCGCCAGCACAGGGTGCCGAGGTGGCCAAGGGTGGCGTGGGTGAAGCGGGTTTGTCCCGTATGCCCCGCGTCGGGTTTGCGTGACGAGACCGCAGCCCCGGACGTTTCGTTCAGTGGGGCGGGTGGCGCAGCGTGCGGCGCAGGATCGGCAGGGAGTGGGGGGCGTTCAGTTTCGATTTCGGTTTCGATGACGGGCGTTTTGATCTGATTCGGAGAAGATGTCACCGGTTTTTGTGTTCATGGCATGCGGCATACATTCGTTGGCTGAAGCCGTAGGCGAGGGGACACGGTACGCCACATTGCGTCACGTTGAGTCACGCTGCGCCCAAAGCCATACGCGGGGCTAGAATGACGGGCTGAGCAGAAAACTGTGTAACTTCCGAATTTTACCCGAATGACCACGCACTCGACGCCCGCAGGAATACTGAACGAAATTTTGCCCTGGTCGCGCGCGCTGGCGCGCCTCTACGCCGCCCAACCGGCGCTGCGTGAAGACACTGAGGCGCATCTGCATACGCCGCTGGATGCGCTGATGCTGCGCCAGTTTTTGCCTGCGGCGCTGCATGAAGACAATCTGAAACCCGCCTTGCGCCAGCTCAAGCAACGCGCTTACGCGCGGCTGGTGGCGCGCGACCTGGCCGGTCTGGCGAGTCTGGCAGAAGTCACCGAGGGGATGACGCTGATTGCCGAAATCGCCGTGGCGACCGCGCAAACCGTGCTGGCCGATGCACTCGTCGCCCGCTATGGCACGCCCCGCAATGCGGAAGGGCAAGCCCAGCAGTTGATCGTCATTGGCATGGGCAAGCTGGGCGGGCGTGAGCTGAATGTGTCTTCAGATATCGACCTGATTTTTGTCTATCCGGAAGACGGCGAAACCGATGGCATCACGCCGCAGGGCAGTGGCAAGCGCATCGGCAATTTTGATTTCTTCACCCGTCTGGGGCGTGGCCTGATCAATGCCATTGCCGACATCACCGGCGAAGGCCAGGTGTTTCGTGTCGATATGCGGCTGCGTCCGAATGGTGATTCCGGTCCGCTGGTCTGCTGTTTCGATATGCTGGAAAACTATTTCATCACCCAGGGGCGCGAGTGGGAGCGGTATGCCTGGATCAAGGCGCGCCCGCTGTTGTCGGCCGACATGGCGCAATCGGCACCCTGGACGGACTGGCTGGCGCAGCTCGAAGCACTGCGTCGCCCATTCGTTTTTCGCAAGTATCTGGATTTCGGCACCATCAACGCGATGCGCGAACTGCACGCGCAGATTCGCCGCGAAGTCGCCCGCAAGGACATGGCAGGCAACATCAAGCTGGGGCCCGGCGGCATTCGCGAGATCGAATTCATCGCCCAGGTTTTCCAGCTCATCCGCGGGGGGCGGGACACGCCCCTGCAGATCAAACCAACTTTGCAGGTGTTGTCCTTGCTGGCCGAACGCCGCCAGCTGGAGCCTGAAGCCGTGATGGCGCTGGACGCGGCTTATCATTTCCTGCGTTGCCTTGAACATCGTCTGCAATATCTCGATGATGCCCAGACCCACAGCCTGCCCGAAAAAGCCGAAGATCAGGCTCTGGTTGCAGCGGCCATGGGGTTTGCTAGTTATGCCGCATTGCTGGCGGAGCTTGACGATCATCGGCAGTTCGTCTCGCAACATTTCGAAGCCGTTTTTGCCGATCCGAATGGAACCAGCCACGATAACGATGATCTGTGGCAGGGCGCGGCGAATGTGACAGATACGACAGGCACGGCAAACGCTGCCTGCCATGACACGGCCACCCGGCTGGTGGCGCAGGGCTATCACGATGGCATGGCGCTGGCGCAGCGTCTGGCAGCCTTGCGTGAAGGGGGGCGTTATCAGCAGATGCCGGAATCGACCCGCAGCCGTTTTGACGCGTTGGCACCTCGCGTCATCGAGGTGTGTGCCGCTACCACACAGCCGGATGCGGCGTTGACGCGCATTCTCGATTTACTGGAAGCGGTCAGTCGTCGCCCGGCCTATCTCTCGCTGCTGCTTCAATATCCGCAGGCATTGAGAAAGCTTGCCCAGCTGGCGGCGGCCTCGTTATGGGCGGCTGATTTCCTGAAGCGTCACCCGTTGTTGCTCGACGAACTGCTCGATCCGCGCATCCTCGATGTCGCCCCGGACTGGACGGGCTTTCGGCGCTCACTCGAGCAGGCACTCGATGCCGCCGAGCCGGATACCGAGCGGCAGATGGATCTGTTGCGTGAAGCGCATCATGCCCAGGTGTTCCGCTTGCTGGTGCAGGATATCGGCGGCGTGCTGACGGTCGAAAAACTGGCCGATCATCTTTCCGCGCTGGCGGATCTCATCCTCGAACTGGCCTTGAAGTTTGCCTGGCGGAAGGTCACCAAACGGCATGTTGAAACGCCGCGTTTCGCCATCATCAGCTACGGCAAGCTGGGCGGCAAGGAGCTGGGCTACGCCTCTGATCTGGATCTTATTTTTGTGATGGACGATGCGGATACTGATCCTTCCGCCGCTGAAAATTACGCCCGGCTGGCTACGCGCCTCAACACCTGGCTTTCCAGCCAGACGGCGGCAGGCAGCCTGTTTGAAACCGATCTGCGCCTGCGTCCCAATGGGGAATCCGGCCTGCTGGTGGTGACCCTTGCCGCCTTGCGTCAATATCAACTAGAGGCCGCCTGGGTCTGGGAACACCAGGCGTTGACCCGCGCCCGCTTTTCGGCGGGCGATCGTGAAATTGGCGCGGCCTTTGAAAATATCCGCGATGAAATCCTGCGCCAGCCACGCGATGCTTCCGCGTTGCGTCATGAAGTCCTGACGATGCGGCAGAAAATGCTGGACAGCCATGCCACGCCGGCCGATCAGCGAGCCACGGTATTTGATCTCAAGCATGATCGCGGAGGGCTGGTTGATGTGGAATTCATGGTTCAGTATCTCGTGCTCGGCCATGCCCATGAATATCCGCAACTGACCGGGAATCTCGGCAATATCGCCTTGCTGAAAATTGCCGCAGAGCTGGGGCTGATTCCCGCCGAGCAGGCCGAGGCCGCCCGCAATGCCTATCGCGATTACCGTCGTCTGCAACACACCGCACGTCTCAATAATGAGAAGGCGCGGCTGCCCCCCGAACAGGTCGGCGCGCACATGGCGGCCGTCAATACCCTCTGGCACAGCGTGTTCGGCATCGACGGAACGCTCGACTGATTTCACTTTCCTCCCCCCATTTTTCAGGAGTTTTTCATGCCCGTGAATTACATCACCCCAGCGGTATCTACCCTGCATGCTGTGGCCGGTGTGCGCTTAGGCATTGCCGAAGCAGCCATCCGCAAACTCAACCGGCGCGATCTGACATTGATTACGTTGTCGCCCGGCAGCCGTGTGGCGGGCGTGTTCACGCAGAACCGTTTTTGTGCGGCGCCGGTGCAGGTCTGCCAGCAGCATCTGGCGCGTGGCAGTGACACGATCCGCGCACTGGTCATCAATACCGGCATCGCCAATGCGGGCACGGGTGAGCCGGGGCTGGCCGCCGCCCGCGCCACCTGTCAGGCCGCAGCGCAACAACTGGGCATCGACGCGCATCAGGTGCTACCGTTTTCCACGGGGGTCATCATGGAGCCTCTGCCGGTTGAGCGCATCGAAGCCGGGTTGCCGCATTGCCAGGCCGCATTGCGTGACGATGCCCAGGCCTGGCATGACGCAGCGCACGCGATCATGACCACCGACACTATCGCCAAGGTGGCCTCGCGGCAGATTCAGCTGGAGGGCCATACGGTCAATGTCACCGGCATTTCCAAGGGGGCGGGCATGATCAAGCCGAACATGGCCACCATGCTGGGGTTTGTCGCCACCGATGCGCTGATTTCACAGCCTCTGCTCGAACGTCTGGTGAAAGAAGCGGCGGATGTGTCCTTCAACTGCATCAGCGTGGATGGCGACACGTCGACCAATGACTCTTTCGTGTTGATGGCCAGTGGTCAGGCCGGCCATGCGGAAATTCGTGAGGTGGGGGCGGGCGCTGGATCGGATTACGCGATCCTGAGTGCGGCGGTCATCGCCGTGGCCGCCGAGCTGGCGCAGGCCATCGTGCGTGATGGCGAGGGCGCGACCAAATTCATCGAGATTGCCGTGGCGGGCGGGCGTGACCCGGCGGAGTGCAAGGCCGTGGGTTATGCCATCGCCCATTCACCGTTGGTGAAGACCGCGTTCTTTGCGTCCGACCCGAATCTGGGGCGCATCCTCGCGGCGATCGGCAATGCCGCGCAGGCGCATGCGTCGCTGAACGATCTCGATGTCAGCCAGGTGCGGTTGTGGCTGGGCCATACGCTGGTCTCGGAAAACGGCGGCCGCGCGGCGAGCTATCAAGAGGCCGATGGTGCGCGGGAAATGGCCGCAGCGGAAATTGTCATCCGCATCGATCTCGGGCGCGGCTCCGCGCAGGCCAAGGTCTGGACCTGCGATTTCTCTTACGACTATGTGAAGATCAACGCGGATTACCGCAGCTGATGCGCGGGGCGGGCCGGCTCGAAGGTCAGCCGTAACGCATCGCTGACCGGATGAATGGCGATGGGCACATATTGCGTGCCGAAATAGCGGAGTTCATCCGGTTTGAAGCGGTAGAGCGGACTGTCCTGCAGCACCTGGTCGGTGACGAGATCCATCACTTTCCCCAGCAATCGCTGACGGGCTTCATCCATGCCGTCGGCCGATAATTTTTCCACCCGCACGTCGCGCATGACGATGGCGTTTTGTGCGGCGTCGATGAACAGTTTGCCCGACAAGGCCAGCCGACCATTCCAGGGCTGCACTGTGAGCGGCGTCGAGACCGCCATGCCCAGCGTGATGAGCAGTCGTTCCTGCTCCGGCAGGGTCGATAGCTGCGGCCGGGTCAGCTGGATGTGAAACATTTCCAGCACCCGCTTGTCGAGGGGGAAACGTGAGCCCAGGCTTTCCTGCAGGCGGGACAGTGGCACATCGACCTGACGGGAGCCGCCGCTCAATGTGGCGCAGCCCGCCAGGAGCCAGCAGCCCAGAAAAACGTAAAGCAGGGCGCGCAGGGTTTTCAGGGTGCGCAAGGTCTGTTGTCCCGCGCGCATTTCAGCCCGCCTTGCGGCGGAACACGACATCCCAGACCCCATGCCCGAGACGCAGGCCGCGTGTTTCGAACTTGGTTTGTGGCCGATAGGCCGGGCGCGGAGCAAAGCCGCCGGGCAAGGTGCCGGTGTTTTCCAGTAGCGGCTCGGCGGCGAGCACCTCAACCATCTGCAAGGCATATTCTTCCCAGTCAGTCGCGCAATGCAGATATGCGCCCGGAAGCAGGCGTTGCGCCAGCAGGTGCACCAGCGGTGGCTGTATCAAACGGCGTTTTTGCTGGCGTTTTTTCGGCCAGGGATCCGGGAAAAACACATGCACGCCGGAGAGCGATGCCAATGGAATCATGTCGCGCAACACTTCAACCGCATCGTGCTGGCAGATGCGCAGGTTGTTCAAACCCCGTTCGGTGATTTCCTTGAGCAGGCTACCCACGCCGGGGGTATGTACTTCCAGGCCGAGATAATCGTTTTCCGGATGATCGGCGGCGATGCGTGCGGTGGTTTCCCCCATGCCAAAGCCGATTTCAAGAATTTTCGGCGCGTGGGCGGAAGGGCGACCAAAAACGGTGGTTAAGTCCAGGAGTTCGGCACGATACGGAACCCCCCAGCGCGGCATGCCTTCATCGTGGTGCCGTTGCTGGGCATTGGAAACCCGCCCCTGACGCAGCACATAACTGCGGATATGGCCGTGCGTTTGCGTGTCGGCTGGCGGCGGGTGGTTGCGGTCGTGTTCGTGTTCGAGGGTGCTCAAGATGCGCTGCCCTGGGTTACCAAGGTTGATGTGCCGATCAGCCCACCGCTCGGTGAGCTGGGTGCCGCACTATAGAATTTTTGCGGCATGCGCCCGGCCAGCCAGGCATCGCGTCCCGCCTCGACCGCTTTCTTCATGGCGCCTGCCATGCGAACCGGATCGCGTGCCTGGGCGATGGCCGTGTTCATCAGCACCCCGTCACACCCCAGTTCCATCGCAATCGCTGCGTCAGAAGCTGTGCCCACCCCCGCATCCACCAGCACCGGCACTTTGGCCTGATCGATGATGAGGCGCAGATTCCACGGATTGAGAATGCCCATACCCGAACCGATCAACGAAGCCAGCGGCATGATCGCCACACAGCCGATGTTTTCAAGCAGCCGGGCCTGGATGGGATCGTCGCTGCAATACACCATCACCTTGAAGCCGTCGCGAACCAGTGTTTCGGCCGCCTTGAGCGTTTCGGGCATGTGGGGAAACAGTGTCTTCGGATCGCCCAGCACTTCGAGTTTGACCAGATCGTGGCCGTCGAGCAGTTCGCGCGCCAGCCGCAGGGTACGCACCGCATCCTCGGCGTTGTAGCAACCGGCCGTATTGGGCAGCAGGGTGTATTGGTCGGGCGGCAACACCTCCAGCAGCGAAGGCTGGCCGGGCTCCTGGCCGATATTGGTGCGCCGTATGGCCACCGTCACGATCTGCGCGCCGGACGCATCCACCGCCTGTTTCGTTTCGGCAAAATCCTTGTATTTTCCTGTACCTACCAGCAGGCGCGAAGCATAGGGCTTGCCGGCGATCACCAAATTGTCGTCGTTCATGAGAGAGAGAGGGTATGAAACAGTGGAAAAATCAGCCGCCGCCAACCGCAACGACGATCTCGATACGGCAACCCGCGACCACCATGCACGTCGTATGGTGGCTTTTCGGCACAATCTGGCCATCTTTTTCGACAGCCAGCCGCTTTTCAGTCAGGCCGAGTGCTGCAAGCAGTTGCGACACGCTGATGGCCGCATCCAGCCGCCGCGTCTCGCCGTTTAGGGTGTATTCGATCATGACCCGCAATTTTACCCGGATTTCCCATTCGATATTTACATCGGCTCGACACTCAGATAGAATTCGCGCCTTGCTTGCGAGACGCAAGGGCCAGTTAGCTCAGTTGGTAGAGCAGCGGATTGAAAATCCGCGTGTCCGTGGTTCGATTCCGCGACTGGCCACCATATTTAAAGCCCAACCTTCCTCGGTTGGGCTTTTTTATTTCTGAATTTCCCCGTGCCACGCGGGGAAGCCCGCCAAGTTGCGTGTGCCAGCACTTTTTACGTGCGCCAGAAACCAGCCCCAGTTCGATTCTCTGCCGCCTTTCTTTCTCAGAAGAAGGTAAGCAACTCGTCCCATGTGGCACACGCACATCCCCTTTAAAAGCAACAAGTTATGCGTGTGTCGCATCCGCAGAGTTTGACTTGTCTCGTGGAGGAGCACTCTTAAATTGGGTGCTTCTGAGTGCATCAGCGAGTTGTTTTAGGTGACTTTTTGGGCGGTGGCTTGCTCAGCATTTCGCGAATCGTGAGTTGCAGCGTCTCTCCTTCCAGATGAGCGCGTACGAGGGCGACAAATCCGTCAACGCGCAGACGCACGCTGATCTCGTTGGGATGGACGGTGACGCGCTCGAGAACTTGCTTGACGATCCGTTCCCTGAAGTGCGGAAACAGCAACTCCCAGACCTCAGCAATGGTGGTGAGCGCCGATGTAAATGCCTGCTCGTCGTACTCTGGATGCGCAAGCATCCAATCAGGCAACTGCGAAAGCACATCGCCGAGCGCCGCATTGAGCAGGCGCAATTCCGTCTTTCTGCTGAGGTGGTGGATCGCGTGACGCAGGTACGCCAAGCCTGGGTGCGTGCCGTGGCGGCTCAGCAGGCCCTGAGCTACGCGCGACAGGTGTTTGAAAGCGCCGAGGCAGGTGCCGAACTCGCGCGGCGCATGCAGTCGGTAGGCAACTTCAACCGCATCAGTCGTGCCCGTGAGCAATCTTTCTATGCCGATGCCGCTACCCGCCTGGCGACGGCCCAACACCAAGCGACCGCGAGCCGGGAGGAGCTGATTCGTTTGCTGGGGCTTGATGAGGCGCAGGGGCAACAACTCCAACTGCCCGAACGTCTGCCCGATTTGCCCAAAGCGCCGCTCGAACCAAATACGGTCGGCGCATTGGCGACGAATGGTCGTCTGGACATTCGTTTGGCGCAAAGCGCACTGGCTGGCGCGGGCAAGGCACAAGGCTTGAACATCATCACCAGCTTCACCGACATCGAACTGACCGCGCGGCGCAATACGGTATTTGACAACGCAGCAGGAACCCGAACCGAACCGCGCGGATTCGAGGTGGCGGTTCGCTTACCAATTTTCGACTGGGGCGGCATGCAGCGCGATGCGTGGAATGCCCGCACGCTCGCGGCGGCCAATCAACTGGAGGCCACGGTGCGCGCGGCGGGCTCGCACTTGCGCGAGAGTTATTCGGCCTATCGCACATCATTTGATGTGGCCAAGCATTACCGGGATGAAGTGCTGCCCGTGCGCCGTGTGATCTCCGATGAAAACCAACTTCGCTACAACGGCATGCTGATTGGTGTCTTTGAGCTGATGGCCGATGCTCGTGATCAAGTCGGCACCGTGACCGCCGCCATCGCTGCGCAGCAGCAGTACTGGCTGGCGGACGCAGCCTTGCAGGCATCGTTGATCGGCCGCCCCACCACGACCTCCCTGTCCGTGATGACCAGCGCGCCTAGCGCTGGCGCGGCTGGACATTGAACACGAGAGTAAAGCAATGACATCCAGAAGAGATTTTTTCCGATTGGCCAGTATCGCTGGTGGTGCAGTTGCAGCCAGTGCTGTGAGCCGCGTGGCACTTGCAGCCTTGCCAGAGCCCGTCATTCAAACCAGCCCTGACACCATGCCGCCACTGGTGCCCAATACTGGGCGCTCACGAGTTTCTCGTCACTGGCACAGATGGCGGGCCAACTCCCAAGAGCACTCGCTGGTACGAGGTCACCACCGATGTCGCGGTCGGCCAAATGCGGCAGATCGAATTTCTCGCCGACGAGGAAGGCGACTGGGCCTTCCATTGCCACAAGAGTCACCACACCATGAATGCCATGGGTCACAATGTGCCCACGCTCATCGGTGTTGATCATCGAGGGATCGCCAAGAAGATCAATTCCTTGATTCCAGACTACATGGTGATGGGCGAGCGCGGCATGGCCGACATGACCGAGATGGAAA
This sequence comes from Sterolibacterium sp., assembly GCA_018061005.1. Lineage (GTDB taxonomy): Bacteria > Pseudomonadota > Gammaproteobacteria > Burkholderiales > Rhodocyclaceae > Sterolibacterium. The sequence continues at coordinate 1,664 of JAGOVA010000019.1, read as the reverse complement.
TGCCCATTCCTGACAACACCGCGCCCATGATGACCGGCGAAGGCCCGTTCGGCTCGGTCGAGATGGGCGGCATGTTCAGCGTGCTCAAGGTACGCCGCGACCAAAAGCCCGGTGATTACAGCAATCCGGGCTGGTTCAAGCACCCGGAAGGCTCGGTTGCGCACGAATACACCGGGCCACTGGCCGAACCCGCCCGCTTCAAGTCGGAAGGCGGGCAATCCATGCCACGCGCCGAGAAGCCGCTCACCCCAACGGAAGTAAAAGTGCGCAAGCCAAGCGGCGGCGGCCACGACAACCACTGATCCTTTTCATTCAACCCAGGAGAAATCGCAATGACCCAGATGACCCGAACCCTTCGTCCCTTAACCTTGATCGCCGCGCTGGCGTTGTCCAGTGCTGCTTTTGCAGGTGGTACCCATGCAGGTGGTCACGGCCACGACAGTGACGAGACTGCCATTGGAAAACCCGGCGTGGCCAGCAAAGCCAGCCGAACCGTCACCGTCGAGATGACGGACAACATGCGTTACACGCCCTCTGATATTCAGGTCAAGCAAGGCGAGACGGTGCGTTTCATCGTCAAAAACAAAGGTCAGGTCAAACACGAACTGAGTCTGGGTACTCAGCAAGAATTGCTGGAACACCTGGAACAGATGAAGAGGTTCCCTGACATGGAGCACGACGAGCCCAGCAAGGTCACGCTGGCTCCTGGAAAGCAGGGAGAAATCGTCTGGCAGTTCACCAAGGCGGGCCCCGTGAATTTTGCTTGCCTGATGCCGGGGCACTACGAGGCCGGTATGAAGGGTCAAGTCAAAGTCAGCAAGAAATAGTTTGAGCAATCAGCAAGGAGCGTCCCATGTCTCGACTGCACTCAAGGGTTCATACCACCCGGCGCGCGTGGCTTGCCGGTATCGCTGTGCTGGCACTTGTGCCTTCGACCATGCTCGCCTACGCCGCACCAGCAACCCTGCAGGTCTGGAAAGACCCCAAATGCGGCTGCTGCAAAGACTGGATCGCGCACCTCGAAAAGAACGGCTTTGAGGCCACTGTGATTGATCAAGGCAACAACGCCGCACGCGCACGCCTTGGTATGCCGCAGAAATTTGGCTCTTGCCACACGGCATTGATCCAGGGCTATGTGATCGAGGGCCACGTGCCCGCTGCAGACATCCAACGCCTACTCAAAGAAAAACCCAAAGCCTTGGGACTGTCAGTGCCAGGCATGCCGGTTGGGTCGCCAGGCATGGACGGTCCATCCTATGACAACCGACGCGATGCGTATCAGGTGCTGCTAATCCAGCGCGACGGCAGCACCACTGTTTTCAACACCTACCCACGAGGATAACCATGAACATCATCCAGAAAATCACCACCGTTTCCGCCTTGGCCTTGGGCATCGCGCTGCCTGTGAGCAGCATGGCACAGACCACCATGGATCACAGCAAGATGGATATGTCGCAGCCCGCTGCGTCGATGACCGAAGGCGAAGTCAAGAAAATAGACCTTGAGGCTGGCAAAGTCACCATCAAACACGGCCCCATTAAGCACATGGACATGCCCGGCATGACCATGGTGTTTACAGCCAAAGACAAAGCGTTACTCGCCAATGTGAAGCCTGGTGATAAGGTCGAATTCATGGTCATCAATGAAGGGGGGAAAATGATCGT